>CAYUTA010000027.1:0-34068 GCA_964447605.1 uncultured Oscillospiraceae bacterium | reverse complement strand
GATGCATTGTGATTTGGTGTGCAATCTTGGCATAACACGTGTCAATACCATCTAGTTTACAGTTTTTTCGTTACATCCATTTTCGCGTATAATACGCGATGAATCTCTACGGCCTTTTCATCCTCCAATACGGTATAGAAAACATTATAGTTTTCCACCGGCAACATGCGATACTCCGTAGCCAGCGGCTTGATTGTCCGATAGGTCGGATACGCATAAGGGAATGTCGCAAGCCGTTCAACGGATTCATCAATCGCATCAACAATCCGCAAGGCTGAATCCGGCGCATGTAGCTGATCTGCAATATACAGCATTAGGTCGAATACATCTTTGCGGGCAGTCGGCAAATAGGTAATCTCATAGGGCTTTTTCATCCGATACCCTTGCCGCAAGCTGCTTGCGCAACTCGCTCATAACCTCTTTATGTGAATATCGCTGATTTGTGGTGCGGGCTTCAACCTCCGCTTCTCGGAGCTTGAAATACACTTCGCTTTCAAATTGCATCTTCTCGTATGCGTCGCTGCTCATAACAACCATATCCGCATACCCGTTTTTCGTTAAGAAAATAGGCTGCTGCGTTTCGTGTACGGTTTCTGAAATCTCCGTAAATTTGTTCCGTAAATCGGAAACAGGGCGAATGTTCGGCATTTGTTTCACCTCCACCATTAGGATAAACCAATCTTATCATAATTATGATAGTTTTTCAATGGATGTGCCGAATTTGCTTAATGCGCATTGAACACACTCTTTGCCAAACTTCCCGTCTTAAAAAGTGTAAAGCACAACAACACGGTATAACCCATGCACGTCCAAATGGCTTTCATAATGTCAGTATCGGTAGCGATGGTGCGGACGAGAACGGCATAGATGCCGACGCACACAATAATCAGGAACGCTTGAAACGCCAGCGCCAGCAGGGAACGCAAGTAGTTTTGTCCCATCTGCCCCCCAATCGCGGTTCATCATGGTCGCCATCGGGATAGGTGCGATGGATGTAACCAAATAGATTTCAATCATTCTGCCGTAGATCACCACAAAGATGCAGACCGTTAGGGCGCTCATGGTCAACCCCACGAACAGGCTTTGAAACCATAGCCCGAACAGCGGCCCAAGCTCCATTTCCGCAAGGCGCGTGTCGAGACTGCCGAGGACGGAGGTAATATCAATACTCGTTTCCGAGATCACCACGCCCGCCGCGTTTCCCACTACGCTTTGCGCCACATCGAATACGCCCATGACGATAGCCCAAGTATTCGTTACGATCATTACCGCGCAGAACGTTTTGAACACCCACTTGAAAAAAATCCATGTGTCCACGTCGTTGAGGTTATTGCGGTCAACCACCATCGAAATAAGCTCATAGCAAGCCACAAACGTGAGAATCAGCCCCGCGATGGGGACGATCACGTTTTCCGAAAGCGACTGAATCATGGAAAAGACGCCGCCGTTCCAGAATGCGGTGGGTCTTTTTTATCCTCCATTTGCCTATGGAGCCGGCGGCATACCGTTTCCTTCCGCCGTCCGGAAGCAGAGCTGCGGGCGGTATCGCAACTTCCGCGCTCATTTCGAACGGATGCATGCGGCTGCGGCGCAAGCGGAAAAAAAGAGCAGGATGCAATTGAAAGTCGCTGTTGACAGCGGGGGTTGGCTGTGATATATTCGACAGGAAGAAAAACGTTTTTCCTACCCAATCTTCTGAGATTTTGTTTCAATTCCAGGTAAAAATGCGTCCGTATTCCAACCCGACCATGAAAAAAGAGAAGCAGGATGCGCCGTTTGCAATCCCGACCATGAAAAACTGAAAGGAGACCGTATACCAATGAAGGCAAGAATCGCTTTTTTACACAAGCCGTTTGACCTGCGCATCGAGGACGTAAAGCTGCCGCCGCCGACCGGCAATCAATTGCTCGTCAAGGTGGGCGCCTGCGGCGTCTGCGGTTCCGACGTGGAGTGCTATGAGGGCAAGTCGGCGGAGGGACGCTATGATCTCGGGCCGTATACGCCCGGACACGAATGGGGCGGCACGGTTGTGGAGATCGGGCCCGATGTGCGCGAACTGAAGCCGGGCGTTAAAGTCACGGGCGATTGCGTCATGGCCTGCGGCGTATGCCGCAACTGCAAGGAGGGCCTGATGCCCTCGGCCTGCCTGAACATGCGCGAGGCGGGCTTCCGTCCGGATTCGCCGGGGGGTATGGGAACGTATATGATCATCGAGGAGCAGTACGCGCACGCCATTCCGGACGACTGGCCCGAGGAGATGGGCGCCTGGGTGGAGACGTTTTCCATCGGGTACTTTGGCATCTGGGGCAACGGGGGGTACATCGACGCGTCCGACACGGCTCTGATCCTTGGCTGCGGCCCGGTGGGCGTTTCCGCATGCATGGTGGCAAAAACCTCCGGCGCGAAAACCATCGTTGCAGACCCGAGTCCGACGCGCCGTGAGTGGGCGAGCCGCTATGGCGCGGACGTGGCGCTCGATTCGCTTGCGCCGGACTTTCGGGAACAGCTGCTTCAGGCAACCGATGGAAACGGGCCTTCGGTGCTGGTCGAGGCCTCCGGAAACGACGCGGCCATTGCATCGATATTCGATATCGTGGGCCATAGCTGCCGCGTCAATTTGATCGGCCATTCCATTGGGCGCAAAATCCCGATCGAGATCGGAAAAACCATCTGGCGCACGCTCAAGATCAAGGGCTCCGGCGGAACCAAGGACTTTGCGCAGCGCACCATCCGCTTTATGAGCGCGATCAAAGACCGGTACGATTTTGCCGCGCTCAACACGCATCACATTCCGTTTGAGCGGCTTGACGAGGCGATGGACCTTGCATGCAACCACAAGGATGTGGCGTTTAAAGTCATGTTGACATTTGACAAGTAAGGAGGAGCAACGATGGGACCGAACTATCTGACCACGGAATATCCAAACATCTTCTTTGAGGACAGTAAGGTCGGCCGCTTGAAGAAGCGTATCTGGGACGCTTCCGAGGCGGAGATTCAGGCAATCCTGGATGATTACGGCGTGCCGGGCGACAGCGAACTGGGTAAGCCCGGCTGCTACATCCAGAACTCCCCGCGCAAACTGGTCATTGAGAAGCGGCGTAAGAACGACGTGGTGCTCGTGCCGGTCGGCTGCACGGAAAACCACGGCATCCATAACAACACGGGGCTGGATACCTTCATGTGCACAAGCATCTGCGAGGCCGTGCGGCGCAAAACCGCCAAGGCCGGCCACGAGGTTGCGCTGGCGTTTCCGCCGCTCAACTACGGCGGGCACCCCTATCACCACCTGGGCATGCCCGGCACGGTGATGGTGGCTGAAAAGGCGCTGGTCGATACGCTCATCGACGTGATGGCCGGCCTGTGGGACGACGGCTTCCGCAAGATCATCCTCGTCAACAACCATGGGCAGGACTGGATGATGGAAAGCGCCATTCAGGAATTTTTCAAGCGGTATCAGCTGCCGGCGTTTGCGACGGTGGTCGAGTGGCACCGTGCGGTACGCGAGTTCTTCTATCCGCTGGGCGACGAGCGGCCGGACTTTGTAAGTACGCCGTTCGTACACGCCGACGAGGCGGAAACCTCCGTGGCGCTGCTGATGTTCCCGGGCATGGTGGACATGAGCTGCGTGGTGGACGCGCAGTCCAGGAGCTTCGACATGCTGGACGACGGGTTCTACGACGGCTCCGTGGACTCGTTCCACCGGCCCAACAAGTGGTCCGAGGCGGAGGGTCACCGCGTGATCGAGCGCTTCGGCACGCCGGAGGGCGTGGTGGGTTATCCCTCCCGCGGGGAACCGCGGCGGGCAAAGCGCGCCATTGCGGCCATCTGCGAGTATCTCAACTGCATGGTTGAGGACGTGCTTGCGGCCTACCCGGCGGGCAAGGTGCCCGATCCCACGAAGTTCTCCCTGCGCCCGTATGCGGAGATCGAGCCCTGTCTGCGCGAGCCGCTCAGCGAGGGTTGGAAGAGCGTGCACGAACTGCCAAGGCGCGGCATTTTCATCGACTGAAACAAACCCGTCAAAAACGATATTTTTGAACGGGGCGCGGCTTTTCGCCGGGATGGTGCCGACGGGGATCTTCCCCCATCCCCCCAAGGGGCGGCCGTCCTTTGAAATTCCATTGGGGGAACGGGAAGGACGGGCTGTCGGAGGCTCTGCCTCCAAACCTCCGCTCAAGGGCATCGTCCTTGAGAATCCCGTTTGCAGCATGGGATGGACGCGGCCCTCTGAGCCGGATTTGGGACGGAGTCTCAGCCCCGAACGAAGAACCGCACGATCTTTCTTTGGAGGTGGCGTATGAGCGAATCGAGCGGGACCGTGGAACTGTTTATGCGGCTGGCGGCCGCCCTGCCCAATCGCGGCGTTGCGGGCTATTCCGCGTCGTATGCGCTGTCCGGCGACGGAGCGGCGTTTGCAATGGCGCGTATCGACGGCGTGGATACGCTCGTCGTCGACGGCCCGGCGGCCGGGATGTTCGAGGGAGCGCTGACGGGCGGCCTCCTGCTGTGTCCATGCACCCATGCAAACCGCCTGGCGCTCAACGCTGCGCTGCCGTGGACCGCGCCGCGCGCGCTGGGCAGAACCGCCGCGACCATTGGCCTTGGCGACCGGCTTGGCACGATGGGCGCGGCACAGCTTGCCGGCCTTTCGGGCACGCGGCTGCTGCCCGTGCCGGCGCAGCAGAGCATGCGGGAGATGAGCCTGACGGGCCGCACCTTTGACGACGTCATCGACGCTGCAAGCTTTGCCGCGCTTTGCGCCGGATGGCGCGCGGGCTTCGGCGCGGACGGCGACCACCTGAAATGCATGGGCGACATCCGCGCCGCGGTTGCCGCCGGGTGCAGCATGATTACGCTGGACTGCTCCGACGTACTGAATCTGCAATTGGAAACACGGGGGGAGCAGGAGGGGGCGACGATTGCGCGCTACCGCGGCGACGTTGCGCTGCGCAGCCTTAACATTGACGCGGACGAAGCCGCGCTGCGCCAAACCATGCGCGTTTATGACGGCGCGGTGGCGTATGCCGCGGAGGTTTGGCGCGAAATTTTGCAGCCCGCCGGGCGCGAGATCGACTTTGAGCTTTCCCTGGACGAAACGAGCGAGCGCACAACTCCTCTGGCGCATTACTATGTTTCCGATGCGCTTTCCCGCCGCGGCGTCACGCTTACCAGCCTTGCTCCGCGCTTTGTCGGCAAATTCCACAAGGGCGTGGACTATATTGGCTCAACGGAAGCGTTTGCCGCCGACTTGGCCATGCACGCGCGCATTGCGGATCTGTTCGGCCACAAACTGAGCCTGCATTCCGGCAGCGACAAGTTTTCCATTTTCGGGCTGGTTGCGCCCGCAACGGGCGGTCGGTTCCACCTCAAGACCTCCGGCACAAGCTGGCTTGTCGCCGTACGTACGCTGGCGCGGCATGAGCCGGGGCTTTACCGCCGCATCCACGCCTGCGCGCGGGAGCATTTTGGGCAGGCGCGCGCTTACTATCACGTTGACGCGGAGCCGGGCCGCATACCGAATGCCGCTGCGCTTTCCGATGCGCGGCTTCCGGGCCTGTTCGACCTCGACGACAGCCGCCAGCTCATCCACATTACATACGGGTACCTGATTGGCCCGCAATCGCCGCTGCGCAAAGCGATCTTTGCGGCGCTGACGCGGCAAAAAAGCGCGGTGGACGAGGCGGTGCGCGCGCATATCCGGACGCATGCGGAGGCGCTGGGCATGCAAAAACCGTCCTTTTCCCCCCGCCTGAGCCTGACGATGACAGGAAAGATCACCGGCGCCGCGCCATTTTTGTACGAGGGCGATTTCTGCGAGGGTGTGCGCTATGCGCGGCGGCTTGGCTACGACTGCGTGGAACTCCATGTGGCCGACCCGGCGGAGCTGGATATGCCCGCCCTGCTTGCGACGCTTGCCCAAACGGGCATTGCCGTTTCCGCGCTTGGCACGGGGCGCGCGTATGTCAACGACGGGCTTTCGCTCATTGACGACGATTCGGCACGGCGAAGTATGGCCGTTGCGCGCCTGACGCGCTTTATCGACGCTGCGGCCGTGCTTGGCGGCGTGGTCATCATCGGCTGCCTGCGCGGCAATGTGCCCGATTTTACACGCTACGACGAATATGCGGCGCGGCTGGCGGAATCGGTACGCATAGCCGACGCGCATGCGCGCGCGCGGAAGGTCGCCATGGTGTTTGAACCCATCAACCGTTATGAGAACAATTACTTTTGCAGCGCGCTGGACGTAAAGGCGTTTATTGAGGAAAACGGGCTGACCAACACGCGGCTGATGCTCGACGCGTTCCACATGAACATCGAGGAGGCCGATCCGGTGTCGGTCATCCGCGCGTGCGCGCCGTACCTTGCCTATTACCACGCTGCGGACAGCAACAGGCGCTTTCCCGGCTGCGGGCATACGGACTTCCCTGCGCAGCTTGCCGCGCTGCGCGAGATCGGGTACAATGGCGATATCAGCGCCGAGTGCCTGCCGCTGCCGGACCCGGATACGGCGGCGCGCAACTGGCTTGCCAACATGAAGGAGCGACTCAGGCAGTGACCGTTTCGACCAAAAATGCCGCCGGTATCAAGGACGTTGCCGAGCATGCCGGCGTGGCCATTTCCACGGTATCCAATGTGCTCAACGGCACCAAGCCCGTCAGTCCGCCGCTGCGCGAACGCGTGCTTGCCGCGGTGCGGGAAACCGGCTATCAGGCCAACCCGGTTGCGCGCGGACTGAAAAGCGGGCGTACCAGCGCGCTGAGCGTCATCGTGCCGTCGATTACAAGCGTGTTTTTTCCCGTGGCGCTGCGCGGCATGCAGCTTGCGGCGGCAAGGGGCGGCTACTCGCTGAGCATCTATGAAACGCAGGAGGATTTTTCAATCGAGCGCCGCTGTGTCCGCCAGATCAAAAACCAGCGGGCGGACGGCCTGATCATCGCCACCTGCGCGGATGCGGATGCGGACGCGTATTTTGAAGAACTGGCCGGTCTGGAGATCAACGGAAAGCGCATCCCCGCGGTTGGGCTGGAGAGCAGCCCCGGCGGACGGCTTGACGCGATCGTGGTGGATAACCGCAGCGCGGCGGCAGACATGACCGAATACCTGATCGCGCTGGGACGCGCGCGGATTGCGCACATTTCCGGGCCGATGCGGTATGAAATGAGCCGGGCGCGGCGGGCGGGCTATTTTGACGCGCTGGTGCGCGCGGGGCGCGCCGTGGATGAGCGCCTTATTCTGGAAAGCGATTTTACGCCGCTGGGCGGATACCGCTGCATGCGCGCGCTGCTTGACTCGGGCACGCTTGTGGACGCCGTGGTATGCGGCAACGACCAGACGGCCGTCGGCTGCATCCGCGCCATTACGGAGCGGGGGTTGCGCATTCCACAGGAGATCGCCGTCACGGGCTTTGACAACAGCTTTCCCGGCACGCTGATCGCGCCCGCACTGACCACGGTGGCCGTGCCGCGCCAGCGCATGGGAGAGGAGGCCGTTGCGCTTTTGCTGGAGCGAATCCATGCCGGACGGAACGAGCCCGTTCGGATTCGCACGATGGAAACGCGGCGCGTCGTCCGCCAGTCTACGGACGCAAACGCGTTGAGCAGGTGGGAGCTGGAGGGCTGGTAAAGCGCGGCAACCATCCGGCACGCCATATCCCCCGGCGCTTTTTACGCCGGAGGATGCGTATGTGGAACGTGTGCTGAAAAATTGTGTTGTGCCGCGCGACTCATCCGGCTTTCGCAAGCAGGGTGTCAAGCAAAATGCCACAGACACAACCGGTCACTTGTGCGCACGCATTTTTTCACGCTGCCGGTATTCACGCGGCGTGCAGTGAAGCCGCGCGGTAAACACCTTGGTAAAGTAGCTGGGGCTGTTGAACCCCACGGCGTAGCAGACCTCCGTCACGCTCATGTTGGTGTCCTCCAGCAGGTTGACCGCGCGGTGGATACGGTATTTGGTCAGCCGCGCGATGGGCGCCTGGCCCATGATGCGCTGAAAGCAGCGGTAGCACTCGCTCAGGCTGATATCGGCCGCCGCGGCAATTTCCGCCACGGTGATGGGCTCGGCATAGTTTTTGTGGATGAACTCGAGCATGCGCTTGAGCCGCGCGGCATCGATGCTGGTGATGGTTTTGCCGGAAGAGATGATGGATTTGGTGTGCAGCGCCAGCAGATACCACACATGCGAGAGGTTTTCCCGCACCTGCAGTTCATAGCCGAAGGCGCGGTTCTCAATGGCCTCGAATGCGAGGGCGAGATGCGTAAGCGCTTCGTTCTGCCAGGCGATCTCCGGGGAGAAGCAGAGGGTTTCGAGCTTGCTGCTGTTGAGAATGGGACGCATGTATGTTTGCTCAAATACGCTTTCCGGCGCGCCGGACAGCAGGGAATGATGGAACACAAGCGTTTTGTAGCGGCAGTTGCCCCCGTCGGGCGGACGGAGCGTATGCAGCACGTTGCTGTTGATGAAGAAGCCCTGCCCCGGATGCGTCGCAAAGGCGGATTCGCCGCAGCCCACCATCGCGGCCCCCTCGGACACCACGGTCAGCTCCAGCTCCTCGTGCCAGTGCCAGGGAACCTCGTTGCCAACGTGCATGCGCATGTCCGAGTCATAGTACGAACACGGAAACATCGGCGTGCCGCGGGTCACGACCTCGCGCAGGTTCTTATCCAAAATAAGCTCTGAAAACTGCATATCCCACCCCTGTTTGGCAGAATTGTTATAAAACTTGACGTCATAATGATTGTATTATCTTAAAATTGACAGTATTATTATAACATCAAAGAGAGAAGATAGCAAGGGGAAGTAACATAACAAGACAGGAGGGATTCCAATGTTACAGATGAACGTTCACAACACGCAGATGTTTTGCGACACAATTAACCACTGCAGAGGCCCGGTTGAAATGGTAATGGCCAACGGCCGGCGCGAGGATATCCGCGCCAACGCTCCGCTGCAGTACCTTCTGACCGACGTTTATCCGCAGGACCGCCCGGTGAGCATCACGCTCAATGCGGAAGAATCCGAGGATGTAGCCCGGCTGATCGACTTTATGCTATGTGATAGATAAAACATCCCAAGGCTTGCCTGCGGCCGATGCGAGACGGCCGCAGGCAAGATCGTCACTGACGAGAGCTAACGCAAGCAAAGCGCCCGGTTTGGGCGCTTTGCTTGTTAAGGCCGAAGTCCCCCTTTGCCTGCTTTATCCATCCACGTGCGGGGCATTTTTCTTTGCGGCGCCGTCGTCCGGCTGGTCTGGCGGCAGGCGCATGCGGTCCCACAGACCATAGGTCTCCGTTGTGCACAGCGCATGCATGAACTTTTCTTCAAAATCCGGCGAAAGCGTGCACAGGTGCGCAATCAACCGCTTCGCCTCCTCGCGCTTGGTGCTGCCGGCGACGTCGCAGTTTGGCGGCAAAATCGGCAGAGCGCGCGCACGGGCGACGGAAAGCGCATACCGTTCCGGCAAAAAGATCAGCGGCCGGATGACCGTAACGTTGCGACGGCTTAAATAGGTCACCGGCGCAAACGTGTTGATGCGGCCTTCGTAAAGCAGACTCATGAAAAACGTCTCGATCACGTCTTCCCGGTTATGGCCGAGGGCGACCTTGTTGCAGCCGTGCTCCACGGCAAAGGTATTGAGCGCGCCGCGCCGCAGCTTGGCGCACAGCGCGCAGGGGCTGCGCTCGTCGCGGTATTCGAACACCACCTTGCCGATGTCCGTCTTAACCACGGTGAACTCGATCCCCACACGCTCCGCCAGCGCGGAAATGCCGGACGTATCCTGTTCCTTCAGCCCGAGGTCGAGCATGGCGGCGCACACGTCGAATTTCGTATACGAAAACCGCTGGTACAGCTTCATAGCCTCCATCAGCAGCAGCGAATCCTTGCCGCCGGATACGCCGACGAGCACCTTGTCGCCATCCTGAATCATGTGATACCGCTCGTCCGCCCTGCGGATGCTGCCCAATACGCGCTTCATAACGATAGCGTCCTTTCCGTGTCGATCCCGAACGGGTCCGTCTCCTAACCGCCGCCGGAGGGCTTCCCCCGCAGCGTCCTTACGCCGGGCACCGGGGCAGTTGTTGCCTAAACGTCGGCAAGCGGGCGGAACCGTCTCATTCGTCCGGTTCCCGAATATACACAATATCGCCGACGGCCCGCCCACCCGCCACGGGCCGGCTGATCGCGCCGTATCGCGTGGCCATGACCGACGAACGTCCGCCGTCAAGATTATAGGCGGCCGCAAGCCCCAGCTCCTCACAGAGCGCGGAAAGTTCCTGCATGGTCAGCCCGCCGGAGTACCCGCGCTGCCGCCCGTCCGCCACCAGGAAGCAGTAGTGCCCAGGCGCATAGTAGCCGATGGCCGTGCGTGGATTGGCCGCCGTCACCGCGCTGCGGAAGCTGGTTTTTGCTTTGCCCGTTTCGTCCAGCAGTTCCGGGCCAAACACCCAGGTTTGGTATGCGCCAAGCTCCGCAAGCGTATCCGCATCCAGCGTCCGGTATGGGAAGGTAAGCAGTTCGCCGCCATAGGTGAGCACGCAGGTGTCCCAATCGCTGTTCGCCCGCGCGCTGTACGCCGTACCGTTGCGGATTATGGGCCCCATGTCGCGCTGCGAGCAGAAGTCGCCGTTAACGGCGAGAACCGCGTTGTTTTGGCGCGCCATATCGGTTACGCGGCTGTTGCCGCCTTTGAACCGGCCGCCGGAAAAGGCGGTGGCAAAGCAGCGGATGTCCTGCACGTAAATCTGTGCGATGAAGCAAACGCTTCCGGCATAGGCGCGCCGCTCCACCGAGACGCCGACGTTGGCGCTCTGGTAATTCCCCTGCCCGTCGTCGTTAACGCCGGTATAGCAGAAGCGGTCGAACAGTTCTTCGCCGCAAAGGCCCGTGGAGATGCGTTCCACAAATTTGACCGGGTCCGGAATCCGCCCCGCCGCTATCCAAAGCGCGGCGCGCACGTCAACCGTGTCGATCACGTCGTTTTTTGTAACGTCCGCCGCGGCGGACGCACGCACGCCAAAGCCGGAAACCCCCATCGCGCCGCGCAGCAGCACGGCCGCATCCGCCGCCGTCACCACTCCGTCCATGTCGCAGTCGCCGGGCGTCTCCGGCGCCGCCATGTCGGCGTGCGCGCCCCCCCTCACGGCTAAGGCCGTGGCAAGCAACAGCGTCAGCATCAGTAGCGCAGCATAGCGGCGTTGCATGGCGGCGTCGGGTTCCCTTCTGCACAGACCGCGCCCCCTCGCGCTCCCCGCGGGCGGACGCGCCGCCGGAGCCTTCTCTGCTCCGTGGCAAATCTGCAAAATTCAACAAATCGTATATTTCATTGTACCTTATGCGAGGTTTGGAAGCAACCGCAAAAGAGTTCGTTTGTTTTGGTGATTCGTGGTATAATACAGGTATTACGCAGCCTGTCAAAAAAGCCATGTGCGGGCTCGGAGGGCCGCGGCCTTCCAGGAGATTCGTTTCGGCTCCGCCTGATTTGCCGGCGGAACGGATCGCCCGGCTTGGGCGGTTTCCCTGTGTTGCCTGCCGAGCGGAAGCCCGTGGGGCGAGAGGCGCCATGCGGTTACCCGTCAAAAAACAACGTTTTTGACGGCCTCACGGTTTCCTTACGTGCGCGGGGGCCCGCGCCGATGTAAAATTACTGTCAAACGAGGGATGTACCTATGCGCATCGGTCAGTTCAGCGATACGTTTCTGCCCATTGTCGACGGCGTGGGACGCGTGGTGTTCAGCTATGCGGATTCGCTTGCAAAAAAGGGGCATGAATGCTATGTGATCGCGCCGATGGCGGACATGGGCTACCGCGGCGGGCTGCCCTTTGACCTGATCGATTTCATCAGCATGGACGTGCCGATGCAAAGGCAGTACCACTCCGGCATTCCGCTGCTCGACTCGCATTATGAAGCGCGTATTGCCAGGGCGCGTCTCGATATCATCCATGTCCACAGCCCCTTCATCGCAGGGTCGGAGGCGCTGCGTATCGGCCGCCGCAAGAACGTGCCTGTAATCGGCATGTTCCACTCGCGCTATTATGACGATTTTTATCAGCTTACGCGCGCCGAGATGCTGGCCAACATGGGCGTGCGGCTGATTGTAAACTTTTACGGGCGTTGCGACGAGGTCTGGACGGTCAGCCAGAGCAGCGCTGAAACGCTGCATGATTACGGCTATTCCGGCGATATCGTGGTCATGCCCAACGGCACGCCGGATGTGGCGCCCCAGCCGGAAAACCGTGCGCTTGCGCGCGAGACGTTCCAGCTGCCGGAGCAGAACGTGCTTATGTACTGCGGTCAGCTCAACTGGAAAAAGAATATCCTGCGGATTCTGGAAGCCTGTGCGGCGCTGGCGGCCGAGGGCCGGACGTTCACGCTCGTTTTGACCGGGCAGGGACCGGATACGGCCGCCATCCGCAATCAGGCAAACGCGCTCGGCCTGGCAGCCCGTACGGTATTTACAGGGCACATCACGGAGGAACGGCTGCTTTACGGCCTGTATGAAGCGGCGGCGCTGTTTGTATTCCCGTCGCTGTACGACACGTCCGGCATGGTCGTGCGCGAAGCGGCCGCAATGGAAACGCCCAGCGTTGTGGTGCGCGGCACAGGCGCCGCGGAAGCCGTGACCGACGGACAAAACGGCTTTTTATGCGACGACACGACGCAAAGCCTTGCCGCCGTGCTGCGCCGGGCGCTGGACGACCCGGAAGCAACCGCTGCGCTGGGCCGGGATGCGCGCAGGACCATCTACGCCTCCTGGAACGACATTATGGACGCCGCCGTTATGCGGTATGAAAACCTGATCGCCGCGTTCCGGCGCCCCCATCCGGCGAAAGGAGAAAATTACACATGAAAGACGAACGCCTGACAACCCTTGCAAAGCTGCTGCTTTGCCAGTCCCTCCGGCTCAAGCCCGGCGAGCTGTTTGAAATCAACGGCGCGCTGCCGGCAAAACCCCTGATGAAGGCGCTCATTTGCCAGGCGCATGCGCTCGGCGCCGTGCCCTTTGCCAAGCTGACCGACGATGAACTCGAGCGCCTGTCCTTTGGGTTCATCGACCCGGACCATCCCGACGGGGCGCTTGCCGCCATTCACAGCGAGTTGAAATGGCAAAACGCCTACTGGGACGAGCTGGTTGCGCACGTCGACATCGGCGTAGATGAAAACGACGCGGAGCTTTCCGCCGTGGACGCGCGCGCCCGCACGCTCTACCGCGACGCGCGGCGCGAACTGCGCGAGCGCATCATCAACGAGCGCCGCTGGGTTTACCTGCACTGGCCGACGATGGCCGACGCGCAGAAGGCCGGCATGTGCTACGACGACTTCTATGAATTCTTTCTCTCCGCCGCGCTCGTGGATTATCAAAAGATGGCGCGCGCTATGGAGCCGCTTGTAGAACTGATGGATCGGACGGACGAGGTACGCATCGCGGGCCCCGGCACGGAGCTGACGTTTTCAATTGCGGACATCCCGGTTATCCCCTGCCACGGGGAGCGCAATATCCCCGACGGCGAGGTCTATACCGCGCCCGTGCGCGAAAGCGTCAACGGCACGGTGCAATACAACACGCCCGCCATGCGCTACGGCCACAAGTTCAACAACCCGCGCCTCGTGCTTCAAAACGGGCGCATCGTCGAAGCCTCCTGCGACGGCGACGGCAAAGCGTTGAACGAGATGCTCGACGCCGACGAGGGCGCGCGCTATATCGGCGAGTTTGCACTCGGGGTCAACAACGCTGTCACAAAGGCCATCGGCAACACGCTCTACGACGAAAAGATCGGCGGTTCGTTCCACCTCACGCCCGGCGCGGCCTATGAAGAAGCGTTCAACGGCAACCGCTCGCAACTGCATCTCGACATCGTCTGCATCCAGACCACGGCGTACGGCGGAGGGGAAATCTATTTTGACGGCCGGCTCGTCCGCAAGGACGGCCTGTTCACCCTTGACGCGCTCAGGGGTCTCAATCCGGCATAAGGGGAGCGGCGCATATGACCAGACGTTCCATAAAGACCCTCTGTATCGATGCCGCCGCCATCGCGGCCGGCAGCGCGCTTGTGGCGCTGGGACTCGTGCTGTTCACCATCCCAAACGATATCGCGCCCGGTGGCGTAAGCGGCCTTGCCACCGCGCTGGCTTCCATCTCGTCCATCCCGGTGGGCGCGTGGACGCTGCTGCTCAACGTCCCGCTCATTGCGTTTGCCTGGCGAAGTCTGGGGCTGCGCCCCATCGTCAAGACCATTGTCAGCACCGTGCTGTTGTCCCTTTCCATCGATGTGTTCTCCGTCCTCGTGCCGCCGTATACGAACAACCCGCTGCTGGCCGCGGTGCTCGGCGGCGTGCTTTGCGGCGCCGGCATGGGCGTGATCTTTGTGCGCGGGGCTTCCACGGGCGGCACCGATCTTGTCAGCCTGCTGCTCAACCGCTCGTTTCCCAACATATCCGTGGGAATGCTGCTCATGCTTGTGGATACGGCGGTCGTGCTGTTTGCGGTGTTTGTGTTCCGGGAGATCGAGGTGGCTCTGTATTCCATCGTAACGCTGTTTGTCACCTCCAAAACCATCGACTCGATCATGCAGGGCGTGGATTATGCCAAGGTGATCTATGTCGTAACCGACCGCGGCGCGGCGATCAACGAAAAGCTCAAATCCGACCTGGACTGCGGCGTGACCATGCTCGACGCCACCGGCGGCTATACCGGCAATCAAAAGCATTTGCTCATGATCGTCGTGCGCCGCAGCAGCTTTGTCCAGACGCTCTCGGCCGTCAAGGCCGTCGATCCGACCGCATTTTTATATGTCACCAACGCAACGGAGGTGCACGGGGAGGGATTCAAGCAGGGCTAACGCTGCGTCCTCCCGGCCGGAATCCGGGCGCGGCGTCGCGCAAAGCGCCGCCGGAGCAGCTTTTATCGTGTTTTTCCAGCATGGCCGGCGTTTTTTCTCCAAAAATACGCCGACTGTGAAATGTGTATCACGCGGGGTAAACATGCGGTTATTTTGTTACCCCGCAGCGTAAGAAAGCAGGAAGCACTTGTTCATCCGCTCGGATATGCCGCTATTTTGGCGCCTTGCAGGCGGCGCCCCTCTTTAGAGCACGGCAGCCTGACGGTCTGAAAACGCAGAGCGCGCCTGCTTTGCGCACAGGGGCAGGCACGTCGCGCCGCCGCTTGCATTTTTCGCGGTTTTCCACTATCATCTTTATATAGATTTCGAGGCGTTTGCGCTGCCGGGCCCCCCCTGTGCGCGAGGGCTTCCTGTGAGGGTTGAATATTATGAAGGTCGTCTTGCTCGCCGGCGGATACGGCACGCGAATTTCCGAAGAAAGCCATTTAAAGCCCAAGCCCATGATTGAAATCGGCGACCAGCCGATCCTGTGGCATGTGATGAAAAGCTATTCCTGCTTCGGCTACCACGATTTCATCATCTGCGCGGGCTACAGGCAGCACGTCATCAAGGAGTATTTTGCCGATTACTACCTGCACCGGTCGGACGTGACGTTCGACTTTTCCTCCGGCGGCGAGGTAACCGTGCATTCCAACGTGGCCGAGCCGTGGCGGGTGACGGTTGTGGATACCGGCCTGGCGACCATGACGGGCGGACGCGTCAGGCGTATCCGCAAATACATTGGCAACGAGCCGTTTCTGCTTACCTATGGGGACGGCGTGTGCGATATCGATATCAACGAGCTTATCGCATTCCACCGCCGCAGCGGAAAGCTCGCCACCATCACGGCCATCCAGCCCGGCGGACGCTTCGGCATGCTGGAGATCGGCCCCGACGGCTCCATCCACTCCTTTGCCGAGAAGAAAAAGGAGGACGGCGGCTGGGTCAACGGCGGATTCATGGTGTTCGAGCCGGAGGTGTTTGATTACCTCGCGGGCGACGAAACCGTTCTCGAGCGCGCGCCTTTGGAGCGCCTTGCCGCAGAGGGACAGCTTTGCGCCTATCAATACGGCGGATTCTGGCAGTGCATGGACACCATGCGCGACAAACAGTATCTGGAAACGCTGATCGCCTCCGGCAGCGCGCCCTGGATGAGGTGGCGGACATGAGCGCGCCCGGATATGGAGCCGGGGCGGATGCGCTTGCATTTTACCGCGGGAAGCGGGTCTTTCTGACCGGCCATACGGGGTTCAAGGGCGCGTGGCTGAGCCGGCTGCTGTTTTTTTTGGGCGCGGAGGTAACGGGGTATGCGCTCGCTCCGGAAGTGGAGCCGAGCCTGTTCCAATTGTTGCGGCTGGACCGGCACATGCAAAGCGTGTTGGGCGACGTGCGCGACCCGGACGCGCTGAAACGCGCCTTTAAGGCGGCGAATCCGGAGATCGTGTTCCATCTTGCAGCGCAGCCGCTGGTGCGCGAAAGCTACGTCCGCCCGCGCGATACCTATGAAACCAACGTCATGGGCACGGTCAACGTGCTCGAGAACATCCGCTGTTCCTGCACGGTGCGCTCCTTTATCAACGTGACCACCGACAAGGTGTATGAGAACCGCGAGTGGGCCTGGGGGTATCGCGAGAACGAGCCGCTTGACGGATTCGACCCCTATTCCAACAGCAAGTCCTGCTCGGAGCTTGTTACGCACAGTTACCAGAAATCCTTCTTCCCCGACGGGCGGACTGCCATTTCCACCGTGCGCGCGGGCAACGTCATCGGCGGCGGCGACTTTGCGGCCGACCGCATCGTTCCCGACTGCGTGCGCGCAGCCGTGGCGGACAGGCCCATCGTGGTGCGCAATCCCAACTCCGTGCGGCCCTACCAGCATGTGCTCGACCCGCTGGCCGCCTATCTGGCGCTCGCCGCGCGGCAGCAGGAAAACGGCGCTCTGGCGGGCGGCTATAACGTCGGCCCGGACGAATGCGACTGTGTGACCACGGGCGAGCTGGCGGACCTGTTTTGCAGCGCATGGGGCGGGGGCGCGCGATGGGAAGCCCGCGATACGGGCGGCCCGCACGAAGCCAACTTTCTTAAACTCGACTGCTCCAAGCTCAAGGCCGCGCTGGGCTGGAAGCCGCGCTGGCACATTAAGACCGCGGTGGGAAAAACCGTGGACTGGACCAGGGTCTGGCGTGACAAAGGTGATATTGAAGCGTGCATGTCCGCGCAAATTCACGATTTTTTCACGCCCGGCAGCACAGGAGAAACCAGATGAAGCAAAATAAAACGGAACAACAGGCCCGCGCCGAAATCCTCGCGGCCGTGCGCGCATACTGCGACGCCCATCATCAGCAGACCGCCTTTCAGGAAGGCCGCCGTATCCCCTATGCCTCCCGCGTGTACGACCACGCCGAAATGGAGGCGCTCGTGGACAGCGCGCTTGACTTCTGGCTGACTGCAGGCCGCTATACCGACCGGTTTGAGCGCGCGTTTGCCGAATACCTCGGCGTGCCGCACGTCAGCCTGGTCAACTCCGGCTCGAGCGCGAACCTGCTGGCCTTTATGGCGCTGACCTCGCCGCTGCTTGGCGAGCGGCGTATTTTGCCCGGCGACGAAGTCGTCACCGTGGCCGCGGGGTTCCCAACGACCGTCGCGCCCATCCTCCAGTATGGCGCCGTGCCGGTGTTCATCGATGTGACCATTCCACAGTACAATCCCGACGTCACGCAGCTTGCCGCCGCGCTTTCCCCGCGCACGCGCGCGGTCATGGCGGCGCACACGCTCGGCAACCCGTTCGATATCGGCGCGGTCAGGGCGTTCTGCGACGCGCACGGACTGTGGCTCATCGAGGATAACTGCGACGCGTTGGGCGCAGAGTATACGCTTGAGGGAAAAACGCGGCTGACGGGCACATTCGGCCATATCGGCACCTCGAGCTTCTATCCGCCGCACCACATGACGATGGGCGAGGGCGGCGCGGTTTACACCGGCGACCCGCTGCTACACAGGATCATCCGCTCGCTGCGTGACTGGGGGCGCGACTGCGTCTGCCCTTCCGGACGCGACAACCTCTGTGGTCACCGGTTTGACCGCCAGTATGGCGAGTTGCCGACAGGATACGACCACAAGTACGTCTATTCGCACTTTGGCTACAACCTCAAGGCCACGGACATGCAGGCTGCCATCGGCTGCGCGCAGCTGGACAAATTCCCGTCGTTTGTCGCGCGCCGCCGTCATAACTTCGACTATCTTAAAGCCGCGCTCGCGCCTGCGGCCGGCCGCCTGATCCTGCCCGAGCCCTGCCCAAACAGCACGCCGAGCTGGTTCGGTTTTTTAATGACCTGCCGCGAAGGGGTGGACCGCAACGCCGTGGTGCGCGCGGTTGAACAGGCGGGCGTGCAGACGCGCATGCTCTTTGCGGGCAACCTCATCAAGCACCCCTGCTTCGACGGGCTCCGCGCCGCTCAATCGGGCTACCGCGTGGCCGGCGCATTGACAAACACCGACCGCATTATGGCCGATACGTTCTGGGTCGGGGTTTATCCCGGCATGACTGACGAAATGCTCGGTTATATGGCGCGCGTGATTCTGCGCGCCGCGGAGGTCTAGCGTCATGGCGGTACGGCGGCCCCTGCCGGCTTATCTGGCGGCTTCCATACCGGCGGCCGCGCATCCCGCGCAAGGCCTGCCGGAATGGAAACGGTCCGTTGTGACCGGGCCGACGGGCGGCGTGGGCGTAAACCTCATCAACGAACTGGCCGCGCACGGCGTTGCCGTTTACGCCGTCCACCGGCCGGATTCGCCGCGCACAGGCAATATTCCGGCGCATCCGCTCGTCACGGCCGTGCCCTGCGCGCTCGAATCCTTCCTCTCCCTGCCGGAGCGTATCGACGCCCCCTGCGACGCGTTCTTCCACCTCGCCTGGGACGGCGCTTACGGCGCGGCGCGCAATGATTCGGACCTGCAGCGGCGCAACATTGACGCTGCGCTCGACGCGGTGCGCGCGGCAGGCGCGCTCGGCTGCGCCACGTTTGTCGGTGCGGGCAGTCAGAGCGAGTTCGGTCCTGTAACCGGCGTGCTCTCGCCGGATTTGCCCTGCCGGCCCGATACCGAATACGGCCGGGCCAAGCTCGCTGCGTGCGAGCAAAGCCGCGCGCTGTGCGGCGCGCTCGGGCTGCGGCATAACTGGTGCCGGATATTAAGCCTGTACGGCCCGTTCGACGGCGCGCACACAATGGTGATGACCCTCGTTCGCCAGCTTCTGGAAGGGAAGCGCCCGCAATGCACGGCGGGCGGTCAGGTCTGGGATTATATCTACGCAAAGGACGCGGCGCGCGCGTTCCGTCTGGTGGCGGAGCGCGGCAGACCGGGCGCGGTCTACTGCATTGGAAGCGGAAAACCGCGCCTGCTGAAGGATTACATTCGCGCCATTCGCGACGCGGTCGATCCATGCCTGCCGGTCGGCTTTGGCGAGTTGCCCTACTATCCGCATCAGGTCATGCGCCTCGAAGCGGATCTTTCTGCGCTCACCGCCGACACGGGCTTTGCGCCGCGGTACACGTTTGAGGAAGGCATCCGGGAAACGGTGGCATGGGTGCGCGCGCGCATGGATGGAGCGACCTGACCGTCCGCTTGAGCCGGGCGTTGCCGGTTCTGCGGCCTGAAGCCGAAGGGAAGGAGCATCGGTTGCAGTTAACCTATACGCAAATCAAAGAGCAGCTGATCCGGACCATATGTGATTTTCTGATCACATGGGGCGTGTTGTTCTGCACTGCGTTTATCTGCGCGTTCATGCACGACGTGTACCCCGCAGACGCCTATGCGCCGGTCCTTTTCATTCTTGCCGTCATGATCGTGGCACGGTTGTCGCACGGTTATCTATGGGGGCTTGTAGCCTCGCTTGTCAGTGTGCTCATCGTAAATTATACCTTTTGCTACCCTTACTTCACGTTCGGTCTGAGCGGGCGCGGCAACATCCTCTCGTACATCTGCTTTTTGGTCGCCGCGCTCATCTGCGGCAGCATGACAACCACGCTGAAAACGCAGGAAAAAGCACGGGCCGAAGCCGCGCAGGAAAAGATGTGCAGCAACCTGCTGCGTTCCGTTTCGCACGATCTGCGCACGCCGCTGACCTCTATCATCGGCTCCATAGCCGTTCTGTCGGAAAATGCCGACCTCTTTTCCCCGGCGGAGCAACACCGCCTTTTATCGGAGGCCGACGCGGACGCCCGCCGGCTGATCCGCATGTTTGAAAATATGCTCTCCATTACGCGCATGAACACCGACCAACTGCAAATCATCCGGTCTGACGAGGCGCTTGAGGAAATCATTGCGCAGGCGGTTCATAAGCTAAAAAAACATTATCCCGAAATAAAGGTTGAAATACAGATTCCGGAAGAGCTGATCATCGCTCCGGTGGACGGCATTCTCATCGAGCAGGTGCTGGCCAACCTGCTGGAAAACGCGGTGGTGCACGGCGATACGGACCGCATTGCGATAATGCTGCGCAAGCAGGGGGATATGGCGGAAATCTGTGTCCGCGATTTTGGGTCCGGTCTGACGGATTTTGCCACAAAGCATCTCTTTGACGACTATGCGTGGCACTATATGCAGGACTCCGGCGAAGGAAAGCGCCACATGCAGATCGGTCTGTCGCTTTGCAAAACCATTGTCGACGCGCATAATGGCAGGCTGTACGCCAAAAACTGCCGCGATGGCGGAGCAAAATTTTATTTTACCTTACCGCTGCAAGAAAAAGGAGCGCTCTATGGCAGATAACGCACTGATTCTGATTGTGGAGGACGATCTCCGCGTTCAAAACTTTATCAGGACAATTTTGACGGCCAACCGTTACGACGTCCTTACCGCCGGAAACGGAATGTCCGCCTATGAAGCGATTACGTCCGAATGCCCGGATGTGATCATCCTTGATCTCGGCCTGCCCGATATGGACGGCATGGCCATCATCAATATGGTGCGGCAATGGTCGCAGGTGCCGATTATCGTGGTGTCCGCGCGCGTACACGAGCGCGACAAGGTCCTCGCGCTCGACGCCGGCGCAAACGATTACATAACAAAGCCGTTTGGTCCGTCCGAACTGCTGGCGCGAATCCGCGTGGCGCTGCGTACCGCAGACAGAAGCGCGCAATACGGCAACAAGGCGCAGACCGGCCGGCTCGCAATCCGGGATATGCTGGTGGATTATGACAATCGCTGCGTCCATATACGCGGCGAGGACGCCAGGCTCACGCAGAGCGAATACGCCATCGTCGCACTGTTCAGCGCGCATGTGGGCAAAGTTCTTACCTATGATTTCATCATCCGCAATCTATGGGGATCGCAAAAGCAGGGCGATATCAAAAACCTCCGCGTACATATGGCAAATCTCCGCCGCAAGATCGAGCTTTCTCCCGCGGAGCCGGAGTACTTTTTGACGGAGACCGGCGTGGGCTATCGGCTGACAGACGATTCCTCACCTATATATAAATAAATTTATATCAAATCACGGTTTGGTATTCGCATAAACTCATTTTTTCAGTGTTTTGGCCCATTCCGAATTAATGGTTGACAACCAATCGGTATATGCTTACAATGTTTATATAAATAAATTTATATCTTTCTGTATTTCTCATTAATAAATTTACACGAAGGGAGGATGTCATCGTGGGTTTTCCGCTTGGCTGGTGGCTGGCAATGGCATTTCAGGCTGTAATTTTTGTGCTGATGCTGATCTGCCGCAGAAAAATTGACGAGGATTCCGATTGAGTCGCTTTACAACCGGATAAATGAGTTGAGGATTGGAGGGAACTTATGAACTGGACCGTCATGGCGATTATCATCGCCTACTTCATCGGAATGTTTGTCCTTGGTATCATAGCCAACCGCAAAACGAAAAATGTCTCCGACTACTACGTCGCGGGACGGGGCGTGGGCGGCATCTTTACGGCCTTTGTCTATATGACGAGCCTGGTCAGCGCCGGCGCGCTTGTCGGCTGGACGTCGCAGGCGGCCACCTGGGGGATGTATTTTATTTATGCGGCATGCGCGGTCACGCTGGCAACCTTCCTCTGCTGGTGGCTGCTGGGCCGCAGGGTCATGCGCATCTCACGCGAACAGGGCATGGTCACAATCCCGGATTTTGTCGAGGCGCGCTTTGAAAGCAAAGCAGCGCGGCTGATTGCCAGCGTCGTGCTGATCGTCTTTTCCATTCCGCTGATCGTTTCACAGTTCAAGGCGGCGGGACTTTTATTCAATATGGTGACGGGGGTTTCCTACAATACCGCCATAATCGTATTCGGCATCATCATGTTCCTCTACGTTGCCTTCGGCGGCTATTTTGCGGTTATCTACACCGACGCTGCGCAGGGCTTTTTGATGCTCTTTGGCATTATGGTGCTGCTCGTTTCCGCATTTTTTGCCGTGGGGGGCTTGCCCGGCGAGCAATATGCCCTGCTCAACCCCGATGGCGCCGGGTCATGGCCCGTTGAAGGCTCGGCAACCAATGGCGTATTCCTCATCGCGTTCGTGTTGCTGACATTCTTTGGCGGTTTCGGCGCGCCGAACTATATCCGCGGCTTTTATGCCATGAAGAATGTCAAGGCCTTTAAGCGCGGATTTACGATCATCATCAGCGTCGTGGTCTTCCTTGAGGTTATCATTGTGCTGCTCGGTCTTTACGGCGGCGTTCTGTTTCCCAACCTGGACGACCCGGATCTGACCGTTTTCAACATGATTGAAACGCTGCTTTCACCGATTATGGCAGGCGTTGTGCTTTCCGCGCTGGCGGCGGCCATGATGTCCACGATGGACTCCCTGCTGATTCAATGCGCTTCAACGGTTGAAAACGACATCCTTACCAAAACGTTCAACATGAGGATGAGCGAAAAAACGCGTGTGCTCGTTGCGCGCATCACCGTTGCGGTCATCGGCATTATTTGCGTGATCTGGGGTCTGAATCCGCCAAAGATGCTCTCGCTGCTGATGTACCCGGCATGGGGTGTGATGGGCCTGTCCTTTGCGTACGTCTTCTATGTCGGCCTGTTCTGGAAACGTTTCAATAAAGCAGGCGTGATTGCGGCGCTCCTGTCGGTATCCGTCGTGTTTACCGTGTGGAATATACTGGGCAACCCGCTCGGCATCTACCATATCCAAATGGCGCTGCTGGTGTCCATCCCGGTTTCCATTATCGCTACGCTGCTTACGCCCAAAACCTCCAAAGCGACGCTGGAAAAATTTTTCCGCAGGTGACAGCGCGCGGCAATACCGGCAAGCGGGTCCGCCGCCGCTTTCTGAAAAATACAGCAATCGAATCCAACCGTGCGGCGCATCCATTTTTCCCGGATGCGCCCGGCCTGTCAAAAGAGGTGTTCCAGCCGGCATTTAACCCTGTCCATTCCGCACGAAAGGACGCCGCAAAGGCCATAGCATCCGTCAAAATCCGTAAACGAAACAGGCTTATCCGGTCCGGCCAGCAAAGCACCCGGGAGCGAAGTGCTCAATCGTGGGCAAGGACCACGGGTACGGTCATCCGCCCAATCCTGTGGCCGTTCGCGTGAACGCGAGTGGCGAACCGCCGCTCAAGGCTGTGGCTGCCTAAAACTTTCGCGCTTGCCGCGTATTCCCGTCAAAATAACCATGTTTTTGACGGCCTGAAGCACGCGTTTTACGGTTGCCCCCAGTTGAACACATAGAGCGTTTTATACGGATTGGCCGCGTTGGGCGTGAGCACAAAATAGTTGCCGGAAAGATCCTTCTCGCGGTCCATGCCGAACTTCTCGCAGAAGGTTTGCAGATAGTCTTCGATGCGCGCCATATCCTCCTCCTCCGCCTTTTTTGCGCAGACCTGCTCCGGCAGGTCCCCCGGCAGCACGTTCGAGCGCAGGTAGATGCGCCCGCCGTGCATGCCCGTGCCGCAGAAGTAGCCGACCGGAGCGGTTTCTTTCTCGCAGCCGAGCCCGAGCACGATAATCACGCCTCCGGCCTGATATTCGCCAAGGAAGCTGCCCGCGCGCCCGCCGACAACGAGCACCGGAACGGTGTCCTCATACGCCTTCATGTGGATGCCCGCACGGTAGCCCGCGTTGTCGCGGACATAGATGCTGCCGCCGCGCATGGCGTAGCCCACCGCGTCCCCCGTGCTGCCGTGGATGGTGATGGAACCGCCGTTCATGGTGTCGCCGGTCGCGTCCTGCGCGTTGCCGGCAAGCTCAATCGTCGCGCCGTCCAAATATGCCCCCAGTGCGTTGCCGGGCGTGCCCCGCAGCGCATAATGGCCCGCGCTCTTGCCGCAGGCGATATAGCGCTCCCCTAAACAGTCCTGTTTCATCGTTTATTCCCCCGCGTGCCTGATCCCAAGGATCGACAGTTCCTTTTCATTGAGTCCCAGCCCGCGCAGCATCAGCCGGTTGCCGCGCATGGCCTCGATGGAGTTGATGCCCATGCCGCCCATCATCTCCTTGATTTCGTTGGTCCAGGCGGAAATGAGGTTGATCAGCCGCTGCATGCCCACGTCCGGATTGAGGCGCTTGACCAGTTCCGGCCGTTGTGTTGCGATGCCCCAGTTACACTTGCCGCTGTGGCAGTTGCGGCACAGGTGGCAGCCCAGCGCGACCAGCGCGCCCGTGGCCACATACACCGCGTCTGCGCCAAGGGCGATGGCCTTGACGATATCCGCGCTGTTGCGGATGGAGCCGCCCGCGATCAGCGAAACGCTGCTGCGGATGCCCTCCTCACGCAGGTGCGCGTCCACGCTGGCAAGCGCAAGCGCAATGGGAATCCCCACGTTATCGCGGATACGCGTTGGCGCCGCGCCCGTTCCCCCGCGGTAACCGTCGATGGCAATGATGTCCGCGCCGCTCCTGGCAATGCCGGAGGCGATGGCCGCCACATTGTGTACCGCCGCGACCTTAACGATCACGGGCTTTGCATACCCGGTCGCCTCCTTGAGCGAATACACCAGCTGGCGCAGGTCCTCGATGGAATAGATATCGTGGTGCGGCGCGGGCGAGATGGCGTCCGAACCCTCGGGGATCATGCGCGTGCGCGAGATATCGCCCACGATTTTCGATCCGGGCAGATGCCCGCCGATGCCGGGCTTTGCACCCTGGCCCATCTTGATCTCGATGGCCGCGCCCGCGTTGAGGTAATCCTTATGCACGCCGAAGCGTCCGGAGGATACCTGTACGATGGTGTTTGCGCCATAGCGGTAAAAGTCCTCGTGCAGGCCGCCCTCGCCCGTATTGTAGCAGATGCCCAACGCCTCCGCCGCGCGCGCAAGGCTTTCATGCGCGTTATAGCTGATGGAGCCGTAGCTCATGGCGGAAAACAGAATGGGGACGGAAAGCGTAAGCTGCGGCGACAGCCTGGTGTCGATGCTTCCATCCGGCTTTCGCGTGATGCGCATGGGCTTGCTGCCCAAAAATGTACGCGTCTCCATCGGCTCGCGCAGCGGGTCAATGGAAGGGTTGGTCACCTGCGACGCGTTGACCAGAATTCTGTCCCAGTAGATAGGATGTCTGGACGGGTTGCCCATCGAGGACAGCAGCACGCCGCCGCTGGCCGCCTGCCGGGCGATCTCCTTGATGGTATTGCCCGTCCAGTTGCCGTTTTCTCGGAACACGTCGTCGGTCTTCACAATGCGCAGCGCGTGTGCAGGGCACATCGCCACGCAGCGGTGGCAGTTGACGCACAGGCTTTCGTCAATGCGCATGCAACCCGCCGCCGCATCGTAGCCATGCACCAGGTTGGCGCATTCCTGCTCGCAGATATGGCATTTTGTGCAGCGCTCCGGATCGCGCCGCGGCGCGTATTCAGGATAGATATAGTTCACCGGCATACCGTTGTTACACCCCCCGCCTTTTAAAGATGACCGGTTGCCCGCCGATGGGAACCCATACCCTGTCCGGGTTCGGTTCGATCCGGCGGATGGCCGATTCCTCGCTGGCAATGTACGCCATGTCCTCGGTTTCGGCAATCAGCATGCTGCGCAGCTTGAGCCGGTCGTTGAGGGCGAGAACGCCGCCCTTAAACCCCACGATGATGGAAAACGGCCCGTTGATGAGCAGCGATGAATAGACGTTGCGCAGATAGGTCAGCCGGTCGCGCTCCGCCTCATCCTTGCGCGCGATGGTCGTCCAGAACGGGGCGGCGATAACGTTGGCCATCTCCGGCATGCTCAGCCCCTGATGCCGCGTCAAAAAATCGATGATATAGGTGATGACCTCCGTATCGGTCAGCAGGTCGCACTTATAGCCGAACATTTCAATATAGCGCCGGTTGGCGTCGTAGCTTGAGATTTCGCCGTTGTGCACAATGGAGAGGTCCAGCAGCGCAAAGGGGTGCGCGCCCCCCCACCAGCCCGGCGTATTGGTCGGATATCTTCCATGTGCAGTCCACAAATCGCCCTCATATTCCTCTAATCGGTAAAAATTCCCCACATCCTCCGGGTAGCCGACGGCTTTGAACACGCCCATGTTCTTGCCGGAGGAGAAGATATACGCGCCGCTGATCTCATGGTTGACACGAATGACGCAACGGGCGACAAATTCATCGTCATTGAGCTGCGATTCCCAAATCTTAGTCGGCAGGGGCTTGACGAAGTACCGCCAGATGAGCGGCTCGTCGGTAATCGCCTTGATTTTTCGCGTGGGAATTTTGCTTAAATTGGCGATATCGAAGTGGCGGTCGAGAAATTTCTCGCACGTCTCCTTTGCCTGCAGGGTGTCGTAAAACACGTGCAGCGCATAAAACTCTTTGTATTCCGGATAGATGCCATAGGCCGCAAATCCGCCACCGAGGCCGTTGCTGCGTTCGTGCATGACCGCGATGGACGCAATGATCTTCTCGCCGCTCATGCGGACGCCCTTTTTGGAAAAGATCGCCGATACCGCGCATCCGGACGGAATTCGCCGGCCGTCAATACCCTCTTTGTGCATAAAAACTCCTTCTTTAAAAAATAGCGACAGATCGGAGCGTCTCCCCATCTCCTGCCGTCAAAGACCTGGGATTGTTCCGGCCGGATCGCCCGGCTGCCCTTTGCCCGTTGCAGGCCGCGCCGAATGCCGGTGCAGGCAATGTGTGGTTCCTCCGTCAATCCGCGCGTGATGGAAATGCGGGAAGAACCAAACAATCTGTCATTTTCAGCGACATGTACGGAGGAAACGACTCCCTGTTTGCAGGATTGCCGCAGCAATCCTGCAAACAAAACCCGCGCCAGAGCGCATCTCCGTCAAAATACACGGTTTTCGACGGCCTGATACGGCAGCGCCCCATCGCTTGCCCGCCTTATGCGCCCCGGCCTTTTACCGCACGCCGAAGAGCAGCTCGCCATATGTGGGAAACGGCCAGTGTTTTTCCGCGGTCATGGTCTCGAGCTCGTCTGCGCATACGCGCAGCCCGTTCATTGCCGTGAGCACCTGCTCTTTATAGTGCATGGCAAGCGACTCGGAATCCGCGCAGTCCTTGGCGGCAAGCAGCGCGGTTTCCAGCGCGCCGACGCGCTCATGCATCTCGGCCGTCAGGGCGGCCATCCGCTCGATGAGCGCGGTTTCGTAAACGCAGCTCGCGCCGGGCGCGACGGCCTTCTTCGCCGCGGCGGTTTCGGCCAGGTCACGCTGATAAGCGCACACGGCCGGCAAAATGTCCTTTTTTGCCATATCAAGCATGGTGAGCGCCTCGATGTTGATGACCTTTCCGTAGTTTTCCAGCATGATTTCACAGCGGGCGGTCAGCTCGAGCTCGCTCAGCACGCGGTGCGTGGCAAACAACTCCACATTCTTGCGTGCGGAAAAGCGCGGCAGGCAGTCCGGCGTGCTCTTGAGGTTGAGCAGGCCGCGCCGTTCGGCTTCGGCAACCCATGCGTCGTCGTATCCGTTGCCATTGAAGATGATGCGCTTATGGGCTTTAATCGTGTTGCGGATGAGCATGTGCAGAGCGGCGTTGAAATCATCCGCGCTTTCCAGCGCGTCGGCAAACTTGCGCAGCGATTCGGCCACGGCGGTGTTGAGCACCACGTTTGCGTCGGATATTGAGGCCGACGAGCCGAGCATCCGGAACTCAAACTTGTTGCCCGTAAACGCAAACGGCGACGTACGGTTTCGGTCGGTCGTGTCCTTGGGGAACTTGGGGATCACATGCACGCCGACCTTCATCTGCACCTTTTCCTTTGCGTCATAGGCCGAATCGGTCTCGATTGCGTCGAGCACCCCGGTCAGTTCGTCGCCAAGGAACATGGACACCACGGCGGGCGGCGCTTCGTTCGCGCCAAGCCGATGGTCGTTGCCCGCGCTGGCCGCGCAGATGCGCAGCAGGTCCTGGTAATCGTCCGCCGCCTCGATGACCGCGCAGAGAAACAGCAAAAACCGCGCGTTCTGATGCGGCGTGTCGCCGGGCTCGAGCAGGTTGACGCCCGTGTTGGTAGAAATCGACCAGTTGTTGTGCTTGCCGCTGCCGTTAACGCCCGCAAACGGCTTTTCATGCAGCAGACAGACCAGCCCATGCTTTTTGGCAACCTTCTGCATCAGCTCCATTGTCAGCTGGTTATGATCGGCGGCAATGTTGGTCGTTGTAAAAACCGGCGCAAGCTCGTGCTGTGCGGGCGCAACCTCGTTGTGCTCGATTTTAGCCAGCACGCCCAGCCTCCAAAGCTCCTCGTTGAGGTCGCGCATAAACGCCGTTACGCGCGGCTTGATGGTGCCGAAATAATGGTCGTCAAGCTCCTGCCCCTTCGGCGACTTTGCCCCAAAGAGCGTGCGCCCGGCGTAGATCAGGTCCTTGCGGCGGTCGTAGAGCGCCCTGTCGACAAGGAAATATTCCTGCTCGGGTCCGACGGTGGTTTTTACGCTCGTCACGTCGGCGCAGCCAAAGAGCCGGAGGATGCGCATGGCCTGCCGGTTGATCGCCTCCATAGAGCGCAGCAGCGGCGTCTTTTTATCCAGCGCCTCGCCGCCATAGGAGCAAAACGCGGTCGGAATGCACAGCGTGTCGTCCTTGATAAACGCATATGAGGTCGGGTCCCAGGCCGTGTAACCCCGCGCTTCAAACGTTGCGCGCAGCCCGCCGGAGGGAAAGCTGCTTGCGTCCGGCTCGCCGCGCACCAGCTCCTTGCCGGAAAACTCCATGACGACCTTGCCGTCCGCTGTGGGGGAAATGAAGCTGTCGTGCTTTTCCGCCGTGATACCGGTCATAGGCTGGAACCAGTGGGTAAAGTGTGTCGCGCCCTTCTCGATGGCCCAATCCTTCATGGCGTTGGCCACGATGTTGGCAACGGGCAGGTCCAGCCTGCGTCCGTCTCGGATGGATTCCATCATGGCTTTATACGTCTCTTTGGGCAGACGCGCGCGCATAACGTCCTTGCCAAATACCAGGCTCCCGAAGGTGTCCGCAATGCTGTTCATGAATAACGTTCTCCTTTCCGCACCCTAACCTATCTATCAATCTATAACAAAAAACGGCGCGGGTACCACGGACCGGTCCGCGGCACCATTGCCGTTTTCTTGTCGGGCATTATATATTCTTCAAAATGCAATGTCAAGCATAAATTTTTGCAGGATGCACGGTAATATTTGGGAGCCTGCATAAAAATTCCACTTTTTTGCAGTTTTATTTTATATATCATTCACTTCTTGACACATTTATGCATGCGCGCTATGCTAACAAAATAATACCCGTCCCCCGCCTGCGGGCACGCTTTTTCCCCTTGCGCCGGAAGGCCGCCTCAAACCCTCCCGGTTCCAGCAGTGGCCGGAGCCGGGAGGAGGCTGCCCCCCGGCCGGCTTGATGAAAAAACATTGCGTAAGGAATGCACATGGAAGTGGACGAACAGGCAAAGCGGCATAGCGTTTTGTTGGTCTCCGGCTCGGACAAGGCGGCAGAAGCCATTCGCGCCGCGCTGCCGCCCGCGCGTTTTGCGCCGGTCGACCTGTGCGCGCGCGCCGCGGAGGCGCGGGAGCGGCTTTTGCAGCAGGATTATGCGATTGTCGTTATCAATGCGCCGCTGCCGGATGCGTGCGGCCCGGAGCTGGCGGACGCGCTTGCGCATGGTTCCCGTCGCGGCGTGCTGCTGCTCGCCGCGGCGGACGACTATGCAGGCGCATGCGCCGCGCTTGAGGACGCAGGCGTATTGACGCTTGCAAAGCCCGGCACCTCACAAATGCTGGTGCAGGGACTCAACCTGCTCGTCGCCATGCGCACGCGCCTGTGCGCGCTGGAAAAAAAGACGCTCACGCTTGAAATGAAAATGGAGGACATCCGCATCGTCAACCGCGCAAAATGGGTGTTGATCGAGCAGCTTAAAATGGACGAGACCGCCGCGCACCATTACATTGAAAAGCAGGCCATGAACCAGCGCCGCTCCCGCCGCGAGATCGCGCAGAGCATCCTGATGACCTACGAGGCGTATTGACGCGCGGCTACTCCGTCAAAAACACCGTATCCGGCGGAGAGCACGCCGGGGGAACTCGCTTTTTTCCCTTGCTTCCCGTCCGCTTTCGCAAGCAATGAGAGCGCCGCCCCGGAAGCCCCGCGGGCAGGATCACCTTACCACATTTTTCTCCGCCGTTCCAGGCGGCGCGCCGTATTCCGGCCTTTTGCGGCGTGCGCGCGGATTTGTCACTGAATCGTCCCAATTTGCCTGTGTTTGGCCCTTGCAAACGAGGGCGCCGGTATGTTATGATTCGATGATGCTGGTGTATTATGCCAACTTGATTGCATGTTAGTGGAGGGACAACCATGACGACCTATGAAAAACTGGATGGAAATCGTGCAAAACTGACCATTTCCATCGCGCCCGATGCCTTCGCCGCCGCAATGCAGGCCGCGTATGTCAAAGGCGTGAAGCACTATAACGTCCCCGGCTTCCGCAAGGGAAAAGCCCCGCGCAAGGTGATTGAAAACCTGTACGGGTCCGAGGTATTCTATGAGGACGCGTTTGAAATCGTCTGGGGCGACACCTATGACGCCGCGCTCATTGAGCACGGCCTGACCGCCGTGGACAAGCCCTCCATCACGATTGATGAAATCGACCTGACCGACGGCGTGGTCTATTCTGCGGAGGTGCAGCTCAAACCCGAGGTCACGCTTGGCGCTTACAAGGGTATAGAAGTGCCCGAACCCACGTATACTGTTGAGGATAAGGACGTAATGGCCGAGCTTGAAAAGGAGCGCGAGAAGAACGTCCGCTTTGTGGACGTGGAGCGTGCCGTGGAAAACGGCGACCGTGTCATCCTCGACTACTCGGGCTCGATCTCCGGCGAGAAGTTTGACGGCGGAACGGCCGAGGGCCAGACGCTCATCATCGGCAGCGGCACGTTTATTCCGGGCTTTGAAGAACAGCTCATCGGCATGCGCGCCGGGGAAAGCCGGGACATCACCGTCACGTTCCCGGCCGACTACGCGGCGGAACTCGCCGGCAAGGAAGCGGTGTTCGCCATCACCGTCAAAGCCGTCCAGCGCAAGGAGCTGCCCGCGCTCGACGATGAGTTTGCAAAGGATATCAGCGAGTTCGATACGCTCGACGCGCTGATTGCCGACAGGAAGAAGGTTATGACCGCGCAGGCGGAAGCCAACCGCAAGACCGCAATCGAGAACCTTGCCATCAAGGCCGCATGCGACAACGCGTCGGTTGAAATCCCCGGGGTAATGGTTGACCGGCAGATCAACTTCATGCTGCAGGATATGGCCTACCGGCTGCAGCAGAGCGGTATTTCGCTTGAGGATTACTGCAAGTACACCGGCACCGATTTGCCCGCGCTGTCCGAAAGCTACCGGGAGGAAGCCGAGGCGCGCGTAAAGATGCAGCTTGTGATCGAAGCCGTCGGCAAGGCCGAGGCCATCGAATGCGCAGACGAGGACCTGGCCGCGATGGTCGCCGACTATGCCGGGCGCAACAGCATGACGGCCGAGGACTTTGAAAAGAACCTGTCCGAGGACGACAAGGAGTATTTAAGCGATCGGGTCGTGGCGGAAAAAACCGTGCGGTTCATCGCAGACAACGCCAGGCTGGTTAAGGAAGAGAAGTCCGCCCAAAAGGCTGAAAAGGACGGGAACGTCAAAGAACCGGCCCAATAAAGCCGCGGAGCCCAGGCGCATGCACCCCAAGCGCCGGACAGTCCGCCATAAAACCCCATGCGCGCCGCCGCATGGCCCGCTTTTGCAGCGCGCCGCGCAGACAAACTCCCTCCGCTTGCGCATGATTCGCCAGACGGAGGCACAGGGAGGAATTTATGAACCTGATTCCGATGGTCATCGAGCAGAATGAGCGCGGCGAGCGTTCTTATGACATATACAGCCGCCTGCTCAAGGATCGCATCATCTTTCTTGGCGGCCCGATTGACGACGATACCGCCAACATTGTGGTGGCGCAGATGCTGTTTTTAGAGGGCGACGATCCCGATAAGGAAATCAGCCTGTATATCAACAGCCCCGGCGGCTCCGTGAGCGCGGGGATGGCCATCTACGACACCATGCAGTATATCAAGTGCGACGTGTCCACCATCTGCGTGGGTCTCGCCGCGTCGATGGGCGCATTCCTGCTTGCCGCAGGCGCAAAGGGCAAGCGCAAGGCGCTTCCCAACGCGGAGGTCATGATCCATCAGCCCAGCGGCGGCGCGCAGGGGCAGGCAACGGATATCAATATCCAGGCCGAGCAGATACTCAAGCTCAAGAAACGACTCAACGAAATCCTGAGCAAACGTACCGGCCAGCCGCTTGAGCGCATTGAGCACGATACCGAGCGCGACAATTTTATGTCCGCCGCGGAGGCGCTTGCTTACGGCATTGTGGATGAGATTATCCCGCCAAAGCGGTAGATTCCGTTATTTATGCGATACAACCTGCGTACAAAAGCGACGCGGGCGGTAAAGAACCCATGCGCCGCCAGGGGGTGGTGTGCGTCCAAAGTAGAACCAATTTGAGGTGAAGTATGGCAAAAACCGAAGATAAGTCCAACGTCCGCTGCTCGTTCTGCGGCAAGGCGCAGGAAGAGGTGCACCGCATCATTGCGGGGCCGGGCGTGAATATCTGCAACGAGTGCGTGGAGTTGTGCCGCGAAATTATCGAGGAGGACGTGGAGTCCGCGCCCCTCGACCTTGCGGACATTCCCAAGCCGCAGCAGATTCTCGATACGCTCGACGAATATGTCATCGGCCAGCACGCTGCAAAAAAGGCGCTTGCGGTGGCGGTATACAATCATTACAAGCGCATCAACGTCGCGTCCAAAAAGGAGGACGATGTGGAACTGCAAAAGAGCAATATCATCATGCTCGGGCCCACGGGCTGCGGTAAAACGATGCTCGCCCAGACGCTGGCAAAGATTTTAAACGTTCCGTTCGCCGTGGCCGACGCGACCAGCCTTACCGAGGCGGGTTATGTGGGCGAGGATGTGGAAAACATTCTTCTCAAGCTCATTCAGGCGGCCGACTACGATGTGGAAAAAGCGGAAAAGGGTATCATCTATATCGATGAGATCGACAAGATTGCAAGGAAGAGCGAGAATGTTTCCATCACGCGCGACGTGTCCGGCGAGGGCGTGCAGCAGGCGCTGCTGAAAATCCTTGAAGGAACCACGGCCTCCGTGCCGCCGCAGGGCGGCCGGAAGCATCCGCACCAGGAATTCATACAGATCGACACGACCAACATCCTGTTCATCTGCGGCGGCGCGTTTTCAGGCGTTGACAAGATTATTGAAAAACGCATCGGCCAGAAGCTGATGGGCTTTGGCGCGGATGTGCAAAGCAATGTGGAAAAGGATATCGGCGAGGTGCTCAAAAATATCCTGCCCGAGGATCTGCTCAAATACGGCCTGATTCCGGAGTTTGTCGGCCGCATGCCGATCATCGTTACGCTGGAAAATCTGGATGAGCGCGCGTTGGTACGCATTCTCACCGAACCTAAGAACGCGCTGACGCGGCAGTATCAGCGGCTCTTTGAGCTCGACGGCGTAGACCTGACGTTTGACGACGCGGCGCTGCACGACGTGGCGCAGAAGGCCATTGAACGCAAAACCGGCGCGCGCGGTCTGCGGGCCATCCTTGAGGACGTCATGCTCGACATCATGTTCGACATCCCGAGCAAGGAGGACATCACCGCCTGCCGCATCACGGAGCAAACCATCAATAAGAACGCGCCGCCGCTGCTGACAGAGGGCGTAAAGGCGGACAAAAAAACCGCCGCAAAAAAATCCAAGTCCGCATAAACACACGGGCT
>CAYUTA010000026.1:0-34670 GCA_964447605.1 uncultured Oscillospiraceae bacterium | reverse complement strand
TAGCATATCGCCCTTGCAGAGGGGCTTTATAAACTACTACTCTATAATACAAGGATATTTGTAACGCAGGACGGCGCGCCGCCCGTCGGCCACCGCGCAATATTACACGCTCCAAACGACCCGGCGCAAAAAAACGACTGTCCATTGCCATAAAAATGTGTTAAAATAGCTTGCTGATATACGGGCCGGGGAAGCGAACCCGGCAATGCGGTTCAGCCTAAGCGCTGTTTGTGCGGAAACGGCTTATAAGGAGCGGTTGTATTGTTGAAAAAATGGTTGTTGGCCTGTATGATAACAGCGTTGGCAGGCGCATTGCTGCCCGGGTGCGGCGCGGGCGCGCGGCTGCGCGTTTCCAATGACAACATTGCCGGCGTAATGATTATGACGCTGCCGCAAAGCGAGGAAAGGGCCAGAACCTATACCTCATCCGAAAAGACGCGGCAGATAACAGAATATCTCAACGGCCTGTCTTTGGAGAAGAAATTTTCCGAAAATCCGGACGACTATGTCGGGGAGACCGTCGTGATCGCCATCTCCTATACCGACGGAACCAGGCGGGCGTTCTATCACTTTGGCAATATGTTTATAAAGGAAGGCGACGGGGACTGGTTGCGCATGTCCTATAAGGAAGCTTCGCAGCTCGACTCCTTGATTCAGAGCAACCCGAGCGATTAAAATGGGCGGAATTTGGCGGTTATGCCCACCTGTCCCAAAAACGTTTGTCATTCCCGCATGTTTCTTAAAAAAAGACTTGCATTCGCCCATATCTTCTTGTAGAATAGTCATGTTCGCGCCGTAAAGGCAGCTTTATGGCGCGTGCATGGGATGATCGGGAGGTTGCCGGCGTGCCATCCGGGTAATTTCCGCTCAGACCCAAACGCCTGTTTTTGAAAGGGCGAGGGCGGGCAACGAGGAATCATCGTGCAGTCCCACACCCGGGAAGCGACAGCTGGAAACGGCTGCGCGTGCCTTATGAAGAGGGAAACACACGGCCTTGTGTACCGTCTCACAAACCGAAGGAGGAATAATAATATGGCAAACAGAATCCGCATTAAGCTCAAGGCGTACGAGAACAGTCTGATCGACCAGAGCGCCGAAAAGATCGTCGAAACCGCCAAGAGAACGGGCGCGCAGGTCAGCGGCCCGATCCCCCTGCCCACGGAAAAGGAGATTGTGACGATTCTCCGCGCGACCCATAAGTATAAGGATAGCCGTGAGCAATTCGAGATGCGCACGCACAAGCGCCTGATTGATATTTTACAGCCCTCGGCCAAGACGGTCGACGCGCTGATGAAGCTCGATCTTCCCGCCGGTGTGGACATCGAGATCAAACTGTAAGCAAACCATCGGAGGTAAACCATGAAGAAAGCCATTTTGGGCAAAAAGATCGGTATGACGCAGATGTTCCGCACTGACGGTACCATGATCCCAGTGACAGTCATTGAAGCCGGTCCCTGCCCCGTCATCCAGAAAAAGACCACGGGAACCGACGGTTATGACGCCGTCCAGGTCGGTTTTTGCGAAATGCGCGAAAAGCTCAGCGCCAAGCCGCGGACGGGCCACTGTGCCAAAGCGGGCGTAAAACCTCTGCGGTACCTGAAAGAGTTCAAGCTCGACGACGCCGCTTCCTATGAGGTGGGACAGGTTCTGAAAGCGGACGTATTTGCCGAGGGCGACAAGGTCGACATCTCCGGCAAGAGCAAGGGCAAGGGCTTTGCAGGCGTCATCAAGCGCCACAACCAGGCCCGCGGCCGCATGACGCACGGTTCGCATTACCACCGCCGCGTGGGTTCCATGAGCGCCTGCTCCAGCCCGTCGCGCGTGTTTAAGACCAAGAACCTGCCCGGCCACATGGGCAATGAGAACGTCACCGTGCAGAACCTCGAGGTCGTGCGCGTGGACGCAGAGCGGAATCTTCTGCTTGTCAAGGGCGCCGTTCCCGGCGCGAAGGGCAGCGTAGTCTCCGTGAGAAGCAGCGTCAAGTAAGAAGGAGGAGACGAAAATGCCTAAGGTTGCAGTAGTCGATATTACCGGCAAAAAAGTCGGCGATTATGAGCTCTCCGAAGCCACTTTTGGACAGCCTGTCAACGAATATGTTTTGCACGAGGTCGTCAGAGCGCACCTGGCCAACTGCCGGCAGGGCACGCAGAGCGCGTTGACCCGCGCGGAGGTGCGCGGCGGCGGCATCAAGCCGTGGCGGCAGAAGGGCACCGGCCGCGCCCGTCAGGGCTCGACCCGCTCGCCCCAGTGGCGGCACGGCGGCGTGGTGTTTGCGCCCAAGCCCCGTGATTACAGCATCCGCGTCAACAAGAAGGTCAAGCGCCTGGCCATGAAATCTGCGCTTTCGAGCAAGGTGGCCGGCGATGAACTGATCCTGTTTGACGCGCTGAACATTCCGGAAGGCAAAACCAAGGAAATGATCAAGGTGCTGGCCGCGGTCGAGGCGCAAAAGGCGCTCATCGTGCTGCCGGAATCCGATCCCACGGTCGAACGCGCGGCGGGCAACATCCCAGGCGTCAAGACCACGCTGGTGAGCACGCTCAACGTGTATGAGATTCTCAAGTACGACAAGCTGATCCTCACCACGGATTCGGCCAGGAAGATCGAGGAGGTGTACGTCTGATGAAGAGCCCGTACGATATCATCAAAAAGCCGGTTCTGACGGAAAAGAGCTACGATCACCTTCCGTCCAAGACCTACACGTTCGAGGTCGATAAAAACGCCAACAAGATCGAGATCAAAAACGCGGTGGAAGAAGTATTCGGCGTAAAGGTCGAAAGTGTCCACACCATCAACTCCGATGGCAAGAAGCGCCGTCAGGGCGCGCACGTGGGCCGCACCGCTTCCAGCAAAAAGGCTTATGTGAAGCTGAAGAAGGATTCCAAAGGCATCGAGTTCTTCGACAGCATCTCGCAGTAAGGAGGCACAAGAGCATGGCAATTCGCAAGATCAACCCGACGACCCCGGGCCAGCGCGGCATGACGGTTTCCGCTTTCGACGAGATCACGCGCACCACGCCCGAAAAGTCGCTTACGACCGACCTGCGCGGCAAGGCGGGCCGCAACAACAGCGGCAAGATCACCGTCCGCCACCAGGGCGGCGGCGCCCGCAGGAAGTACCGCATCATCGACTTCAAGCGCAATAAGGACGGCGTGCCCGCAAAGGTGTTCTCCATCGAGTACGACCCCAACCGCAGCGCCAACATCGCGCTGCTCCACTACGCCGACGGCGAAAAGCGCTATATCATCGCGCCGCTCGGTCTGACGGCGGGCGACACGGTCGTCTCCGGCAACGACGCCGACATCAAGGTCGGCAACGCGATGGAAATCGCCAGTATCCCGGTGGGTACGATGATCCATTGCATCGAACTCAAGCCCGGCAAGGGCGCGCAGCTGGTTCGCAGCGCGGGCAACGCGGCGCAGCTGATGGCCAAGGAGGGCAAGTACGCGCAGGTGCGTCTGCCCAGCGGCGAGGTGCGGCTCATCCCGCTCAACGCCAAGGCGACCATCGGCCAGGTCGGCAACATCGATCACCAGAACATCCAGATCGGCAAGGCCGGAAGAAAGCGCCACATGGGCATCCGCCCGACGGTCCGCGGCTCGGTTATGAATCCCTGCGATCACCCGCACGGCGGCGGCGAGGGTAAGAGCCCGATCGGCCGCCCCGGCCCGGTCACCCCGTGGGGCAAGCCGGCGCTCGGCTACAAGACGCGTAAGACAAAGAACCCGACGAACAAGTACATTGTCCGCCGCAGAAACGGTAAGTAAGGAAAGAGGAAGGAGAAGAAATCATGAGCAGATCGGTTAAAAAAGGCCCGTTTGTCAGCGAACGCCTGCTTGCGCGGGTGGAAGCGATGAGCACAAGCGGCAGGAAGACCGTCATCAAGACCTGGTCGCGTGCCTCTACCATCTTTCCGCAAATGGTCGGGCATACCATCGCGGTGCACGATGGCCGCAAGCATGTGCCGGTATACGTCACCGAGGAGATGGTTGGCCACAAGCTGGGCGAATTCGCTCCGACCCGTACGTTCAGAGGACACAAGGGTTCCGAGAAGTCCTCGGGCGCCAGATAAGGAGGAAGCGTAAGATGGCTACCAGATCGAGAGAAAAAACAGCAAAGCGCCGCGAAAACGCGGATAAACGTCCGCATGCGACCGCCAAATATATCCGCATCAGCTCCCGCAAGGCCAAGTCCGTCGTGGATTTGATTCGCGGCAAGAGCGTGCGTGAGGCCGAGGCCATTCTCCAGTACACGCCCAAGGCCGCCACCGAGCCGGTTGCAAAGCTCTTAAAGAGCGCCGTGGCCAATGCGGAAAACAACCTCGACATGAACCGCGACGATCTGTTTGTCGCCGAGGTGTATGCCAATCAGGGACCGACCCTGATGCGGTATCGCCCAAGAGCGCATGGCCGCGCGTCCCGCATCCGCAAACGCACGAGCCACATCACCATCGTCCTGGATCAGGCGAAGTAAGAGGGAGGTAGAAGAATGGGTCAGAAAGTAAATCAGAACGGCTTCCGCGTCGGAGTCATCAGGGATTGGAATACCCGTTGGTATGCCTCCAAGAAGGATTTTGCCGATTTCCTCGTAGAGGACCATAAAATCCGCGATTTCGTCAAAGGAAAGTACTATGCCGCTTCGATCTCGCGCATTGAGATCGACCGCGCGGCGGGCAAGATCACGGTGAGCATCTACACCGCGCGTCCCGGCCTGCTGATCGGAAAGGGCGGCGCAGGCATCGAAACCATTAAGGAAGACATCAAAAAGGCCGTCGGCCGGGATGTCAACGTCAACATCATGGAGATCCGCGACGCAGACGCGGACGCGCAGCTTGTTGCGGAGAATATCGCAGCGCAGCTTGAAAAGCGCATCAGCTTCCGCCGCGCAATGAAGCAGGCAATGGGTCGCAGCATGCAAAAGCCCAGCGTAAAGGGCATCAAGCTCATGTGCTCCGGCCGCCTGGGCGGCGCGGAAATCGCGCGCAGCGAAGGTTACCACGACGGGTCCATCCCGCTGCAGACCATGCGCGCGGATATTCAGTACGGCTTTGCGGAAGCAAAGACCACCTACGGCCGCATCGGCTGCAAGGTCTGGATTTATAAAGGCGAGGTGCTCGGCAAGCGCAACGCTGCGCCCAGCAAGCGTGAGGAAGGGGGCAAATAATCATGTTGATGCCGAAAAGAGTAAAGCGCCGCAGGGTTTTCCGCGGACGCATGAAGGGCAAGGCCCTGCGCGGCAACACGATCACCTACGGTGACTATGGCCTCGTCGCGCTTGAGCCGGCATGGGTAACCAGCCAGCAGATCGAGGCCGCGCGTATCGCCATGACGCGCTACATCAAGCGCGGCGGTCAGGTCTGGATCAAAATTTTTCCCGACAAGCCCGTGACCGAAAAGCCGGCCGAAACCCGCATGGGCAGCGGCAAGGGTTCCCCCGAATACTGGGTGGCGGTCGTGAAGCCCGGCAGAGTGATGTTTGAGATTGGCGGCGTGGATGAGGAGCTTGCGCGTGAAGCGCTCCGCCTTGCCATGCACAAGCTGCCGCTCAAGTGCAAAATTGCCAAGAAGGAAACGCAAGAGGGTGGTGAATCCGATGAAGGCTAATAAGTTTCGCGAATTATCCAACGACGCGCTGACTGCGCGGGAAAAAGAGCTTAAAAGCGAGCTGTTCAACCTTCGCTTCCAGTCCGCAACGGGTCAGCTCAACAATCCCCAGCGGATCAACGAATGCAAGAAGGACATTGCCAGAGTTAAGACCATCATCCGTGAGCGCGAGCTCAAAGCGGCTGCCGAGTAACGGGAAGGAGGATATGAAAAAATGGAAGTAAGAGGCTATCGCAAAACCCGTATCGGCACCGTGGTCAGCGACAGGATGGACAAGACCGCAGTGGTCGCCATCAAGACGAAAGTGCGTCATCCGCTGTATGGCAAGATGGTCAACCGCACCCGCAAGTTCAAGGTACATGACGAAGAGAACCAGTGCGGCGTCGGCGATACGGTCAAAATTATGGAGACCCGCCCCATCAGCAAGGATAAGAGATGGCGCCTTGTGGAGATCGTCGAAAAGGCGAAGTAATGGAGGAACAGGAAAATGATTCAACCGCAAACCAGATTAAAGGTCGCGGACAACAGCGGCGCGAAAGAGATCATGTGTATTCGCGTGCTGGGCGGTTCCTACCGTAAGTCCGCCAATATCGGCGATGTGATCGTCGCATCGGTGAAGTCCGCTTCTCCGGGCGGCGCGGTCAAGAAAAAGGACGTTGTCCGTGCGGTGGTCGTGCGTACCGTTTCGGGTACGCAGCGCGCCGACGGCAGCTTTATCCGCTTTGACGACAACGCGGCCGTGATTATCAACGACCAGAAGCAGCCCCGCGGCACCCGTATCTTCGGGCCGGTGGCACGCGAACTGCGCGAAAAGGATTACATGAAGATCGTTTCCCTCGCGCCGGAAGTTCTGTAAGGAGGGCATGACATGAATAAGCTGAACGTCAAAAAGGGCGATACCGTCGTCGTCATCTCCGGCAAGGACAAGGGCAAGAAGGGCAAGATTCTCGTTGCCTATCCGGAAAAGAACCGGGTCGTGGTGCAGAACGTCGCCATGATTACCCGCCACGTCAAGCCCCGCAGGCAGGGCGAGCCGGGCGGCCGTATTGAGAAAGAGGGCGCCATCCATGTATCCAACGTGATGCTCGTCTGCCCCAAGTGTGAAAAGGCAACCCGCGTCGGCCATAAGATGGAAGGCGACAAAAAGGTCCGCATCTGCATCAAATGCGGCAAGAACATTGACTAAGGCCGAAAGGAGGAACTGATTACATGGCAACCAAGAAAGAAGAGATCGTCGAGGCAGCCGAGTCCATCGTGGAAGAAGTCAAGCAAAAGGCGGAAGCTGCTGTGGAAGAAGCCAAATCGACCGCCAAAAAGGCAGCTCCCAAGGCCAAGGAAGCGGCTGAAAAGGTTGAAAAAACCGTAAAAGCTGCGGCAGAAAAGGCGAAGAAGGCTGTTGAAGAGGCAAAAGAGGCGGTCGAGGACACTGAAAAAAAGGCGGAGAAAGCCGTAAAGGCCGCCGCCAAGAAAGCGGAGAAGACCGCTCGGGAAACCGCCGAGAAGGTGGAAGCCGCCGCTGCCGAAACCAAAGCCGCTGCGGCGGAAGCCGTGGAAAAAGCCGCAAAGCAGGTGGAAAAGACGGCAAAAAAGGTTGAAAAGGCCGTAGGCGCCGCCAAAGCCGCCGCCAAGAAGAGCAAGGCTGCCAAGGAGACCGTGGCCGGGTTCTCCGGGGCTCCGCGTCTTAAGCAGCGTTACGGCAACGAGATTGCGCCCGCGCTCAAGGAGCAGTTTGGCTACAGGAATGTGATGGAGATTCCCAAGCTTGAGAAGATCATTCTCAGCATGGGACTCGGGGCGGAGAAGGATAATCCCAAGGGCATCGAGGCCGCGGCCAAGGAACTTGGCATCATTGCGGGCCAGAAGCCCGTGGTCACCAAGGCCAAGAAGTCCGTTGCGAACTTCAAGGTACGCGAAGGCATGAATGTCGGCGCAATGGTCACACTGCGCGGCAACCGTATGTATTACTTTGCGGATAAGCTGATGAACATCGTGCTGCCCCGCGTCCGCGACTTCCGCGGCGTGTCCGACAAATCGTTCGACGGCCGCGGCAACTATGCCATGGGCGTGAAGGAGCAGCTGATCTTCCCGGAGATCAACTACGACGATGTCGATAAGATCCGCGGCATGAACATTGTGTTCGTGACGAGCGCAAAGACGGACGAAGAAGCGAAGGCGCTGCTGACACTGCTCGGCATGCCGTTCGCGCAGGCCTGATAAGGAGGACGTGAAGGCATGGCAAAGACGAGTATGAAGTTAAAGCAACAGCGCGCGCCGAAGTACAGCACGCGTGCATATACGCGCTGCCGCATCTGCGGGCGGCCGCATTCCGTTCTGCGCAAGTATGGCATCTGCCGCATTTGCTTCCGTGAACTGGCGTACAGGGGCGAGATTCCCGGTGTGCGCAAGGCAAGCTGGTAAAGGAGGATACGATCATGACAGATACCATTGCCGATATGCTGACCAGAATCCGCAACGCCTTGATTGCCAAGCATGACGCGGTTGAGATTCCCGCTTCCACCACGAAGCAGGCGATCGCCAGGATTTTGCTGGATGAAGGTTATATCAAGGGTTATGAGGCGGTTGAGGACGGCGTCAGGAAGAACATTCGTATCCAGCTGAAGTACGGCCCCAATAAGCAGCGCGTCATCGTTGGGCTCAAGCGCATCTCCCGCCCGGGCCTGCGCGTGTACGCCCGTAAGGACGAGATCCCCAAGGTCCTCGGCGGACTGGGCATCGCAATCGTCTCTACCTCGCGCGGCGTGATGACCGACCGCGAGGCGCGCAGGCAGGGCGTTGGCGGAGAGGTTCTCGCTTACGTCTGGTAAGCCCTGGGACGCTCCCATAGCGCATGGCCGCGTTGGGGAGAGCAGCGGATACTTATAAGCATTCTGAGCAGCCGGGCATCCCGGCGTATCAGAGCAACGAAATCATGAAAGAAGGAGCAAGCAATCCATGTCTCGAATCGGAAAACTTCCGGTCAGCATTCCTGGCGGAGTGACAATCACGGTCGGCGATGATAATCTCGTTACCGTGAAAGGCCCGAAGGGCACTTTGTCGGAGAAGCTCTCGCCGGAGATGAAGATTGAACAGGACGCCGGCGTACTGCACGTCGCGCGTCCGAGCGATAACAAAATGCATCGCGCCCTGCACGGCCTTTCCCGTACCCTCATCAACAACATGGTGATCGGCACGACGACAGGCTATGAAAAACATTTAGAAATCGTTGGCGTTGGCTACAGAGCCCAGATGCAGGGAACCAAACTTGTGCTCAACGTCGGTTATTCGCATCCCGTTGAGTTCGCCGCTCCCGAAGGCATCACCTTTGAGACGCCCACGCCGAACAAGATCACGGTCAAGGGCATCAACAAACAGCAGGTCGGACAGGTAGCGGCCGATATCCGCACGGTGCGCAGCCCGGAGCCCTATAAAGGCAAGGGCATTCGCTATGAGAACGAGTACGTTCGCCGTAAGGAAGGCAAGACCGGTAAATAAGGCAGGAAGGAGTGACAAAAGATGTTTTCAAAAGTCGATAAAAACGCGGTTCGCGTAAAAAGGCATTACCGCCAGCGCAAGAACATCAGCGGTACGCTCGAGCGTCCCCGCTTGAATGTTTACCGCAGCACAACCCATATCTACGCGCAGATCATCGACGACAGCGCAGGCAACACCTTGGTCGCAGCTTCCACGCTGGATGCCGAAATCAAGGATCAACTCGCCGACAAGACCAAGACCGAGCAGGCAACGATGGTTGGCCAACTCGTTGGCAAGCGCGCACAGGCGAAAGGAATCGGCCGGGTCATTTTCGACCGTGGCGGATATCTGTACACGGGCCGCGTGGCGGCTCTGGCCGACGGCGCGCGCAAGGCCGGGCTGGACTTCTAAGGAGGAAACGAGATGCAAAACAATAAGAGATTCGAAAAAGAGCCCTCGGAATTCAAAGAGCGCCTGGTCTCCATCAACCGTGTCGCCAAGGTCGTCAAGGGCGGCAAGAACTTCCGGTTCACCGCGCTCATGGTGGTCGGCAACGAAAAGGGCAAGGTTGGCGTTGGCCTTGGCAAGGCGGCGGAAATCCCGGAGGCCGTGCGCAAGGGTATTGAGGACGCCAAGCGCCATATGGTCGAGATTCCGATCGTCGGAACCACCATTCCACATCAGGTGGAAGGCAAGTTCGGCAAGGGACATGTCCGCATGCTCCCGGCCGAAGAAGGTACCGGCGTGATTGCGGGCGGCCCCGCTCGTGCGGTGCTGGAGATGGCGGGTATCCGCGACATCCGCACCAAGTCGTTCGGTTCCAACAACCCCTCTAACTGCGTGAAGGCGACCATCAACGGCCTGACCCAGCTGCGCACCGCCGAACAGGTGGCCAAGCTGCGCGGCAAGACCGTTGAGGAGATCCTTGGATAAGGAGGCAGGATATGGCAACGAAGAAGGAACAGATTAAGAGCGTTAGGATTACGCTTGTCAAGAGCCCGATCTCCAGTCTGAAGGATCAGCAGGCGACGCTGGAGTCGCTGGGGCTTAGAAAGATCCATAGCCAGACCGTCCAGCCGGATAACGCTGCCACCCGCGGCAAGATCTTTAAGGTCAAGCATCTGGTGGAAGTGGAAGAAGTCTAAGTAAGCGGAGGAGCATGTTCAATGAAACTGCATGAATTACAGCCTGCTCCCGGGTCGAAAAAGTCGTCCAAGCGCGTCGGTCGCGGTACCGGCAGCGGCATGGGCAAGACCTCGACGATGGGTCATAAGGGCCAAAAAGCGCGCAGCGGAAGCAAGAAGAACGGCTTTGAGGGCGGCCAGATGCCGCTGACTCGCCGTCTGCCAAAGCGCGGCTTCACCAATATCTTTGCAAAAGAATACACGATTATCAATATTTCCGACCTCGAAAGGTTGGAGAACGGTACCGTAGTGACGGCTGAACTGCTGAAGGAGCAGGGCGTTATCAGCAAGATCGAAAAGGACGGCCTGAAAGTCTTGGGCGGCGGTGAGCTGACAAAGAAGCTGGACGTAAAAGCGGCGAAGTTCTCCCAGACCGCGCAATCCGCCATCAAGGCGGCAGGTGGAAGTGTTGAGGTGATCGGATAATGTTTAACACATTCATCAACGCCTTTAAGGTAAGGGATATTCGCAAAAAGATACTGATTACGCTGCTTTTGATCGTAATCTATCGGCTTGGCTGCTTTATCCCGATCCCGGGCGTGAACACCGCGGTGCTTGAAGAGGCCGTGCAGGCATACGACATTCTGGGATTCCTCGATCTGCTGACAGGCAGCTCGTTTTCGCAGTTTACCCTGTTTGCAATGGGCATCTCGCCGTATATCACCGCGTCGATCATCCTGCAGCTGCTGACCATCGCGATTCCCGCGCTGGAGCGCCTGAGCAAGGAGGACGACGGCCGGGCCAAAATTGAGCGCATCACGCGCTATACCGGTATTGGCCTTGCCATGGTGCAGTCGATCGGCATCTTTGTGGGCTTGCAGAACTCCGCCGTCGGACAGGACGTCGTCATCAACCCGGGATTTTGGACCTATGCCGTCATCGGCATTTGCTCCACGGCCGGAACGGCGTTTCTGATGTGGCTGGGTGAGCGCATCACGGAAAACGGCATCGGCAACGGCATTTCCATGCTGATCTTTGCCTCGATTGTCAGCCGCGTTCCCACAACGCTCATCGGCTGGGTGCAGCAGCTGGTTGTCGGCACGCTGGCCTGGTGGAAGTTCGTTATCCTGATGGTTGTGGTCATCGGCCTGATTACGCTGGTCACCTATGTTGACAAGGCGCAGCGCCGCATCCCGGTCCAGTATGCAAAGCGCGTTGTGGGCCGCAAGATGTACGGCGGGCAGAGCACCTATCTGCCCATCAAGGCCAACGCCAACGGCGTGCTCCCGCTGATCTTTGCCATGACGTTTATCCAGTTCCCGGGCATGTTCGCCCAGTTCTGGCCAAGCGGCGGATTCTATAGCTTCTATGAAAAGTACCTCGGCAGCACGACGGTGATCTACTTCCTCGTGTATGCGTTGCTGATCATCGCCTTTGGGTACTTTTATTCGAGCATCACGTTCAATCCGATTGAGATGTCGAAGAACCTGCAGCAAAACGGCGGTTTTATCACGGGCATCCGGCCCGGCAAGCCGACGAGCGATTATCTGGCCAGAATCAGCAGCAGGTTAACCATGTTCGGCTCGCTGTTCCTCGCGGTGATCGCGATTCTGCCGACGCTTGCGCTGCGCGGGCTGGGGCAGACGTCCGCGTTTGGCGCAACGAGCGTGCTGATTATGGTCAGCGTGGCGCTTGAAACGACCGAACAGCTGGAATCCCATATGCTGATGCGGCATTACAAAGGATTCCTGAACTGAGGAAAAGACCGATGAAGCTGATCTTCTTAGGCCCGCCGGGCGCGGGCAAGGGTACGCAGGCCGCGCGGATTGCGGCGGCCTGCGGCATCGCGCATATTTCCACCGGCGATATGCTGCGCGCGGAGATCCGCGCCGGCACGCCGCTGGGACAGGCGGCCAAGGCGGTCATTGACCGCGGCGAGCTGGTGAGCGACGAGATCATCGTTGCGATGGTGGAAAAGCGCATTGCCTTTGAGGACTGCAAAAACGGCTTTTTATTTGACGGATTTCCGCGCACGGTCGCGCAGGCAGACGCGCTTGCAGGTATTACGCCGGTCGACGCGGTCGTCAACATCGACGTGCCGGGCGAGCGGCTGGTTTCCCGCATCAGCGGGCGGCGCATGTGCCCCGACTGCGGCGCGGCCTACCATGTGGACTCCTATGCGTTGGATACGTGCGCGTGCGGCGGCAGGCTGTACCAGCGCGACGACGACCGGGCGGAAACCGTGGCCAACCGCGTCAGGGTGTATGAAAAGCAGACGCAGCCGCTCATCGACTACTATGCACAGCGCGGGCTGCTGTGCACCGTGAACGGCGACGACGCCATCGACTGCGTGACGCAGTCGATACAGGACGTGCTCAAGCTATGATCACGATCAAATCGCCTGCCGATATTGAGCGGATGGACGCGGCCGGCCGCGTGGTAGAGGAAACGCTGGCGCTGCTGCAAAAGGCCGCCTGTGTGGGAATGCGGACGGTTGAGCTGGACGGGATCGCGGCGGAATATATCGCAAGCCGCGGCGCGACCGCCTCGTTTCTGCATTACCATGGGTATCCGAGCAGCATCTGCACCTCAGTCAACGCGCAGGTGGTGCACGGCATCCCCGGCAAATACCGGCTGAAAGACGGAGATATCCTTTCCGTCGACGTCGGCGCAAAGCTCGACGGATTTCACGGCGACGCGGCGCGTACGATTCTGATTGGGGATGTTGACGAGCGGGTTCAGGCGCTTGTAAGGGTCACGCGGGCGTGCTTCTTTGCGGGTTTGCGGTTTGCCAAAGCGGGCAATCGTATCAGTGACATTGCAAAGGCCGTGCAGGCGCATGCCGAGAGCCATGGTTACGGCGTGGTACGCGAGCTGATCGGCCACGGGATTGGACGCGAGATGCACGAGCCTCCGGATGTGCCGAACTACTGGGACGCCGGCGCATGGGGGCACGGCGCGCGGCTTGAACCGGGCATGACCATCGCCATCGAGCCCATGGTGAATCTGGGCACGGCGGACGTTGTTCGGCTCCGGGATGGATGGACGGTGGAGACTGCCGACGGACTGGCCAGCGCGCACTATGAAAACACGGTCGCCATCACCGAAGGCGAGCCGAGGTTGCTGACGCTGCACGAGGAGGAACCCGTATGAACGAGCCGGAACTCGGAGCAATCGCGACCTCGCGCGCGGGACACGACAAGGGACGCGCGTTTGTGGTTATCGGGCGCGCCGACAGCGAGCATGTGTATCTGGCTGACGGCCGGACAAGGGCGGTTTGCAGACCGAAGAAGAAAAAGCTCCGGCATCTGCATATTGAGCCGGACACTGCCGGCGGAATACGCCGGATGCTTATGGACAACATACCGGTGCTTGACGCGGATATCCGCAAGGCGCTTACGGCGCTGGGCTACAGCACGGAATCAGGAAAGTAGGAGGGATAGCTTGTCTAAACAGGATGTCATTGAGGTAGAGGGCGTCGTTACGGATTCGTTCCCGAACGCCATGTTCGAGGTTCAACTCCAAAACGGGCATAAGATACTCGCAACGATATCGGGTAAGCTGCGCATGAATTTTATCCGGATTCTTGCCGGCGACAAGGTTACGGTGGAGCTTTCCCCGTACGACCTGTCCCGAGGCCGTATCACCTGGCGCGGCAAAAATTAGCCCGGCCGCTTTTTTGGATTAAGCGGCGGAGCAGGAAAGAGCGATTGTCCGCCCCGGCGGAAACGCGCAGGAGAGCCTTGGGAAAACGAAAAGCAAGCGTTCCGCCGGTCTGGGCGGGCGGATAAAGCTTTAAAAACGCGTGTGAGAGAGCGAAAGGAGAACGGTCATGAAAGTAAGGCCAAGTGTAAAACCCATTTGCGAAAAGTGCAAGATTATTAAGCGCAAGGGCCGCGTGATGGTCATCTGCGAAAATCCCAAGCACAAGCAGAAGCAGGGCTGAACGCACAAAAATCACCCGCTGGAGCGGCTGAATCATGTGCGGCAACCCGCGCGATTCTTCCGGCGGATAGCATAAATACAACAAGCTTGACACGAATTTTAATGGAGGTAGAACAACGATATGGCACGTATTGCTGGCGTAGACCTTCCCCGGGACAAGCGGATCGAGATCGGCTTGACCTACATCTACGGGATCGGTCATAAAACCGCGGCGCAGATTATTCAGGCCACCGGCGTTGACCCCGACGTGCGCGTGCGCGATATGGATGAAGCCGATGTGACCAAACTCAGAGACTACATTGACCACAACATTAAGGTGGAGGGCGATTTACGGCGTGAAACGTCGATGAATATCAAGCGGCTGATCGAGAACGGCTGCTACCGCGGCGTACGCCACCGCAAGGGCCTGCCCGTACGCGGTCAGTCCACCAAGCAGAACGCCCGTACGCGCAAGGGTCCGAAGCGTACGCAGAGCGGAAAGAGAAAGTAAAGGAGGAAGCGAGAAATGGCAGCCAAGAAAACAGTCAAAAAGACCGCGGCAACCCGCAAGCGCCGTGAAAAGAAACATATCGAGCGCGGCGCGGCGCACATCCGTTCCTCCTTCAACAATACCCTTGTGACCATCACCGACCTGCAGGGCAACGCCGTGGCATGGTCGAGCGCGGGCTCGCTCGGGTTCAGAGGTTCGAGAAAATCCACGCCTTTTGCGGCGCAGATGGCGGCGGAAACCGCAGCCAAGGCTGCGATGGAGCATGGTTTAAAGATCGTCGAGGTCTATGTCAAAGGCCCCGGTTCCGGCCGCGAAGCCGCAATCCGCGCGCTGCAGACCGCGGGACTCGAAGTGAACATGATTAAGGACGTGACGCCCATCCCGCACAACGGATGCCGCCCGCCCAAGCGCAGACGTGTTTAAGGAGGAAGCATACAATGGCTAGATATACAGGTTCCGTCTGCCGCCAGTGCCGCAGAGAAGGCACCAAGCTCTTTTTGAAGGGCGACCGCTGCTACAGCGAGAAGTGCGCCGTTACCAAGCGCCATACCCCGCCGGGCATGCACGGCCAGGGCCGCAGAAAGCAGTCTGAATACGGCATCCAGCTGCGTGAAAAGCAGAAGGTTCGCCGCGCATACGGTGTATTGGAATCCCAATTCAGGAAATACTATGAAACGGCCGCCAACATGCGCGGCGTAACAGGCGACAATATGCTTGCGCTGCTCGAGCGCCGGCTCGACAACGTCTGCTATCGCCTGGGCCTTGGCGACTCCCGCCCGATGGCGCGCCAGATCGTGACCCACGGCCACGTCCGCGTCAACGGCAAAAAAGTGGATATCTGCTCGTACCAGGTGAAGGTTGGCGACGTGATCACCATCAAGGAGCGCACGGCCGAGAACGAGTATTTCAAGGCGCTCAAGGAGCAGGGCGGCGCGCGTACCGTTCCGCAGTGGCTGGAATTTGACGCTGAAAAGCTGACCGGCAAGGTTGTGGCGCTTCCGGTGCGCGACGACATCGACTTGACGATCGAAGAGCATCTCATCGTTGAGTACTACTCCAGGTAAGCCTGCGTTTTGAGCTGGATTTTACCGCAACAGACAAACCGAAGGAGGGTATGAAATGATAGAGATTGAAAAGCCCAAACTCGAATGTGTTGAAATAACGGAGGACTACGGCAAGTTTGTCGTGGAGCCGTTGGAACGCGGATTCGGCACCACCCTTGGCAATTCCATGCGCCGCGTGCTGCTTTCCAGCCTGCCCGGCGTGGCGGTCACCAGCGTGCGCATCGACGGCGTGCTGCATGAGTTTTCGACCATCGAGGGCGTGAAGGAAGACGTCACCGAGATCGTGCTCAACCTCAAGGAACTGCGCTGCAAGCTGTACTGCGACGGCCCGAAAAAGGTCGTTATCGACGTGGCGGGCGAGTGCGAGGTCACCGCGGGGGACATGGTTCCCGATTCCGATGTGGAGCTGATCAATCCGGAGCTGCACATTGCGACACTCGACGCCAACGGCAAGCTGCACATGGAGATCATGCTGGAGCGCGGCCGCGGCTATGTGCCGGTTGAGCGCAATAAGCGCAGCGACATGCCCATCGGCGAGATTGCCATCGATTCCATCTTTACGCCGATCACCAAGGTCAACTTTACCGTGGACAACACGCGCGTTGGGCAGATTACCGACTTTGATAAGCTGACCCTCGAAATCTGGACGGACGGCAGCATTAAGCCCGACGAGGCGGCCAGCCTTGCGGCTAAGATACTGACCGAGCACCTGATGCTGTTTATCAACCTGACGGATCATGTGCAGGGCGTCGAGATACTCGTTGAAAAGGAAGAGAGCAAGAAAGAAAAGATTCTGGAGATGAACATCGAGGATCTTGACCTGTCGGTTCGTTCCTACAACTGCCTCAAGCGTGCGGGCATCAACACCGTTGAGGAGCTTGTGCAGCGCGATGAGGACGAAATGATGAAGGTTCGCAACCTTGGGCGCAAGTCGCTTGAGGAAGTACAGCAGAAATTGAGTGCGCTGGGTCTGGCTCTTCGCACGAATGAGGATTAAGGAGGCGCAAAATGGCAAACCGTAAACTGGGCAGAGTATCCGACCAGCGCGTGGCTCTGCTGAGGAATCAAACCACGGCGCTTCTTTGGAACGGCAAGATCATCACGACCGAAGCCCGCGCCAAGGAAGTCCGTTCTATTGCTGAAAAGCTGATTACGCTGGCTATGGGCGAATATGAAAACAGCGAGCTCGTTGAGAAGGACCGTCACAACGAAAAATCGCAGATTGTGAAGCAGGAGGTCTACGTCGATAAGCCGAGCAAGCTGCATGCGCGCCGGCGGATCATGGCCTACCTTTACGACGTGCCGGAATTCAAGTCCAAGAAGGAGAGCAAGTCGGATTATAAGGAGCGCACCGCAGATAAGGCCCACCCCGTGGTGGAGAAGCTGTTCCGTGAGATCGCGCCCAAATACGCCGCCAGGGCTGCCGAGGGCAGCAGGGGCGGGTACACCCGCATGACCAAGCTCGGGCCGCGCCGCGGCGACGCAGCCGAGATGGTGGTGCTGGAGCTGGTGAATTAAAATCTGATTGAACCGTGCAAACGTCCCGGCGGGATTTCCGCCGGGGCGTTTGTCCATCGAGAAACGATGTTTTTCGATGGGATCACGGCGGTTCGCCTTTCGCGCACAGGCGTTCTGGGCGGCGAACTGCAAAGGGCGTCAAAATCCACGCGCGTGCCGTGCATTTTGACGGATTATCTGGTTGAGCCTAATGGACAGGGTGGGGGCGCCTGCCGTTTCAGGGCTCCGGGAACCTTCGGTATACAAGCGGGATAGCGCATATCGGGACGAATGTACGTCCGCGCGTTGGATTTACCTGCCGGCAGAGGGATAGGGGGCGGGTTCGTCCGTTAATTCCATGATATAATCAATCCATGTGTGACAGAACCTGGCCAGACACATGACAAAATTTAAGGGCGGCTCCCTTGTACCGCGCTCATACTTTGAATACAAGGACTGATCGCAGTGCAGATACGCCGCGACATATTCCTGGGTAAAGTTTACTGTTTCCCGGAGCGATTTGGCCCTTGTTCTCATAATACTCACCGTTTATATGATAGCAGAAATTGATATGATTGCATATAAGTTGGACAGATAGGCCTAAAAGTTCTTTTGCCGGAGGTTGTTTGTATGGATAGGTTGCCTAGCTTATCTAAATTCCTGAATGAAGCGGCCGCCTCGGAAAAGCCTCCGGCCGACTAAAAACAGGAGGGACTTCCATTCCCCCCTTGATATTCCTAATCCAAATAACCTCTTACCCGCTCAAGTGCCGCAGGGCTGAGGAAGTCGTCTTTTAGCTGGTGGATTTTACCGGTACTCTTTTCCCCTTGGTTGGGACTTCGGCTCGTCTGTTAAACCGACCAGATAGTCTACACTTGTATCATAAAACAGCGCAAGCTTAATCAGTGCGGAAATGGGAATAATAATTTTTTCGTTTTCGTAGTCGGAGTATGTTGCCTGACTAATGTTCAGCAACTTAGCAATCTCCTGCTGCGTATACTGCCGATCCTCTCGGAAATCCCGTATTCTTTCAAACATACAGTTTCACCCAGATATAGTATAAATTATTGATTATTCTGCCATTGCATTTTATAGGCAGAAACTATAAAATGAATTTAAATACAGAAATGGGCTTAAATAGTGTGGGGAAATATCCATGCAAAACTCGATCGAATACTACCTCTCCCTTCTGAAACGGGAAGCCGCCGACGGCAGGTCCGTTATACAGCTGTATTGCGACGCGCTCGCAATCCGCGAACGGCTGGGCACAGATGCCGGCGACCCGGACGTCGTCGCGCTGGTCGAGGCGTGCGAGGCCATCCAGATGCACCTGCTGCTGCGCCCTTACAAGGGCCTGTAGCCGGGCGGACGGCGTCCATGTGCCCCCAAAAGCGAAACACCGGCGGAAAAACCGCCGGCGCCAGACTGTCAGAAAAGCCCCCGGGATTGTTAAGGGCCGCGGCCCTTGGCCCGTCAATTCCGGCTCCGGCGGCCTGTACGCCGGAACGGATCGCCCGGAATGGGCGGTTACCCTGTGCAGTTTGTCGGCCGCGTCTGTAAGACGCAGGCAAAATGCGGATATCCCCGTCAAAAAACGGAGTTTTTTGATGGCCTGACACCGGCGGAAACCCACCGGCGCATGCGGCCTGCGGGCGCATGGTGCGCGCAGGCATTCCCTCAAACTGGTTGAACGGACGGAACCCGGCCGGACATCCTGCCGCTTACCGCTACGGCTGCATCTCAAACCAACGGATTTCGCTGGGTTCCAGCGTCAGGGGAAAGCGTTCGCCGTCCCCGCGCCAAATGACGGTGGACTGGCGTTCATAGGTGTTGTTTACCGCGCAGTATTTGCCGTTTTCGACATAGGCATGTACCTCAACGCGGTAATTCTCGCTGAACCACGCGTGCAGCGCGTCCTCGCCATGCGCCGACCAGAGGATGGCGCGGTGCAGCAGGCGGCTGTTGGCAAAGCTGTACGGCAGGCCGCTGATATATACTCCACGGCCCGCGCCAAACTCGTTGGCGGCCATCTGCACCTCATGCGCGCGCTCAATGAGCACCGCCGCGCCGGACAGGGCGTAGACGCTCTTCTTCCCCTCGCCAAAGTCCGGCCCGCCATCCGCGCAGTCGGCCAGTATGAAATGCCCGGGATGGGTTTCCCAGTTGTACTTGTCGTACCCCAGTGTAAAGCCCGTCTCCTTCTCCACGCCCAGCACATTGGCAAGCTGGAAATAGCGCCCCTGCCACTGGTGGCCGGAGGGCTCCCCAACGCCGATGAACCCGCCGCCGCGGTGTACGAACGCGCGCAGCGCCGCCGAAACGGCCGGGTCCTCCCACACCGCGCCGCCGGTATGGGCCGTGTCTCCGTCGCCCACGGTCAAAACGACGTCCACATCGGAAAGCGCGCCGGGGTCGGCCTGAATCTCCGCAAAGCTTAGAAACCGCACCGCAAAGGGCGCGCCGGCAAGCGCCTCGATCACACCCGCATAGCTGTAATTCTGTTTCTGATACAGCGCGTGGTGCACCATGTGGCAGCCCCAGGAGCGCATCTTGCCCCAGCAGTTAAGCACCGCGACGGTTTTTACGCAATAGGGCTTCGCGCCTTTGACATTGGCGTAAAGCAGGCGGAATTCGTCGCAGACGCTCTGTACATAGTCCACAAAATCGGGGAACTGCAACGCGAGCTTGAGATAGCCGCCGTAGCCGATGCGGTCGATGGGCCGGCGCAGGATGGCGCGGCGCGCGGTCACCCAGTTTTCGCGGGCCTCCCGCACGGGGTCGCCGCCCTCGAAAAAAGTGTCCGGGAAAAAGTAGGGCAAAAAACGCCCCTCCGTGTACCGCACGCCCGGGATATCCGCAATCAGCCGCAGCGTTGCGCCGTTGCCTACGCTGCCAACCACCGCGTCCAGCCCGATTGTGGCGAACTCCGGCAGAAACGGCTCGGTTCCGATCCAGTGGTCGCCCAGAAACATCATGGCCTCCTTGCCCAGCTCGTGGGTGATATCGACCATCTCCCGGGCCAGCTTTGCCACCTCGCGGCGCTGGAACGCCATGAAATCGAAATATTCCCGGCCCGGCACGCGGTATTGATTGTTGTAGTATCCCTGGTCAATGATGTATTCGGGCCGGAAGGGATAGCCAACCTCGCGCTCGAACTGCTCCAGAATATAGGGGGATACGGAGGCCGAGTAGCCGTACCAGTCCACGTACTTTTCCCGCTTGAGTTCGTCGAAAATCAGCGTGAACTGATGGAAAAACGTGGTGTAGCGGATTACGTCCACATACGGATGCTCCGCAATGAACCGGTGCAGGCGCTCCATCGAGTACCGCCGCGTTTTGGGCTGGCGTACGTCAAAGGTCATCTGGTGCTCAAAGTCGTGCCAGCCGTTGGTCACCGCATTGTACATGTGAACCGGGTCCCAGATGAGGTAGGCGAGAAAGCTCGCCGTGTATTCGTGATAGGGAACCGCGTTAAGGAGCTCCACGCAGCCCGTCTCCGGGCAATAGCGCCAGTCCTCCGTGGGCACGGGCGCGCCCGCAGTGCGGTCCATAACCTCCCACCAGCGGCGGATGTCGTCGCGGTCGTTCACCTGTACGAGCGCGGAGGAAATCCCCTGCATCAGCGGAATGGCAAGGCTCTGCGACAGGGCCGTATAAAAGCCCGTCATCAGGTAGCACTGCTGAATTTCATCCGGGTTTGCTCTGGCCCACGCGTTGTCCTTGCGGGTGGTGTAGTAGGTGGAGTAGATCTTCGCCCCCACGCCTTTAAGCGCCTCCGGGAACTCCGTGCCGTCGCAGTCGCGTATGGCGTCCGCGCCCCAGCGGCGGAGTATCTCCAGCGTTTCCGGCACCACGTCCAGGTCTGTCGGGATCGTCACCTGTCCCCGTCTGTTATTGTGTTCATTCATAGATTTTCTCCCCAAAACAAGTTGCCGGTCAAAGCCTTTTATCCTTTTTCAGGCTTTGAAAGGGCTTGTTATAGACCATAAGCGCGGTGAGCAGAAATATTAATCCCAGCACCATGATGCCAAGCCCGGCCAGCTTGCCCGTAATCGTCCAGCCCCAGACGACCAACGCAAGCCCGGTCAGGAAGAAAAACAGAATCACCACGAGTCGCAGCGCCTTGTGATCTTTCCAGAATTGCATATGCGCACCTATCCTTTCAGTCCGCCCAAGGTCATGCCCTGCGTCAGTTTTTTCTGCACGCAGATATAGAGGATCAGCGTGGGCAGCATCACCAGCACCAGTCCGGCGTACAGCTGGCCGAACTGTGCTGCGGATTGCTGGGCCTGGGTTAGCTGCATCAAGCCCACGGGCAGCGTCCGGCTGCCGCCGGGATCCGTCAGCAGCGTCATGGCGATGATATATTCGTTCCAGAAGGAGAGGAAGTTGAACAGAATCACCGTGATGATGGAGGGCTGCGCCATTGGGAACATGATGCGGAACATGGTCTTGCCGTAGCCCGCGCCGTCGATATACGCAGCCTCCTCAAAGTCGTGCGGCAGCGACGCAAAATAGCCCGAGAGCAGGTAGACGGTAAACGGCAGCGCCGTGGCGGCGTATACCAGCGCCAGCACAAAGATATTGTTGAGCAGAAAGCCACTGCCCAAAGTGCTTCTCAGGAATTTGTCGCCATCCACCAGCATCAGGAAAATGGGCACCACGATGTAGTTGACATTGATGAACAGGCCCGCCATAAACGCCGTGTTCAGCGGAGCCCGGAGCCGGAATTTAAACCGGGAAAGCACATAGGCCGCGGGCAGAGCCACCACCAGCAGGATTCCCAGGGCCAGCGCCGTTACGATCAGGGAGGTCAGCATGTATTCGCCCATGCTGGCCTTGTTCCATGCGTCTATGAAGTTCTGGTAATAGAAACCCAGCGGCATGGACCAGGGGTTGCCATAGAACTCGCTGTTCTCCTTGATGGAAGCCATGAACACCCAGGCGACCGGCACAATAATGCACACGGCCAGGGTGATCAGAGCCACATACACAAACAGCCTGAAAATTCGGTTTCCCGCAGTCTGTTTTTTTGTCTCTTTCATATCCAGCCTCCTCCTTTCTCAGAATTCCAGCACATCCCGCTCGGTAACCCGGTTCACCAGCGCGGAGAGGGCGAAGGAGAACAGGAATACCACGGCGCCGATGGCCATGCCGTAGCCATAGGTGGAGTTGGTGTACGCCTGCTTATACATGTAGGACAGCGCCACCTCCGAAGCCCCGTTGGGGCCGCCGCTGGTCATGGCCTTAACAAACAGGAACGCCATATTGATCGTGCTGATGATAAAGAATGTGAGCGTTGTGCGGATGTTGGTCCAGATCAGCGGGATGGTGATCTCAAAGAACTGCCGGACCTTGTTCGCGCCGTCCAGCTGCGCGCTTTCATAAAGGCTGATGGGCACGCTGGACATGGAGGCCATATACATGACCATGTAATAACCGATTGCCTGCCAAACCATTGCGATGATGAGGCTGATCATAACCATGCTTTCCCCCTTCCAGAGTATGGCGACGGTCTTGCCGCTAAGCATGGATAAAAGGCTGTTGAGCATGCCGTTATTGGTGCTGTAGATGGCGCTGAATATGGCGGATATCACAACCACGGACAGAATGTTTGGGATATAGAATATGATACGGAAAAAATTTTGTCCCCGGATCGTCTCCCGTGTGAGAATGGCCGCAAATACCAGCGCGAAGGCAAACGTCACGATGGTGACCATCACAATCAGCAATATGGTGTTTTGCATGGAGCGGATGAAATTTGCATCCGAAAATAGCTTGACAAAGTTATCCACTCCCACAAACTGCTCCGTGGGGGAATAGGCGCTGCGCTTAAAAAGGGACATACGGAACACATTGAGGGTGGGAACAATCATAAACAGCAGAAACAAAATGGCGGCCGGGGCCGCGCACAGCGCGATGAAACGGCCGCGGCCGGGACGGCCGTTGGACTTTTTCACAGGCTCATCTCCTTTACGTATCTTTGCGTATTGATAGGAAAAAATTGCGCATGGAAGGTGGTTGCGTGCAGGAATGAGAAAGTTTCCGCTGCAGCCGCCATAGCCACGGTGTGGGGATAAAGCGTAAGCGTGCGGAATGGATATGGCATATAGGGTCTTTTGCAATTTTAAGACCTCTGGATGCTCCGGGCGGCGATGGTTGTCCACCGCCGCCCCGTGGCACTCCAATTTCAGACTGCTTTTTACCAGATGATGATACAGGCTCCGCTTTATTTCAGGTTGGCGCGCATCTGGTCGCTGGCGGACTTGATTCCGTCGATCCATTCCTGTTCGGTGATGGTGCCCGCCACAAGGGAGTTCACCGGGTCAAACCACACGGTGCGGTTGTCCAGTCCCTCGATGGGATTAAACGGGGCAAAGTTGCCCATTGCGGCCTTGGCGCCGTTGTCATAGATGGCGTAGAAGAGCTTGTTGTCTCCCTCGAGCTTGTCGGCAATGCCAAGCACAGGTTGGATTGCGCCGGCATTGGCAAAGATTTCGCAGGCCTTGTCGCTATACAGGAAAGCGATGAACTGCTTGGCGGCAGCCTGGTTTTCCGCGCCCGCGGGAATCCACGCCTGCTCGAACCAGGTGTAGCTGTAACCGTCGCCGCCGGCCGCAACCGCGGGCAGGGCGGTCATGCCCCACTTAAAGGTATCCGGACGGGGAGAATCGGCCATCTCGCCCACAATCCAGGTGCCGTTGGGCATAAACAGGGCCTTGTCATCCAGCACCAGCTGCTGATTCATCTTGAAATCCTGGTCGTTGGCCTGCGCGGGGGTGGTGGGCTCGGTGTAGGTGGCGAGCTTGGCCACGATGTCAAAGCAGGTCTTTGCCTCTTCGGTATCCCAGATACCCTCCGCATAATGGGTTGCCTTGTCAAAGAAATCCGCGCCGCCCACAGAATACATCAGCGCGTAGAAAAACGCGTCAAAGTAGCCGGTGGTGGGGTAGGTGAACAGGGAGATGCCCTCCGCCTTGGCGGCGTCGCCCAGCGCCCACATCTCGTCCCAGGTGGTAGGTACGCTCCAGCCCCTGGCCTCAAACAGGCCGGCGTCATAGAACAGGCCGCAGGGGGAGTAGAACATGGGGGCAAGATAGGTCTTGCCGTCGCCATAGGGGTTGGTCAGGGAGGTTTCGGTAAAGCCGCCCGCGATTTTGTCGGAGACTTTAGCCTCTTCGCCAGGTACGGTCATGGACAGCACGTCGGTGATGTCTAAAATATTGTTGTCCTTTATGAACGTTTCCGTCAGCGCGTCCTCGCGGCCGGTGGCCAGATGGATCACATCCGGGAAGTCGCCGGCCTTCATGGAAGGTCCGATTACATCCTCGAGGTTCTTGTCGGTGGTGAGCACAACCTCGACGCCGGTCAGCTCGGTGAACGCCGCGCAAACTTCCTTCCACATGTCGGCGCCATAGGCGGTCTCGATAGCGGCCACCTTCAGCCTGCCGGCCGCGGGCTGCTCAGCCGGTTGCTCGGCGGGCGCAGCGGGCGGTTCTGCGGGCGTTGCGGGTTCTGCGGGCGCGCCTGCGCAAGCCACCATACTCAGGACCATGAGCAGCGTTAGAATCAATGCCAATACCTTTTTCATACCTGTTTCCTCCTTAAATTGATTTTGTCGTGTTTTGGGGACTGCATCTGTTCGTTTTTGATCTGTGCGCCGTTCTCCGCTTTGATAGGATGCTTGGAGCTGCGGACTCTCTTCAATTCTAAGTGTAGGAACATCCGGCATAAACCGCAAGACGGTTTCTTGGCCAAAGTTTTATATATATTGTTATTACGGGATTTTTTTAACAAGGGATCGGAATTTTATAAAATGCTTCAATAATAATGAATATTTTTTTGCGTCACCAAAGATATTTTTGCATGAACAGGGGAACCGATTTTATTTTGAACAAGATATTGCTATTTTTAACAAAAAAATATAAAATATATACAAAAATGATTGGGGTACGAAAAAGCGCGACGGCAAAATGCCCCGTTAAGCCTGCCGTGCAAGGATGCAAGGAGAACCGGACGATCTGCCCGGGACGGCGGTATGCGACGCCCTGCGGCCGGAAAAGCCGGCAAACGGCGCAGGCGTATCCAAAGAATACGCCACGGCGCGGACCCATTCTAAAACGGCGTTTTAGGTGCGGCCCGAATAAAACGGATTGCCGCCCGAAACGTGGATCTTAATCCGCCCGGAACAAAGGCGGCCGTGGAATACGGGCAGGAGGAGCAACGCCAATGAGCAATACCCGGTTTGAATTCATCATGTCTCAACGGGAGGAGCCATCCTGCCAGCTATTATATATTGCGTCTTCCCGGTTTGAGAACGACTGGCACAGCATCAAGCACTCGCACGCCTGCGCGGAGCTGTTTTTCTGCATTGGCGGCAAGGGCAGGTTCCTCATACACAACGATGTTTTGGACGTTGGGAAGCGGCAGCTGGTGGTCATCAACGCCAATGTCGACCATACGGAGCAAAGCCTGGCGGACGACCCGCTTGAATATATGGTGCTTGGCGTATCCGGACTGGAATTTCAGGGGGGGCGCGGTCCGGGATACACGCTGCTGGACTATGGGCCGGAGCAGGAATGCGTGCTGTTCTGCCTGCGCACCATGCTCTGGGAGATCGATACCCGCGGCGCGCAATATGAGGCCGCATGCCGGAACCTGCTGTCAGTGTTGCTCATCAAAATCCAGCGTCTGGCCAAGCTGTGGGTTGAAGAGGCTGCGGCCGAGCCCGCCCGGCCGGTCAACAAAAATGCGGTCTGGATCAAGCAGTATATTGACGAGCACTACGCAGAAAGCCTTACGCTGGCTCAGTTGGCGGACATGGTGCGCATGAACAAGTATTCCTTTGGGCATCTGTTCCAGCGCTCCTATGGGGTCAGCCCGATCAGCTATCTCACCGCCAGACGCATCCAGGAAGGCAAACAGCTTTTAGAACACAGCGACCATTCGGTTTCCCAGATCGCACAGTTTTTGAACTTCTCGTCCCTCAGCTACTTTTCCCAGCGGTTCCGCCTGCTGGAGGGCATGTCTCCCAAGGAATACCGGGAGCGCTGCCAGGCCTGCAAGGCGGCGCAGGAGGAGGTCGATACGGCGCGCTGAGTTCCAGCGCGGGCAACATGCGGTTTGCCACGCATTGCGCTCCCCGACGGTGACGCGCCCGGGGAATGGGCGGGCTGTCAAACAACCGTCCACGCCCATACTCCGGGCAAAGCCATGCGGGAATTCTCAGCAACCCGCGGAAGACAATGTCTGCTGCCGGCCCTCCTTTTTCCGCTTCCGTTCCCGCCGGTTCCGGAATGCAAAGATTTCCGGGTCAAGCACCTTGCCCAGCCGGATAGCCGTCGCGACCTCGATCACCTCGTTCGGCGTGTCTGTTACAAGGTCGTCAACATAGGGGGAAAAGTGTCGGCTCAGGATGCGGCTGACGGTTTTAAAGGCCATTGCGGGCGTGTTGTCCACGGCATAGTGAAGCACGCCGTCGACCATATACACCGGGTCGTCGATGGTGGTTGGCCGCGAGGTTTCAATCTCAAGGTTCGGGTCGCAGCTTACGTCGATAATCATGCAGCCGCGTTTGAGATTCTTCAAGTCCTCGCGGTAGATGATGCGGTCGGTACGGCGCGTATCCCAGAATATGCAGTTGACCAGCACATCGTAATCGCACATGTTCTCGCGAAACAGCGATTCCAGCTTGCGCGGATAGATGTCGACCCGCGCGCCAAGCCCCGCGAGAATGCGGTGTGCGCCGTGTGCGGTCTGGCCGTTGCCCAGGATGGCCACGCGCGTGTTGTAGGGCATTTCGCCATAATGGGTGAACGCCTGCAAAATGGCGGTTTCCCCGGCCAGTTCACGGTTGCGATAAAAGATATAGCGGCCGTTTTCAACCATATCCTCCCACGCGATAACCGTGTGTCCGCCCGCGATTACGCCGTCGGTAAACTGCGTTTTCTGCACCACGTGCGCCCAGCCGACGAGCGTCTTTCCGGGGGCGATTTTATCGATGAAGTCCGCATCGCCGAGCTTGACGTCCACGATGATATCGCAGGCGAGCGTTTCGGCGTGGCTTGCGATGCAAAACCCTGCGGCCAGATAATCCTCGTCCGGGATGCCGAGCACCTTGCCGTAACCGGTCTCGACGACGACCTGGGCAGGATAGCGGATGCGCCCGGCGTCGGCCGGGAGCAGACCGCGCCGTTTTTCGTTGTTCTTGTGGCTGATGACAAAACCGATGGTTTTCATGTTGCTACACTTCCTTTCCTTGTTTACGGTTACCATCGAAGGACATTTTTAACAAATTTAACAAACGGCGTCAAGCCCGCACAATACGCCGGCCTGTGCAGTCGCTGATTTTGCCGGACTGCATGCGGCGCGACGCGGCAGGCGGACAAAACGCCGGTGCGCAATGGGGATGTGCAATGCCAAACAGATCGATGACAGACGACAAACAATCCTGTGCTTATTTATTAATGCTACCGGAGTTTCAGGCCGATGTCAAGCGCGCCGGAGATCGAGTCGTGGCAAAGAGGGCCGAACCGGCCTGGCGCGCTGTTTTTACATTCTCTTTTCTTTTCAACCTACAATGCGTATGATATACTCTATCGTTGAAAGGATATGTGTAGATGCCAAAACGCCTGTTGCACAAGTCGATCTGTCTTGCGCTTGTGGTTGCCCTGCTGCCGCTGGCCTCGGCCTGCGCCGCGCTTACGGCGAGCACGACCCGGACCGGCGCGCTGGTCATCAACGAGGTCGTGTCCAGCAACAAGCATTCCCTGATCGACCCGGACCTCGGCTCGCCCGACTGGATCGAGCTGTACAATGCCTCCGATAAGGCGATCTCGCTTGAGGGCTACGGACTCTCGGACAATCTGCGCAATTTAAACAAGTTTGTATTTGGGCCCGTGACGATCGCGCCGGGGGCGTACCTGGTCGTCTATGCGGCCGATAACAACGGCGCGACCAGGACCGAGGCGCCGTGCACCGGCTTTGGGCTGAGCAAAAGCGGAGATTTTGTGTACCTGACGGACGCTTACTACGGCGTGGCGGATCAGCTGGAAATCCCGGCGCTGTACACGGACGTCTCCTATGCGCGCCGCAGCGACGGCACCTTTGGGTACTGCGCCGCGCCCACGCCGGGGGCGCCGAACACGGGCACGATTGAAAGCAGCCTGCAAAACCTGTTTCACAACCAGGCGCAGGAGGCGCTGATAATCAGCGAGGTCATGCCGACGGACGAAACGCACGGATACCCGTGGGTAGAACTGCACAACACCGGCCAAAGCGCGCTGCAGCTGGAAAACTACTATCTTTCCGACAGCGAAGCCAACGTGATGCGCTGGCAATTGCCGGCGGCCACCATCCCGGCGGGCGGCTATCTGTGTATCTGGTTGTCAGGCCTGGGCGGCGCGGGCGAGAGCGGAATTCATTCTACATTTAAACTGAGCAAAAACGATACCTGCGTCATCCTTGCCGACCTGCGCGGCACCGTGCTCGACGAAATCCGTTGGGCGCAGGGGCTTTCCACCGGCATAGCGGTCGTCAAAACGGAGGAGGGAGGCGCTTATACCGCGTTTCCGACCTTTGAGGCGGAAAACTCCATGGATACGTTTACAGAGCTTGGGCTGCAGCCGATGGAAGCGGGCGACCCGGTGCACATCAACGAGGTGCTCAGACACAATACGCTCAGCGCCATCGACGGCGACGGCGACCGCGGCGAGTGGGTGGAACTTGTCAACACCTCGGCGTCTGCCATGTCGCTGTACGGTTATTTTCTATCCGACAACGAGGCCGACCTGTACAAGTGGGCGCTACCGGACGTACAAATGGAGGCGGGCGGTTACCTGCTGGTGTTTCTTTCCGGCAAGAACCGCCGCGAGGGCGAGCTGCACGCGTCGTTCGGGCTGGCAGACGACGAGACGGCGTTGTACCTGACCACGATCAACGGCCTGAAGACCGAGCGTATTCCGCTTGACGCGCTGACGCGCGATAATATTTCCATCGGCAGGGATAAGAGCGGCAGCCTGCGTTACTTTGCGCAGCCAACGCCCGGTTATGAAAATGCGCAGGGATTTGAAACAGCCGATTCAATCGGCTGTTTCAATCCGGAGGGCGTGTTTATCAGCGAGGTATGCGCTGTAAACGAGATCAAGAGCCGCAAAAACGACTGGATCGAGCTGTACAACGGCAGCGCGGAACGCGTCGATCTTTCCGGCTGGTATTTGAGCGACAGCCTCAGGGAGCCGCAGAAGTGGCAGATCGAAAGCCTGGCGATCGGCGCGGGCGAGTATGCCGTAATTGAGACGACAAGCCATGCGACGCGCCAAAAAAGCGGTGTCGCCACGTTCGGAATCGGCGGTGGGGGCGAAAATATCGTGCTCAGCGACGCGCAGGGGAATCAGGTGGACGTATTTAAGACGGGCGCGCTCAGCGAAGGGATCACCAGCGGACGCCTTGAGGACGACGCAAGCGTGGAACGCGTGTTTTTTCAGCGCGCGACCAAGGGGGAAAAGAATTCTTCCCGGTTTGTCTCGGGCTATGCGCCGGAACCCGCGTTTTCCGAGATGGGGCTGTACCATACCGAGGCGTTCACGGTACGCATTACCTGCCGCGATCCGAACGCAGCCGTCTACTATACCACCGACGGCAGCATGCCCACCGCCAACAGCGCGCGCTATGCCGGGCCGGTCACAATTGGCGGCAATACCGTATTGCGCGCCGCCAGCGTACTTGACGGCAAGTTTCACAGCGCCGTCACCACCGCAACCTATCTGTTTGAGGAGCCGCACACGGTGCCGGTGGTCTGCGTCAACGGCGATCCCAAGCTTGTTAAGGAAAGCCTGAACGTGTCCGACCAGCTTAACAAAATTGAGAATGAGGCGCTCATTTCCTATTATGAAACCGACGGCACGCTGGGCGTCACATTCCCGGCCGGAATCAAGGTCAAGGGCGCGGGCACGGTCGTCTATGCGCAAAAGTCCATTTCAATCAACCTGCGCGCAGGGTATGGCCAGAGCACGGTGACCTATCCGTTTTTTCCGGGCTATGAGTTCTCCACGTTTTCAGCGCTGGTTGTGCGCAACGGCGGGCAGGACTGGCTGTATGCGCGCATGCGGGACTCCTATTGCCAGCGGCTCGTGGAGGGCATGCATATCGACAACAGCGCCACGCGCCCCGTGGCAGTCTATGTCAATGGCAAATATAACGGGCTGTATGATCTTGGCGAGGATCAAAACAAGGAATATCTCGAGGCCCATTATGGTGTGGACAGCGACGCGGTGGATATCATCCGGCGCAACAGCGTCGCCCTTTCCGGCAGAAACGACGACTTTCTCAACCTGCGGGAATATGCGGCCAATACGCGCCTGAGCGACGATGCGAAATTCGCCGAGTTTGCCGGGCGCATCGACGTGGAGTTCTTTACAGACTATTTCATCGCGCAGACCTACGTGTGCAATTCCGATATGTTCAACCAGAAGTACTGGCGCTCACAGGATAACACGGTGAAATGGCGGCCCATCTTCTACGACCTGGACTTCGGGTTCCGCAACAGCGCCTCGCGCGATATGATCGGCCAGTATTTTAACGCAAACGGCGTACCCTCGGCAAACGGTTCACTGACGTATTTTGAAATCTATATCGGACTCAAGAAAAACGCCGCATGGCGCGAATATTGCGTGCGGCGGTATGTCGAATGCGTGGTCAAGTACTTTAACAGCGAGCGCGCAACGGCGATTCTGGATGAAATGGCGGAGGCGCTCCGTGCTGAGATGCCGCGTCAAATCAGGAAATGGGGCAAGCCGGGCAGCATGAGCAAATGGGAATCCGAGGTGGCGTCGCTGAGAAAGACCGTCGCCAACCGCCCGGAATACGCGCTGGAAAACATGCGCAAATACTTCGGCGTAAGCAAAAGCGAAATTGACGGGCTGGTGGCGCAATATGCCGCGGAGCTGACCGCGGAAACGGCGTTGCAGCCACAGCCCGGCACGCCGCAGCCCGCGGACGCGGGACAGACGGCGTAAGCGGCCGGCGCGTCAAAAAAGGCTCCATCGGGATTGCGTGGCCAATCCCAAAACGGGAAAGCGCAGAATCAGGCATGCCGGACAAATCCGAACCACGGCTTGACGGGCGCATAAACTGCGCCATAGCCGTGTTGCCCTCGGCAGGCATACGGGGCCGGTATGCTCAGGCCATGGCCGCAAGCGGCAAACCGCCGTAGCCTTATCAAAAAACATTGTTTTTAGAAGGGATGAAACGATGTTCAGCCCGCAAAATATTCGCCTCTGCGGTAATCATAGATCGCCCCGTTATAGGTTTGCAGTTCTTCGAGCACGATGCCCGTGCCGCGCGCCACGCAGCTGATCGGGTCGTCGGCCGCCCGACAGGGCACATGCGTCCGTTCGGACACGTACTGGTCGAGCCCGCGCAGCAAAGCGCCGCCGCCCGTAAGGGTGATGCCGTTTTCGGCAACATCGGTGGCTAACTCTGGCGGCGTGCGCTCGAACAGCCCGCGCACGCGCTCTAATATGGCCGATAGCGGCTCGCTCAGCGCATCCACCATCTCATTGGTGCCGATGGGAACGCTCTCCGGTAGGCCCGTCACCGTGCTGCGGCCGCGGATCTCCACGATGCGCTGCTCCTTTTCAATATGCGCGCGGCCATAGGAAACCTTGATATCCTCCGCGCTGCGCTCACCGATGAACAGGTTGTGCTTGCGCTTCATATACCGCATCAGCGCGTCGTCGAACTTATCGCCCGCCATCCTGATGGAATCCGACAGCACGATGCTGCCCGAGGCGATGACCGCGATATCCGTCGTTCCGCCGCCGATGTCGAGCACCATGGAGCCCTTGGGCTGCATCACGTCCACCTCCGCGCCGATGGCGGCCGCCATCGGCTCTTCAATGAGATAGGAATATCGCGCGCCGGCCTCCAGCGTGGCTTCGATGACGCAGCGCTTTTCCGCCTCGGTCACGCCGGAAGGCACGCAAACCACCGCGCGCGGCCTGAACAACCGTGCGCCCACGACCTTTTTGAAGAAATAATGCAGCATGCGCGCGGTTATGTCGAAATTGCTGATGACGCCGTCGCGCAGCGGACGGATAACCAGCACGTCGTTCGGCGCACGGCCCATCATCTTGCGCGCGTCTTCACCGATTGCGACGATGCGCCCTGTGACGCGTTCCACCGCCGCCACCGATGGCTCGCGCAGCACAATGCCCTGTTTTTTGACGTATACAAGCGTACTGGATGTACCCAGATCGATTCCAACGTCCGATAGACTGAACAAACCCATGTCCGAACTCCTTTAATCAGCAACCATACCCCGCGCGGCCGCGGCCATAAAGCTATTCTATCATGTCGGAGCCTGTCGGACAATGCAAAAAATTGTCATTGCGTCCATTATTGCCTTACGGCGGCGGCAAGCACCTTGCCGATGGGGGCGCTGATTGAGAGCCGCGCGCGGCTGTCCGCACGCGTTTTGGACAGATTGATGACAACAAGGCTTTCTCCGCGAAAATAATCCGTGAGTCCGGCGGCCGGATATACCGTAAGCGACGTTCCGCCGATGATGAGCATATCCGCTTTGGAAATATGCTCCACCGCCGCGCCAAGCACAGCCGAATCCAGCCCTTCGCCGTAGAGCACCACGTCGGGCTTGACGACGCCGCCGCAGGCGCAGCGCGGCACCGCGCCCGGCATGGAAAGAAGCGCGTCGAGCGAACAGGGCCGGCCGCAGTCTATGCAATGGTTGCGGTATACGCTGCCGTGCAGCTCGAGAACGTTTTTGCTGCCGGCCATCTGGTGCAGCGCGTCGATATTTTGCGTAATCACGGCCCTTAGCTTCCCCTGCGCCTCCAGCCGTGCGAGCGCTGTGTGCGCTGCATTGGGTTTTGCGTCCGGGTAAAGCAGGAACTTGCGGTAGTATGCGTAAAACGTCTCCGTGTGCCGCAGGAAAAAATCATGGCCAAGCAGCGTTTCCGGCGGCTGGCCGAATTGCTCGATGGCCTGAAACACCCCATTGCCGGAACGAAAGTCCGGAATACCGCTCTCGGTTGAAGTGCCCGCGCCGCCCAGAAACACGACGCGTTTTGCCGAGTCGAGCAACTCCCGCAGAGAATCCACCTGTTTTTGCGGCATGTTATCCATATGATTCAGTATAGCACGGTTTGCGGGAGGGGAAAAGGCGCCCTGCCCGGACAGACACATAAAAAATAGTGTTTAATTTTCTGTATCCGTACAAGCGGAGAAACTGCAACCCTGCATGGCCGCTGTGTCTACAGCAACTTACTGTGTACTTTGCCAATGGATTTTTGACGCTTTGGCACCCAAATGGTGCCCGGATTTCCCGTGATGATATAAAGAGATACCGGAAAATATAAGAATGAAGCTGTGTTGCTGTCGCTATTCTATTTGCTTGCTGTCACGCTGTAGAGACCTGTTTTAACGGGTACGAATAGCATTATCCCTGCCGATTTCATGTCTGAAAAGCCTTGCCACATACGGCCTTCATAATTTCTACAGCGTGACCGTCCACCCATAATGATTGGGGGCGAAAGCACTCGTTGCTTTCGTTCTCTTATCTGTCATACAAGCAGGGGCAGACGCACTTGTCAACGGCGAGCGTAGCCCGTTCATTTTATCGTTGACAAGGGTGGTCGGCTCTGCTATCTAACATTCGGATTATGCTCATTTTGTTTGGTTGAATTATCGTTTTATCCAACCATTATCAATATAATGCTGATTATCAAGACTGGGTTGCGCCTCTGATTTTAGCACCATTTTATGTTGAAGCTTACACATAGAAAAAAGCATATTTATTTTTAAGCTTTTTCGTCTGAGCGGTTTTATATGGGATACTTTGTCAGCAAGCTTGCACATCTTCCTTGAAAGCATTTCTTTATGTTTACCGGTCATTTTATCTATAAAAATATCGCCCATCATGCCAGCACCACAGGCATATATTTTTGAAACACCCATCCAAGATAGACTTGTTCTAACATCCTTTTGCGCAGGTCCATTAGGTGCGCCAACGCTGTTCGTAATGATAACTGCTGTCTTTTCAAAGATTTTGGGTTCGGGACGGTGTACCATCCAATGTACACAAAAGTGGTCAAGCAATGATTTGATAGAGGCCGGGGCACGAAGTGCATAGACAGGGTAAGCGAAAACCAATAAATCTGCTTCTAGCACCGCAGTCCAAATAGCATTTACACTTGCATAATGGGGACAATTTTCTTCGCCATTTAGAAAGCAGTTTTTGCAGCCTACGCAAAACGGTGGAATATCTTTTGGATAAAACTCTATAATCAGGTTATCACCTTTTAACTGATCTAAAAACAACGTTTTCATGTGATATGTAACACCGCGAAACGGTGTCCCATTAATCGTTACAATTTTCATTGTTATCCTCCTCACAAATTATCAGAGGCTGTATAAAAACGGGCGCAGCCACGATGAATATGGTATAATTATAACATCA
>CAYUTA010000025.1:0-37443 GCA_964447605.1 uncultured Oscillospiraceae bacterium | reverse complement strand
ACAAAAAATATGCTGGAATACTGCCGCCGGCATTTAAGTCCCGATGGAGAGGTACATTTCCTCCGAATTGACCGACAGGAGATCTACCTCTCGCTGTCACAACTGGATAACGTGGATAATCAGGGGGGCTTCCTGCTTGTGCATGTCAATGTCATGCCGCTAAAGAATTTTGCCGGCACTGTTAACCTTGTCTTTTTTGTGATTTTGCTCCTTTGTGGCGCCATCTCAGGATATGCGGGCTTACGAATGGGTATAAAAATTGAAAACTCACAAGAAAAAATGAAGTGCTTTTTTGAAAACGCCTCCCATGAGCTGAAAACCCCATTGATGTCGATTCAGGGTTATGCGGAGGGCCTTTTGACCGGGGTGATAAAGGATCAAAAACAAGCTTCCCAAATCATTCTCAATGAAAGCGATAAAATGAACGCCCTTGTTGAGGAGATTCTGTTTATTTCCAAGCTGGAGAGCGGAAAGATGGAGTTCCGGCATGACCGCTTCCCCATCAATGAAACGCTGTTTGACTGCCTGCTTTCCATTGAGGCGGCTGCGGCGCAAAAGGGTCTGTGCATGAAAGTTGACATTCCCCATGAACCTCTGATGATAATCGGGGACGAAGCGCAGCTTGGCAAGGCCGTGGGAAACATCCTGAGCAACGCCCTGCGGTATGCTGCCTCAGAGCTTCGAATCAGTTGCTCCTGTAAAAAAGACGCTTTCGAGGTTTTGCTAAAGTTTGAAAATGACGGTCCTCCCATCGCCGATGCGGAGCTGCCCTGCTTGTGTGATCGTTTCTTCACCGGAGAAAAAGGCCGTACCGGCATTGGCTTGTCCCTGGCAAAGGAAATCGTGGAACAGCACGCAGGCCGTTTGCTGGTTTCCAATATCCAAAACGGAGTGCTGTTTGAAATCTGTCTGCCTCTTAAGAAATAGGGGGTATTCTATGTCCATTCTGTCAAATACCCTCGTTAGGGACCGTTGCAAAAGTAGGCTATTCATCTGCTTTTACAACGGTCCCATTTTTATGTGCGAAAATAGGGAGCAGGATAAAAACCTGCTCCCCGTTTTCATCTGCTACATTATACGGCAAAACTGGCGTAATGGTTGCCGTCAACCTCTACGGGGCTACGCGCCCCCGACCTTTCCCAAAGAACAGAAAATATCATTTCACCCCTTGACAATTTCTGTTCTGGCGCGGGGGTACGGTTGATACAGAACGCGGTTTCGGGTTTAAAATGCGGCGCTTCTTTGCGCCGGGAACCTCCGGTTTATCCCTGATACCGCAGCGCCTCGATGGGCGGCATCTTGGCGGCCTTGTTGGCCGGGTAAAGGCCGAATACCAGGCCGATCAGCGAAGAGAACCCCACCGCCAGCAGAACCACCGGCCCCGTCATGGCAAACGCCATGGGCGTGCCCGAGTTGGCCGCAACCAGTCCGGCCAGCTTGAGGATGCCCGCCGAGAGCAGCAGGCCGATGATACAGCCGAGCAGGCTGACCACAAGCGCCTCGATGAGGAACTGCAGCATGATGCTGCCGCGCCCCGCGCCGATGGCCTTGCGGATGCCGATCTCACGCGTGCGCTCGGTAACCGAAACCAGCATGATATTCATGATGCCGATGCCGCCCACCAGCAGGGAGATGGCCGCAATGCCGCCGAGCAAAAGCTGCATCGTGCCGGTGACGTTCTTCATGGCGTCCATCATGGCCGTCAGGTTGTCGATATAAAACGCCTGGCCGTCGTTGTTGAAGCGGTCCATTAAAAACGCCTTGATAGCCGCCTGCGCCGACGCGTTGTTTGCCGGGTCGGTTGCGGAAACATGGAGGTTGGAAATGCCCGTAAGGCCCGTCATGCGCGAAAGCACGCTGTAGGGCACATAGATTTCATGCTGCCCGCCAAGGCCGGCAAGCGGCGAGGTGTTCTGCTTCAGCACGCCTACAACGGTAAACTCGCGCCCATTGATGCGCACCGTTTTGCCCAGAGCGTTGCCGCCGCCATAAAGCCGCTCCCATGCGCCATAGGAAAGCACCGCGACATACGTGCCGTTGGCGACGTCCGCCGTTCTCAGGAACCGGCCGTACTCCACCTTCAGCCCCGCAATGTTTTCGTACGCCGCCGTTGTGCCGTACAGCTGCACATTGGCGGATTGATAGCGGTATTTCGCCTTATAGCTGGCGCTGGTCTGCGGCGCAACCTGCGCGATCGACTCGTCCTGCGCCAGCCTGTCGAGGTCGCTCATCTTGAGGGGCTTGCCCTTGTCGTCAAACACATATGCGCTGATGCGGTCCGTACCCAGCGATTGAATCTGGCTGGAGACCTGGCCCGTCGCGCCGTTGACCAGCGATACCATGACCACCAGCGCCGTTACGCCGATGATGATGCCGAGCATTGTCAAAAAGGAACGCATCTTGTTGGACGCGATGGCCTGCCAGGCCATTTTGAAAGATTGCCATACCATCGTCAGCTCACCTCGCTTACATGGCCGTCCTTAATATGGATGCGCCGCTGCGCGCGCGCTGCGATGCCGCTGTCGTGCGTGATGAGCACAATGGTATTGCCCGCGTCGCGCAGCTCGCCAAACAGCCGCATGATCTCCTCGCCCGTGCGGGAGTCCAGATTGCCCGTCGGTTCGTCGGCCAGCAGAATCGCCGGATGCGTGGCCAGCGCGCGCGCAATCGCCACGCGCTGCTGCTGCCCGCCGGAAAGCTCCGTCGGCCTGTGGTTGCAGCGGTCGCTCAGTCCCACGCGCTCCAGCGCCTCGTCCACGCGCAGCCTGCGCTGCTGCAGGCTCAGCCGCTGGTAAATCAACGGCAGCTCCACGTTTTCGGCCGCGGTCATTTTGCCCAGCAGGTTGAAGCCCTGAAAGATGAAGCCGATCTTCTGGTTGCGGATTCTGGTCAGCTGCCGCTCGGTATACGCGGAGATGGAAAGCCCGTCCAGCAGGTACTCGCCGCCGTCGGCCACGTCCAGACAGCCCATGATGTTCATCAGCGTGGACTTGCCGCTGCCGCTCGGGCCTACGATGGCGACGAACTCGCCCGCGTCGATATGCAGGCTGGCCCGGTCGAGCGCATGGACCTGTTCTTCGCCGATGGTATAGATTTTTGAAATATCCGTCATGCGGATGATGGGTTCCCTGTTCAAAGCCGCGCCCATCAGCCCACCGCCATTGCAAACGAGCCTCCGCCGTAACCGGTATCGCCCAGATCCATCGCGGAGGCGGTGTAGGAAACCACGTCGCCCTCGCGCAGCCCTTCGGTCACCTCGGCCATGCTGCTGTTGCTGCGGCCGGTTTTAACCGGCTTGCGCGCCTTGCCGCCGTCGGCCGCGCGCACAAGTACATATTCGCCCTCCGCGTCCTCGCTGATGGCCGCAATCGGAACCACAAGCACGTTTTCCGCGCGGTCGACGAGGATGGTCGCCGTGCCGTTCATGCCCGCCATCAGCCGCGCGTTATGCGGCAGCGTCAGCTCCACGGGAAACGTGGAAATGCTGTTTTCCTTTTTGCCCGACACGCTGATGCGCGTGACCTCCCCGGTGAGCGGCTCGTTTGGCATGGAGTCGAGCGAAATGGTCGCCGTCTGCCCCAGCACGACGGCCATGATATCCAGTTCATCGATGTTCACGGTCAGCCTGGTCGCGCCGCCGGTACCAAGCGTAAACGCCGTGTTCTCCACGTCGGCGTTGGCCGTCTTGCCGGTCGGGTTGCCGGCCTTAATGGAAATCTCGCCGATCACGCCGTCGCACGGCGCATTCACGTACGCGTCCGCCGACAGGTCGATGACGCGCTTATACAAATCCATGAGCTTGCCGCGCGCAGCATAGCGCGAGGCAAAGGCCGTGCTCACCGAGGGGGTTTTGAGCGCGAACATCTCGCGGCCGTCCGGTACGGATTCGTCCAGCTTATAGCGGATGGTGCGAATCACGCCGTCGTAGCCCACGACCTCGACGGGCAGGTTGATGGTAAGCGTGCCGCTGCCAATCTCCGTGTCGCCGTCCATGAGCGCCGCCGCGCCAAGGTACGGCGCGTGGTTGTCCGGCACAAGGATGCGGTAGCCCGTCGCCGTTTTGCGATCCACCGTGCCCTTTGCCTTTCCGCCGTCCCAGCAAACCTCCATGCGGCTGCCAAGTTCCAGCGTCCGGCCGGTTTCGATGGAAAGGCGCATCCAGCCGTCCGTGGAAAGGATGGCCAGCACGCCAAACTCCTGCATGGCGGCAAACACGTCGTCGCCCTCCTCAACCGGCAGGTATTTCACGCGGCCCTTGGAAGGGGACTTGATACTGTCGTTGTTTCCGGGCGTGGCGAGGCGGACGTCCTCCTCGGCCACCTTTTTGGCCAGATAGGCCAGCTGCTCGCCGACGCTGTCCGCGTTGAGCCGCGCGAGGGGCTGGCCCGCCGCAACCGCTTCCCCGGCGGTGACGAGCACCTCCTCGACCAGCAGGCCGTCCGGCAGCTTAATCAGCTGCTCGTCCGCGGCGGAGAGCATGCCGGAGGCGGTAATGGTCTTTTCCAGCGTGCCGCGCGCCACGGTGTGCGTCTGCTCCTGGCTGGTCAATGCCGCCGCAACCGCCTGCGCCTGCCTGGCAACGTTGTTCATCACCAGGATTATGCCCGCCACAAGCACGGCGAGTATCACGAGAAGCCAAATCCAGCGCCCGCGCTTCTTCCGTTTATCCATCAAATGCAATCCTCCTGAGGTTTGTTACTCCAGCTTTCGACATTAAAACACGAAAAAGGCAAATTTTAATGGCCGGAATGTGAATTTTTCCTTAATGTTCCTGACGCGCTGCGCAATCCGGTTTTTTGGCAGCGGCTTCGTCCGCTTTAATATAACGCTGTAAATTTGGCCGCTTCTTTGTAATCAAAATTGGATTCACCATTGCATGCATATTTTGAACCTATATTTATTTTTTTATATCCGCTAAACTTGGCTTAAAGTGTTGCAAGCGACTGCTTTCGGCCAAACCCCTCTTTTTTCTTGGATACGGTCTAAGCGGGTGACACTTCGCCCCGTGTGATTCTGTATTGGAAAAACAAGGAATTATATACTGATCTTAATGAAGAACGCTTGTTCAGAAGGACGTAGGACAATGAATCAGAGGGCTGTCGGCGCACGAATCAAAGCGGTTAGAGAATCCCGCCGGCTTACACAGGAGGAGTTTGCAGAACTGGTAGAGTTGAGTTCGACCCATGTCAGCGTAATTGAGCGGGGCGTAAAAGCCCCACGCTTGGAAACCTTTGTTACAATTGCCAATGCGCTGGAGGTTTCCGCCGATGTGCTGCTGTTTGACGTAGTGGATCACTCCATGCAGAGCACCGTATCCGAACTGTCCATCATGATTGAAAAATTGCCCAAAGCTGAACAGCTCCGGATTCTCAATGCAGTTCGTATGCTGCTTATAGATCATACATCTGAGGATGAGCGTTTGATTAAGTAGTGCCGGTTTAATTTGGGAGGCATGCATTATGGACATTGAGACGGCGATAGAGCTGGTTGCAGCCCCAAAAGGTATCTCTGCGAATGAGGCATATGCCATTATTCAGGAACATATAGATGCAAGCTTTGACGCCCCCAATCCAGAGTTGCAGGCGGCATGGCGCAAAGTCCCGTTCGAGGGGCCTCGCCCCACGGCGAAGGAGGTTGTTCTGTACTATGTGACAGAGCGTGCCAAGGAGAAAGCAACAAAACCAGATTGTGCACATGCCGGTGTGCGCCGCCGTATGCGGCCACGCCGGAGAAAAGCATTCACGTGTACAAAAGACATGATGGTTGGACCCCCATTTTAATCCCAGCACGTGAATACGGGCGGCATTTGCCGCCCATTTTAAGTTTGCAAGACCAGATATTACGTTACCATGCGCGTGGAGTTTGACGCCCTGCATGCGGGATTGCAGCGTCAATCCCGTCAGAAAAATTCGCCGCGGCGATTACCCGTCAAAAACAAAGTTTTATGACGGCGGCTTATCGCCTATCCGTCCGATTACGGCGAGGCTGGCGAGCGTGATGACCAGCACGGCTGCGCCGGAGATGAAGAACCAGGCGTCCACGCCCTCGCGCTCGGAGACGGGACCGGCAATCAGCAGTCCCAGCGGCATGGCCAGCGACATCAGGCTCCCGACCAGAGAGAATGCCCGTCCCTGCGCCTCCGGCGGAATCGTCTGCTGCATGTACGCCATGATCGGGATGCCGTAGAGGTTGCCGGCCGCGCCCATCACGGCGCAAAGGATGGCGAACACGACAAACCAGGACATGGGCCTGGGCAGCAGGCCGCACAACAGCGAGGATACGCCCGTGAGCAGCAGGCCCAGATGGGCGGCCAGAAGCTTGCGCCGGATTTCTCCACGGAGGCTGATCAGGACGGCGGAAACCATCATACCCGCGGCATACACCAGCTCAATGGCGCTGGCGTGCCAGGCCGTGGCGGAAAAATGCTCGCTCGTCATCAGCGGATACAGGGAGGATAGGGGCAAATAAAACAGCATGCCGGCGGTCGCGGCCAGCAGCAGCACGGTGAGCCGCTTATCACAAAGCACCGCCCGAACGCCCTCCCTGAGTTCGGAAAAATAGCGGACCTTATCGGGGGCCTGCCGTTTGGGATCGGGAATCGGGATGGCCGCGGTGCAGATGCAGGCGGCCGCCGCGCCCACAAGGTCGCTGAGCAGGATGACGGGCAGCGGCAGCGCGGCATACAGCGCCGCGCCCAGCACCGGCCCCAGCATGAACGCGCCGGACTGGTAGAATTGGGTCCAGCCGTTGACGCGCACCAGCTCGTTTTCCGGCACAATCATGGGCAAAGCCGCGTTCAGGGCGGGCGTGTGGAATACGTTGCCAACGGACCTTAGCCCCAGCACCACGCAGGCGGACCAGTAGGGAACATCCAGGAATAAAAATAGCCCGGCAAACACCGCGGCGCAAACCCCGATGAACAGGTCCGCGGCGATGATGACGGTCTTTCGTTTCAGCCGGTCGATCCAGATGCCCGCAAAAGGGCCCAGCAGCGCCTGCGGCAGCAACGCCACAAGCCCGGCCAGCGACAGCATCAACGGTGAGCCCGTCTCGCTGGCAAGCCACCAGATCAGGGCAAACTGCACGGCGGAACTGCCCACCAGGGACACGGTCTGGCCGATGGCCAGCGTCAGAAAGCGGCCCTTCCAGCCGGGGGGCTTTTGTTTCATTGGATAAGCTTACCAGAGCGCCGGGTCCATGTCAATCCGGAACCGGGCCGGGCGGGGCAAGCGCATGCAGCCTGTAGCTTGAGCGGGAATGACGCAAGTTCGCCGGAGCTTTTGTATGGAAATCTTAGTCCGGCGGCCCGCCGTTGAATGCCTCCGCACGCAAGCGCCCCGCCCGGCATTCCCGGACGGAGCGCTTGTATGGCTGCGTCAACGCTGGGGCTACTTGCGGTACCTGATCGCGGCCTGCGCTGCGGCGAGACGGGCAATCGGCACGCGGAACGGCGAGCAGGACACATAGTTGAGCCCGACCGTCTGGCAGAATTCAATGCTCGACGGGTCGCCGCCGTGTTCGCCGCAGATGCCCAGCTTGATATCCGGGCGGGCCTGACGTCCCAGGTCGGCGGCCAGTTTGACCAGCTTGCCCACGCCCTCCTGGTCGAGACGGGAGAACGGATCGAACTCGAAGATCTTCTTCCTGTAGTAATCTTCGAGGAACTTGCCCGCGTCGTCCCGGCTGAAGCCGAACGTCATCTGGGAGAGATCGTTGGTGCCAAAGCTGAAGAACCCGGCGAATTCGGCAATTTTATCGGCCACCAGCGCGGCGCGCGGAACCTCGATCATCGTGCCGACGAGATAGGGGATTTCCACGCCGCGCTCGTCCATGACATCGCGCGCGGTTCTATCGACCACGGACTTGACATACTCGAGCTCCCTGGGTTCGCCGACGAGCGGAATCATGATTTCGGGGATGATCTTGATGCCGGTTTCCTCGCGGGTTTCGATGGCGGCCTCGATGACCGCGCGCGTCTGCATCTCCGCAATCTCGGGATAGGTGACCGCAAGACGGCAACCGCGATGGCCGAGCATCGGGTTGAACTCATGGAGGTTGGCGACCGTCAGCTTGAGCGCCTCGAACGACAGGCCCATCTCCTTGGCCAGCGCGCGGATGTCCGCGTCCTCGCTGGGCAGGAACTCATGCAGCGGCGGGTCGAGGAAGCGGATGGTGACCGGCCTGCTGCCCATCGCCTTGTAAATCCCCTTGAAATCGCCGCGCTGCATCGGCAGAAGCTTTGCAAGCGCACGGCGGCGGCTGGTCTCGTCCTTGCTGACGATCATCTCGCGCATTGCGGGAATCCGGCTCTCGTCAAAGAACATGTGCTCGGTGCGGCACAGGCCGATGCCCTCCGCGCCGAACTTGACGGCGACCTCCGCGTCATGCGGATTGTCGGCGTTGGTGCGCACCCGGAGCGTGCGCGCTTCGTCGGCCCACTGCATGATGGTGGCAAAGTTGCCGCTTACCTGCGCGTCGATGGTGGGCAGCGCTTCGCCGTAAACGTTGCCGGTCGAGCCGTTGAGCGAAATCCAGTCGCCTTCGGAAAATTTCTGGCCGGAGGTGGTCGTAAACGTACGGCTCTTTTCCAGAATCATCACGTCCGAGCAGCCTGCCACGCAGCAGGTGCCCATGCCGCGCGCAACCACCGCCGCGTGCGAGGTCATGCCGCCGCGCGCCGTGAGCACGCCCTCGGCGGCGTACATGCCCTCGATATCCTCAGGAGAGGTTTCCAGGCGCACCAGAATTACCTTTTCGCCGCGCTTTGCCGCTTCTATCGCGTCGGCGGCGGTGAAGTATACGCGTCCGCATGCGGCTCCCGGCGATGCGGGCAGACCCGTTGCGATGGGCTTGGCTTTCTTGAGCGCGCCCGGCTCAAACGTCGGGTGCAGCAGCGCGTCGAGCGACTTGGGTTCGATTTTCAGCAGCGCCTCCTCCTTGGTGATCATGCCTTCGCCAACCAGATCGACGGCGATTTGCAGCGCGGCGGCGGCGGTGCGCTTGCCATTGCGCGTCTGGAGCATGAACAACCGGCCGCGCTCGATGGTGAACTCCATGTCCTGCATGTCGCGGTAGTGGTTTTCCAGCTTGTTGGCAATGGAAACAAACTGCTTGTACACCTCGGGCTGGGAGGACTTGAGCTCGTCGATGGGCGCCGGGGTGCGGATGCCCGCAACAACGTCCTCGCCCTGCGCGTTCATGAGGAACTCGCCGTAGAGCTTCTTTTCGCCCGTGGAGGGGTTGCGCGTAAACGCAACGCCCGTGCCGCAGTCGTTGCCCATGTTGCCGAATACCATCGACTGCACGTTGACCGCCGTGCCCCAGTCGCTGGGGATGTCGTTCTTGCGGCGGTACACAATGGCGCGCGGGTTGTCCCAGCTGCGGAACACGGCCTTGATGGCCTCCATAAGCTGCGCCTTGGGGTCCTGCGGGAAGTCCAGGCCTTTTTCTTCGGCATAGAGCCTTTTATAGCGCTTCACAACCTCCCTGAGGTTCTCGGCGCTCAGCTCGGTATCGAGCTTGCAGCCGTTTTTCTTTTTAACATCCTCGAAGATTTTATCAAACTTAACCTTTTCGACCTCCATGACCACGTCGGAAAACATCTGGATGAAGCGGCGGTAGCTGTCGAACGCGAACCGCTCGTTGTTGGTCAGCCTGGCAAGGCCCAGCACGGTCTGGTCGTTCAGCCCCAGGTTGAGAATGGTGTCCATCATGCCCGGCATGGAAGCGCGCGCGCCGCTGCGGACCGACACCAGAAACGGATTGGACGGGTCGCCGAATTTTTTACCCGCGTCCTGCTCCGTCTTTTCGAGCGCGGCATAGATCTGTCCGACGATTTCATCGGCAATGGTCTTGTTGTCCCTGTAATATCGCGTGCACGCTTCCGTGCTTACGGTAAAGCCAAATGGAACGGGCAGGCCAAGCGAAGTCATTTCCGCAAGGTTGGCGCCTTTGCCGCCGAGCAGGTCGCGCATATCCGCGCGGCCCTCGCTGAACAAATAAACATACTTGTGTGCCAAAGTAAGTTCCTCCTCAAATTGATGTCAACAATTTATTATACCCGCTCAAAAATAGCGCCGCAAGAGGGCGGGGCGCTTTTTGTAAAAAAACCGTTTTCCGGGCTTTCGATCCGCAATGCACAAAAACCGCCGCTGATTTACTCCGGGCAAAAAAGGATGGTTATGTTGGTTTGCCCCCAAACGCCGGAACCGCTATTTTGAGATATGCCGGAACAGCGTTTCAAATAATTTTTGGGGTTCAATGGGCTTTGCAAGATGGGCGTCCATGCGAATATCCAGGGATTTTTTAATATCCTGCACAAAGGCGTTGGCAGTCATAGCGATAATTGGAATCGTCTTTGCCTGAGGGTGGCTGCTCTCACGGATGGCCTTAGCCGCTTCGTAGCCGTTCATTACGGGCATTTGTATATCCATCAAAATAACGGCAAATTCGTTTGCCCCGCTCCGCATAAAGATTTCATGCCCCGTCTTTCCGTTCTCTGCGGCCGTGACGGTTGCGCCGGCATTTTCCAAAATCTTTTTTGCGATCTTCTGGTTGATGGGATGATCCTCCACCAAAAGGACGTTTACGCCGGAAAGATTCCGCATCTCCGCATTGGGCGGGGCCTTTTCCGGGCGCTTTTGTTCATCTGACAGGCGGACAGGTAAGTTGATAATAAATTTACTGCCCTTACCCGGTTCGCTTTCCACTTCAATACTGCCGCCTTTTAATTCCACGATGCTCTTGACAATCGACATTCCAAGGCCCGTCCCTTCAATGTGATCCGCCATGATAGTTGCTTTGCGGAAAAAGGGCTCAAACAGATGCGCCTTCGTATTCTCGTTCATGCCGATTCCGCTATCGGTGACGGCAATTTGGAACATCATGTAATCCGGCTTGTCATAAGGCAGCTCCATTAAAGAATAATCCACGGTTCCCCCCCTTGGCGTGAATTTTATGGCGTTGCTCAAAAGATTATCCACAATGCGGTGGAACCTCAGCACATCCCCGATGCACAGATCATGCTGTATGTTCAGGGAATGCGTGAAAACAAGCCCCTTGGCTTCGGCGAGCGGCGTGATGCGTTTCACGATCTTTTTATGCTCCTCGCGGTTGCTGAACGGCTCCTGTACCATTACCACCTTCCCCGATTCAATGTGGCTCATGTCCAGAATATCATTGATGATGGAAAGCAGGTGCGCCGAGGAGGACTTGATCGTTGTAAGGCTTTCCATCATCTGGTCCTTGTCCGCAATGTCGGAGAGGGCAAGCTCCGTCATGCCTATGATTGCGTTCATGGGCGTTCTGATATCGTGGCTCATAGCGGCCAGAAAGTCCGTTTTTGCTTTATTTGCGGCCTCTGCAAACGCCAGGGCCTCCGACAAATGTTTTTTCTGTTCCTTCTCCTTTATATAGGTGGCGGTAATATCGGTTCTTGTCAGGACAATTTTCTTTTTCGTATTGTCAAAGTAGGAGAACGTCCACAGCTTGCGTTCCCGCTTCCCCGTTTTCGGATTGACCAGCGAATAGGACGTCTGATAAGCGGCATTTTCCGCGGCAAGGCCTTTTAAGATGCCTTGTAAACCATTGGTTTTGCCACACGCCTCCCGCTCTTTCTCCACCACATAGGCGAGCAGCCCGTTTTCGACCCGCGCATCATAGTTCTCGCCTTTGGCGGGGTGGTCGTATTCACCCATCCGGTCAATGATCCTGTCGACGTTTCCGCTGGCGATGTCGATCAACGCGATAAAGTCAAATTCCTGAGCCACAACAAGATTGACGATTTTTTCCGAAATTACCTGTTGGGACATATCGCTCATCGTCAGGAAGCCCATGACATCGTTTTTATCAGGGGCAAGGGTGGTGTCTACATTTACCTGCACATAAAGCCCTTCGCCCTGCCCGTCGAACCGGCAATAGTATATATTGTTGTGGTTGGTAATCCCCTTGGAAAAGTCGGCCAGCAGCGATTTTGCGAGGTAGGTATCCAAAAATTGCCTTCGTTCATTTTCATCTGCAATCATATCCGCAAACCGGATGAAAAACTCATCCCGCACAAGGCCAAAGCGGGCTTCAAAGCGCTGAGCCGTAAAATCGTTCAGACCCTTTATGACGTCCTCCTTAAGGCTGCAGTAACCGGTGAGCAACGTGTCCGGGTTCTTTTTGCTTTTATGCAGCAGCAGCATTTCTTCATACTTATGCCGATGCAGCATTTCGCGGCTGATATCCCTGGCGCTGCCCAATGCGGTCTTGCGCGTCCCGTCGCCGTCCACCAATACGGTATAGGAAATCCTGATCCAGGCATATTCGCCGGACACCTGGTCATAGATTCTGAATTTCCCCGAGACCTCCCGTTCCCCTTTGCGCATACGGACCGACAGCTCCCTGGCTTTTTCAACGTCGTCGGGGTGAAGCGATTTTATCCCGGTCAGGATTTCCGGTATTTCATACGCGCTCCGGCCGTAAACGCCGGCAAGATTGCTGTTTTGAATAACGCACTGATTCACCAGATCATATTTCCATGAGATCATGCCGTTTTGCCGCATAATTTCAAAGAAGGTCTGCTCCAGATCCTTGTACCTGTCGATGTTTTCGGCCGTGCAGATGGTCCGGATGGCCTTGCCCGTATCGTCGCACACAACGTTGCAGCGGAAATTCATCCATACCCATTTGTCTGAGCCGAACGCTCTTGCCCTTGCGCTGAATTCCTCCCGCATGGAGCCGTTGTCGATATTCGAAAATGCGCCGCGATATGTTTTGTGATCCTCCTCATGGATATATCCCATCCCGAGCCACGCTTCCGGGAAGTTCTCCACAACCCCGCCGATACCGTAGAGGGTCCGCAGCTTTTGCCCGACATAAGCCGTATGGTTGGCGACGTCATATTCCCAGAAGATCAGGTTGGAGTGATCGATTGCCAGCTCCAGCGTCTGCTGCTGCAGATGCTGTTTTTGCCGCGCTTCCATCTGCCTGGTGATATCCACAAAGATACAATATAAAAACCGCTCTTCGCGTTCGTCTTCAAGAAGCTGTATCTTGACAGAAACCCATTTAACGGCACCGTCCTTGCACACCAGGCGGTTTTCAATTTCCGCAACCGTATTCCCGTCTCTTAGCTGCGCGGTCAGCTTCGGCATCATGATTGCCAGATCGTCCGGGTAAAAGACGGCGGCCATGACATTGCCCATGGCGGCGAACTCTTCCCTTGTATATCCCAAAAACTCAAACAGACCGTCGTTTGCGTCCAGCACTTCATAGTTTTCCGTGAAGCGGCAGCGGAATACCGCGCCGGGGATATTGTCATGCAGGCGCTTAATTTCCTGCTGCGCCTCAATGCTGTCGGTCACATCCAGGTAACCCGTGTACAAAAGCCGCGCACCGTCCCGCTCCGCCAGGGTTGAGGTAACCTGCACCCAGACATAGCCGCCGTCCCCGCAGACAAGCCGGTAGGTATTGTCAAAGTGGTCGCCCGGCTTTTGAAGCTTCTTAAAAGAAGCGAGAACTTTTTCCCGGTCCTCCGGATGCAGGCCGTTAAACGCGCTATCTTTGTATAATTTGTAGAACTGCTCCTCGGTCATCCTGGTAAGGTTCAGAAATCCACGGCTGACAAACACGGGGAACGGCTCCCCGTCGTCGGCCACCTCAATGGTCACCAGCCCGCCCGGGGTATTATTCACCGTATTGACATACTCGGCAAGCAGCATGTCCTTTTCCTGCTGGGCCTTAATTAATTCCACTTCGGCCATTTTCCGGGCGGTTATGTTATGGAATACACAGTGCAGGAGAGGACGCCCGTCTTCATGGCCGATCACCTTTGCCTGGATCCGGACCCATACCACGGTTCCGTCCCGATGGTTTTTGCGGAACTCAAAATCGGCGGTGGTGTTATGCTCGATGGCATAACGGAGGTTCCGCACGACCATCTGTGTGTCCTGCGGGTGTATCATCCGGGCGGCGTCGCCCTGTATCCGTTCGTTATACTCCTTCACCGTATAGCCGGAGAGCTCCGGGATTCCTTTGGAGAAATATTGGGTTTCAAAGACGTCCGAAACCTTGTAAATGGCAACTCCGCCGGGAATGGCGTCGATGACATTTTGCAGCTTCGACTCCAAAAAACGCTTTTCAGCATAATCGCCGGGCATGGAGGAATGGATCAGCGCGATTTTCCATACCGCATTCTCTTTTTCACAGTTTGCCGTTATGATAAACGGTCCTAAAACCACTTTGCCCTGCTGTGACAAAAGAAAATACCTCACCGAAACCTCGACGTGGCCTTCGTGCCGCTCCCGTAAAATGAGAACCTCCGATTTCCTTTGAGAAACAAGCGGCGTAGCCGCAAGCCCCTTTGCCACTGCCGCGCATATTTCCTCGCGCGTGTTTAAAATTTTTCCCGTACTGCCCCCCGCCACATATGCGTCCGCAGAGAAACAGGAAAGCACGGTTTCTAAATCACGGAGCAGAAAATACGCATCATTCAGCTTATTGACGACTGCCAGCGCAGCCCTTTGATTGCCCGTCATGCCCCGTTATCCTTACTGCCCAGGATTGTCTGCAACCGGCTGAGTTCCGCCTCTGCCCGCGCATAGGGTTCGTCCAGGCCCTCATACGTTTCATACCGCAGCGCCTGAACCAGATCGCTCACGGCCGCGTACAATGGCGTAAGCCCCAAATTGCCCGTCACGCCTTTTATTGTATGAGCGTATTGATAGGTTTCACCATAGGCCTTTTGCTTATATGCGGCTCTTAAAAGGGCCGGACTGCTGTCGGAAAGAAATTTGATAAGACACTCGACATACAACGCCTCATCCCCTCCAAATCGTTGCAGCGTCGTTTTCATATCCACGCCATAATCAATCATTGCTTCCATTATATTACCCATATCGTGTTCTCCTGTCGGCAACAGCCAGAAATTCCTTTTATTTAGGTTTTTGAGGAACCTGTAAACCTTGAAAACCGAACCATTACGGCAGTATGCCAATACGGGCGGAAACGGCGCAAGCGCGCTCTTACCATGCGGTCTCTGCCCTGAATGTCTGCGGCGCTTGCCGGCCTTGCCGCAAGCAGGGTATCAAAATCACCGCGCATGTCGCTGATATTGGCGGATCGCCTGGTTGTGCCTGCGCCGTTTCGTTGCGGAATCGGCGGGCCAAGCCGGTTGTGACTTCGACAGTCTTAGCCGCGCAGCCGCGGCTTCTTTTCTTTGGCGTGATGAAATATGCTGGAATTGCTTCTATTTTACCCTTTCTTTCATTAATATGCAAGGTGCGGAACAGTCGGGATGTTTTGGTACGGCGCGCGCAGCGGTCTCCCTTTTTGCTCTGCCGTTACGACAAATAAGACCTGCCGGAAGAACCCTTGGGAAAAAAGCTTGCAATCGTGGGCAGGGGCGGCAGCCGGTCCGCGCCGTTGGCGGCTCGTCCATGCGTTAAGCTATCAGGGTCAGCAAACGCGTGCGGCACGAACGTCGTATGCAAAAATCGCTGAAACTGTGCTATAATCAGAATATATGGAACCGTGCATCCCACAACCGCATCCTGCACGCCGCGGCGCGACTGTCTGCGTCCTGCTGCTGCTTGCGCTCTTTTCCGCGCTGTTGGTACGCGCGCCGTATGGCTTTGACTGGACCGACGAGCCGTATTACAGCGTGCTGCCGTACCGCCTTGCGCTTGGCGACCGGCTGCTGATCGATACCTGGGAGGTGCACCAGTTCTCCGGCCTGCTCGCGCTGCCCTTTCTGCAGCTGTACCGCCTGTTTTCCGGCGGGGGGGTTGCGGGCGTGATGCTGTATTTCCGCTATGTGCTCATCTGCGTGCAGCTTGCCGTCAGCCTGTACGCGTTCTTTGTACTGCGGCGCAAGAGCGGCAACCTGCCCGCGTTCCTTTGCGCGGGGCTGATGCTCATGCATGCGCATTACGGCCTCAACGGCTTTTCCTACAACGCCATGTCGCCGCTGTTGTGCATGCTCTCAGCGCTGCTGACGTTCGACGCGCTCGAGGGAAAGCGCGCGCCGCTGAAGGCCGCGCTCGGCGGGGTGTTTTATGCGTTTTCCGTGCAAGCTTACCCCTGTTTCGCGCTCAGCGTGCCCGTGTACTGCGTCTTTTGGTGGCGCTATGCCGTCCGGCACAGGGGCGAGTCCGCGCAAAAGCGGCTTCCGTTCTGCTTTCTTGCGGGCGTTCTGGTCACGGCCTCCGCGTTTGCGGCGTATGTATGTCTCGGGGCGCGCGGGGGCAACCTGCTCGCCGGAATTCGCGGCATGCTCGGCGATCCGGACCACGTGGGCGAAAGCGCGCTCCTGGTGCTGGCGCAGTATGTTAACGCCATCCGCGTGCTCTTCGGGCCGGTATTCATCGGCGCGGCGCTCGCGTGCGCTTGGTGCGCTGCGGCATGCTATTGGAGGAATCCCCGCCAAAAGCAGCGGATGCGGCAAATCGGCCTGTGGCTTTGCGTCCTGCTCGTGTTCGGCGCGGCCGCCCGGGTCATCCCGTACGATTACCCCAACCACCACAAGATCAATCTGGCCGCCATGTCGCTCGCGCTGTTCGCGCCCGCGCTGTACTTTTTGTCCGGTCGCAAAGCCGACCGGAGCATGCTGCTGTTTTTCCTGGGCCTGGCTCTTTCGGTGGCCGTGCAGCTTGGCAGCAACACGCGCATCCGCTCCTCGTCCGGCATGCTGCTGCCGGGCTCCATCGGCGCGCTGTTGTACCTGTTTGACTGCACGGATGGGATCATCGCCCGTGAGCGGACGCAAAGGCTGCTCCGCGCTTTTCTGGCGGCCGCCTGCACATGCCAGCTTCTGCTGACGGCCGGGCTGCGCATGGTCACGGTCTACCGTGACGCGCCGCTAAAACAGCTCGATACCGTCATTTCCGAAGGACCTGCGCGCGGGATTGTCACCACCGCCGCCAATGTGCGAGATTACGCCGCAGTCTATGCCGATCTCACCGGACACGCGCCGCGGGAGGGCTGTCTGCTGGTTACCAACCTGTTGCCGGCCGCGTATCTGATGACAGACCTGCCGCCCGCAACGCCCTCCACGTTCAACATGACCGTGGACACGGCGTGGCTGAAACTGTATTACCTGCAAAACCCCGCCCGACTGCCGGACTGCGTTTTTGCCGTGAACGCGGAAATCGGGCAGAGCAACGACATCAGCCTCCGCGGCATGGAGGAGCTGCCGCTGCTGACCGGCCGCGCATATACCCGGCAGTCGCTTCCGTCCGGCACGCTGTTTACCGGCTGACACGCGGCGGGGACGGTCTCCGGGCTGCCGGAGGGCGCCGCAACCCGGAAGGACGGGCCGGTACCGCCTCCGAACCATGGGATGTTTGGGAGCGGCGCGGTTGCGAGGTAGCCCGTGCACAAGCGGCAGCCAAAGGGCGGCATGGCGGCGTTTGTGGCCAATACGGCATAAATTCTGCGCTTGCGGCGCCGGGATTGACATCCGTTCATATCCTGTAAGGACGGCGGCCGCGCGGAAGCGTACCACGGGAACAGACAGCATATTCTATTGAAATCAACAGAGATTATCCGGGAGGGAAACGAAATGGAATTATCCGATCTTTTGGTTGAACAGATGCTCGGCGGCGACGCGGTGAAAACGCTGGCAAAAGCCTCCGGGACAAGGAAGGGCGACGTGCAAAATGTGCTTTCCGTCGGGCTTCCCGTGTTGCTCAACGGCATGCAGGAAAACGCCGGCAGCAAAAAGGGCGAGGCCGCGCTCAGCCGGGCGCTCGCCGACCATGCGGGCGACGATACGTCCGATATCCCGGCGTTCCTTAAACGCGTAGACGTTGCGGACGGCGCAAAGATTCTCCAGCATGTGCTGGGCGGCAGCAACGCGCGGGTACAGCGTGCAATCTCCCAAAAAGCGGGCGTCTCATCCGCGCAGACAGCGCAGATCCTTTCGGCTGCGGCGCCCCTGCTGCTGTCCCTGCTCGGCCAGCAGAGCCAAAGCCCGGGCGGAGGCGTCGGAAGTCTCCTTGGCTCGCTGCTGGGCGGATCGTCCGGCGGCGGCAATCCGACCGGCTCGCTGCTGGGCGCATTGCTGGGCGGTTCCGGCGGCGCGGGCAACCTGCTGGGCTCGCTGCTGGGCAACTCCGGCAATAGCGGCGGTAACGTCGGCTCCCTCCTTGCCTCGCTGCTGGGCGACGACGGAGATGATACCGGGCAAAGCGGCGGCGCTTCGGGCGGACTGCTCGGTTCATTGCTGGGCGGTGACGAAGAGGAATCCTCCTCCGGCGGCGGTTTTGGCGGCGAACTGCTCGGTTCATTGCTGGGCGATTCCGGCAGCTCCGGCGGCAGCGTGGCGGGCAGCCTGCTCGGTTCCATCTTTGGCGACGACGGGCAGAAGAGCGGAGCCTCGTCGAAAAAGAAGAAAACCGGCTCCGCCTCGTCCGCCAAAAAGAAGAAAACGGGCGCAAGCGGAGCTTCGTCAAAAAAGAAGACAGGCACCGCAAAGAAAAAGTCCGGTGCAAGCGGCGCGACGAAGAAAAAGTCCGGCACAGGCAGCACGGCAAAGAAAAAAACCGGCTCCACGCCCAGAAAGTCCTCTTCAAAAAAAACGCGGCAGGAGGACCTGGCGGGCGAGCTGCTCGGCACGCTTGGCAAGTTGCTCAAATAACCCGGCCGGTTGCGTCCGCATGCCGCGCCGGGGCGGCAAAAACGCTGTTTTTGCCGGGATCGACATGGTGTGCGTCAGGTTGGCAAACGCATAAGATCCCGGCGGCGGGCGCACCTGCCGCCTTAGCGTGTCAAAAAAAGATATGGCGCGGGTTGATCCGCCAGTCCCGCAACCAAATAACACGGGATCAACCAAACAATCCGTCAAAACAAGCGACATGTGCGGCGCTTTTGACGCCCTGTATACGACGAACGGCATAAGCCTGAAAGACCTGCCGGCAGGAGTCCTGGGGGGAGATTGCAATTGTGGACAAGGAAGACCTGCGCGGCAGCCCGGGAACGCTGAGCGCGGGCGGCAAGCTGCTGTGGCCTCATCGAAAAACATCGTTTTTCCGGGGACGAAAACGCCGCCGCCGTTTGAGATCGCCGGCCGCATGCAAAATTCGCGCTTACCGCGCGCCTCCGTCAAAAAACAGCGTCGGCCTGCAAGCCTCCCCTGCGGGGGCTTATTTTGCCAGACAGCCGCGCGCGGGGACTCCGCTGCGTTTGGCGCGCAGACGGCATAAGGCCGTTTGGCCCTGCAATTCAAAATCCGGCGGGATTGCCCCGCGCGCCGTGCGGCCATTCCAGCAAACGGAAATACACGCACGCATCCTTAAAGCAACGTAAAAAAAGCCAGCAGCAGCGCGTCGTCGTCCTTCATCACGCCCTGCTTCTGCCGCCAGTCCACGGAGGCGAACGCCTCGATGGCGTGGACGAGCCGTTCCATCGTGCACTTCTTTGCGTTCTGCACGGTCTTTTTCGCCGCGTAGGGACTTCCGCCAAGCGCCTTGATCACGGCCTGGTCGGTCTGCCCGGCGGCAAGCATCTGTTTGGCGATCAGCATCTGCTTGAGGCGGCCTTCAAAAAACGAGGCCAGGCGCATGGAGGTATCGGCCCCGCTTTTGATCAGCTCGGTCAGTCCGGTGACGGCCACACGTTTGTTGCCCGCGAGCAACGCGTCGAGGATGGAGAATACCGTGGCTTCCACGGGCGCGGGCACGCACGCCATGACTGCTTCCGTCAGGACGCGGTTGCCGCAGCCGACATAGTCGACGAGCCGGGTGAGCGTGCTTTCGAGCGCGGTCAGGTCGGTTCCCACGCGTTCGACAAGCCGCCGGGCAGCTTGTCGGTCGATGGAGGACCCCTGTGCGGCGGCGCGTTTTTCGAGGAACGCCACGGCGCGCTCCGGCGCAAAGCGCTCAAATTCCACGGCGCGCCCGGCCTTTGCAAGCGCCTTGAACAGCGCGCCCTGCGCGTTGGGTCTGCCGGCGTACAGGATTAAGAGCACGGTGGTTTCCGGCACGCCGCCGGCATAGTCCGCCAGCGCGGCGGCCGTGTCGGCGGACAGTTCGGTTACGATCACCAGCCGCCTTTCCGAAAAAAAGGGCAGCGTTTCGCACGCGTTGATTACGTCGCCCGGCTCCGGGTTTTTAAGCGGCTGCACGTTCAGCTCGCGCGCGGCGCCGTCGATGGCGGCGGTGATCTGGCGCACGGCCTGTTCCCTGCTGTAGGCCTCCTCGCCATACAGCAGATACGCGCCGCAGACCGCTCCGCTTTGAATCAGTTGAAAAAATCCATTTTCGTCCATACAGCTTGAGTATAGCATATTTTGTTCACAGGTATCATCTTCTTACCGGCATTCTTCAAATCCGAATCGTTATGAAACCACAGGATCATTTCATTTTCTTCTTCTGTACCCCCCAACCGTATTGTTATTTCGGATGTAAGTTATAGCATGGGCGTTTACTCCCCTTCGGGCGGTCAATTACGACCTCGGCCTGTGCAATAGGTCCATCCAATGCCAGCCAACCTGCATGGCGGTTCATCCTGCCTGCGTTATCGTTTCGTCATCAACACCACCGTCTCCACACACCCCGTCTGCGGGAACATGTCCACGGGCTGGACGGCGGACGGCGTATAGCCTGCTGCGCACAGGTATTTTAAGTCCCGCGCGAGCGTGGCCGGGTTGCAGGAGACGTAAACGAGCCTTTCCGGCGCGGCCTGCACAACGGCGGCAAGCGCGCGTTCGTCGCAGCCCTTGCGCGGGGGGTCGAGCAGGACGGCGTGGATGGGGGGGCCCTCCGAAATCACCTTCGGCAAGATTGCCTCCGTGTCGCCGCAGAGGAATGTAGCGTTGGTCAAGCCGTTGTCCGCGGCGTTTTGCCGCGCATCCTCGACGGCGGCGGATACCTGTTCAATTCCGATCACGCGCTTACAGCGGGCCGCCAGCATGAGCGAGATTGTGCCGATGCCGCAGTATGCGTCCACAACGGTCTCGTCCGGCTGTGGGTCGAGCAGCGAAACCGCCGCCTCGTACAGCGCCTCGGTCTGCGTGGCGTTGATCTGCAAAAACGACTGCGGGCTGACGGAAAAACGGAGATTGCCAATGACCTCGGTGAGCGTGGGCTTACCCGCAAGCAGGGTGAAGCGCTCGCCAAAGATGACGTTGGTCGCGCGCGGGTTGAGATTATGCCAGACGCTGTCTACCCCGGCAAGCGCGGAAACGAGCGCGGCGGACTGCGGGGCGCCGGGCGGCGTGCTTGTGACGACAACGGCCATCGTCTCACCGGTCGTGAGCGCGCGCGCCATGACGTGTCTTAGCCAGCCTTTTCCGGTCTGCTCGTCATAAACGGTAACGCCGGCCTCGTTGGCCCAATTGGCCACGCGGCGCGCAATGTCCACGATGCGCGCGTCCTGAATGGGGCAATCGTACAGCGGGACGAGCCGGTGGCTGCGCCCGGCATAGAAGCCGAACACGGCCGCTCCGGCCTGCATGCCGAGGGGAAAACTGCCCTTGTTGCGGTAGCGCCACGGGTCGTCCATGCCCAGAATGGGGCGCATGGGGGGCTCGACAAGGCCGCCTAAGCGCGTAAGCGCGTCGTATACCTGACGCTGTTTGACGGCAAGCTGCCCGGCATAGCCAAGGTGCTGCATCGCGCAGCCGCCGCACCGGCCGAACACCGGGCAGCGCGGGGCGACGCGCTCGGGCGCGGCGGAAAGCACCCTGACAACCTTTGCCACGGCGTAGGTGGCGGTCGCCTTGATGACGTGCGCCTCCACGGTCTCCCCAATAAGCGCGCCCGGCACGAATACGGCGTAGCCGTCCACGCGGGCAACGCCCTGCCCCTCGCCGGTCAACGATTCGATAGCCAGCGTCAGGCCGTCGTTCTTATTCACGGGCGGCCGCTGGGTCCGCGGCGTTTGTTGCTTCAACTGCTTCATTTGATTACCACATGATCCTTTCCAAAGGTACGCTCCGCCTCGGCGCGAAACGCCTCCGTTACATTGACATACAGCGACTTGGGCGCGCTTTTGCCCACGCGCTTGGCCGCGTCGAACAGCACCACGGGCGTACTGCCCGGGTATTTTTTTAAAAACACAGAAGCGCGCTGCATCGCCTCGTTGGTCAGCACGTCAAATTTAAGATATACCGTTGCGGCCGCAGTGGCGCCGAGCGGCTCGAGCGCCTCGATGAGCAGCGAATTGCCGCGCTCGTCGCGGATGTTCAGCCGGCCGCGCGCCAAAACGGGCACGTCGTCGTGGAAAAGCCCGGCGCATTGCTGCAGCGTGCGCGGGAACAGCACGCATTCCACGCTGCCGGTCACCCCCTCGAGGTTGGCGTAGCCCATCAGCCCTGTTCCGGATTTGGTGGGCTTTTGCTTGCACCCGGTTAACATGCCGCCGACGATCACGCCGGCGTTGTCCGCGATACCCGTTACGCCGTCGGCCTCCGCCAGCTCCAAAACCGTGTTGGGCAGCTGATCGAGCGCCGCGCTGAAATGATCGAGCGGGTGGCCGCTGAGATATAGACCGGTCGCCTCGCGCTCACGCGCCAGCAGGAGCTGGTTCTTCCACTCCGGCACGCCTGGCAGCTTGATGGACACGCGCTGCAGCGCCTCCGCGCCGCCGTCGAGGTCGAACAGCGAGAGTTGGCCGGTCTCGCGCGTTTTTCGCGTTGCGTTGGCCGCGTCGAGCGCCTGCTCGTACACGGCGGTATACTGCGCGCGGCTGCCGCCCATGCCGTCAAAGCAGCCCGCGCAGATCAATCCCTCCAGCAAGCGCTTGTTGAGTCCGCCCACGCGCTCGGTAAAGTTGAAAAAGTCGGTGAACGGCCCGTTCTGACCGCGCTCGGCAACCAACCCCTCCATGACTGCGGCGCCGACGTTGCGCACGGCGGAAAGGCCGAAGCGGATGCGGCCGTCCTCCACGGAAAACCGCGCAAAGCTCCTGTTCACGTCCGGAGGCAGCACGGTGACGCCGTGGCGGCGCGCGCTGTAAACATACTCGGCGACCTTATCGGAGCTGCCCAGGTAACTGTTGATGAGCGCGGTCAGAAACTCAACCGGATAATGGTATTTGAGATAGGCCGTGCGGTAGGCCAGCACCGCGTACGCCGCGGCGTGGGATTTGTTGAAGGCGTAAGACGCAAAATCCATCATCTCGTCAAAGATACGGTTGGCCACGGGCTCCGGCACGCCGTTTGCCACCGCGCCCGCCACGCCCTCGGCGCTGTTACCGCGGATAAAATACGCGCGCTCCCTGGCCATCACATCGTGTTTTTTCTTGCTCATGGCGCGGCGCACAAGGTCGCTGCGGCCATACGAATAGCCCGCCAGCGCGCGCACGATCTCCATCACCTGCTCCTGATAGACCATGCAGCCGTAGGTGGTGCGCAAAATGGACTCGAGCATGGGGTGCAGATAGGAAACGCCGTTGGCGTCGTGCTTACCGCGTACATAGCGCGGAATCTGCTCCATGGGGCCGGGCCGGAACAGCGAAATCCCGGCGATCAGATCTTCAAAGCAGTCCGGGCGCAGCTGGGTCAGAAACTGGCGCATGCCGCCGGATTCCATCTGGAACACCCCGTCGGTGTCTGCGGCGGCGATCATGGCAAAGACCCGTGGATCGTCAAACGTCATGCGCTCAAGGTCCGGAACGGGTTTTCCGCCCTGCTCAATGAACGCGAGCGTGTCGCGGATGACCGTGAGCGTGCGCAGCCCCAGAAAATCCATCTTGAGCAGCCCCAGATCCTCGAGCGTCGTCATGGGAAACTGCGTGGTGACGATGGTATCGTTGAGTTGCAGGGGCACCACGCTGGTCAGCGGCACGCCGGAGATGACCACGCCGGCGGCGTGCGTCGAGCTGTGGCGCGGCAGCCCCTCCAGCTTTATGGAAAGGTCGATGATTTTTTTCGTAGTCTCGTCGCTTTCGTAAAGCGCCTTAAGGTCCGGAGAGATGCTTAGCGCGCGCGCAAGCGTCATGTTCAGTTCGCCGGGCACCATCTTGGCCAACTTATCCACATCGGCATAGGGGATGCTCAGAACGCGTCCCACGTCCCGGATGACCGCGCGCGCAGCCATCGTGCCGAAGGTGATGATCTGGCTGACGTGGCCTTCGCCGTACTTGCGGCTGACGTAATCAATGACCTCCTGCCGGCGCTCATAGCAGAAATCCACATCGAAATCCGGCATGCTGATGCGCTCCGGATTCAAAAACCGCTCGAACAGCAGGCCGTACTGGAGCGGGTTTACGTCGGTAATGTCGAGACAGTACGCGGCAAGGCTGCCCGCGCCGCTGCCGCGGCCGGGGCCGACCACAATCCCGTTGGTTTTGGCATAGTGTATGAAGTCCCAGACGATGAGGAAATAGTCCACAAACCCCATGCGCTCGACCACGCCGAGCTCGTAGGCAAGGCGCTCACGCGCGGGTTCCTCCGCATCCGGCAGCTTGCGCGCCAGTCCTTCGGCGCACAGCTTGTGCAGGTACGCGGCGTTTTCCATCCCGTCCGGCGCGGTGAACGCGGGCAGCCGGCGCACGCCGAATGCAATCTCCAGATCACATTTTTCAGCCACTTCGGCGGTGTTGGCAACGGCCTGCGCGTCGTCCGGCAGCGCGGAGAGCATCTCCTCGGCAGACTTGAGGTAAAACTGGTCGGACTGCATGCGCATGCGGTTTTCGTCGGAGACAAAGCACTGCGTCTGAATGCAGAGCAACACGTCCTGCGCCTCGGCGTCGTCGTTTGCAACATAGTGCACGTCGTTGGTCGCCACGCATTTTGCGCCGATCTCTTCGGCGATGCGCCGCAGCCCCGGCAGCACCTGTCTTTGCTCCGGCAGGCCGTGGTCCTGCAGCTCGATATAAAAATCCCCGCCGAACATCCCCTGCAGGCGCCTGGCAACGGATAGGGCGTCGTCGTAACGGTTTTGCATCAGCGCCTGCGGAATGTCGCCGGCCAGGCAGGCCGAAAGGCAAATGAGTCCCTCGCAGCGCTCGGCAAGCAACGTGTAATCGATGCGCGGCTTATAATAGAATCCGTGTAAAAACGCCTCGCTGGAAAGGTACATGAGGTTCCTGTAGCCCGTTTCATTCTTGCAAAGCAGAATCAGGTGGGCGTATTCGCGGCCGCGCGCGCTGTCTCGGTCGCGCATCGAGCGCGGGGCAACGTATGCCTCCATTCCAAGAATGGGCTTGATCCCTTCCTTTTTGCAGGCGCGGTAAAAATCAACGACCCCATACATCACGCCGTGGTCGGTGATGGAAAGCGCCCTTTGGCCGAGCGCTTTTGCGCGCGCAACCAGTTCTGGGATGCGCGCCGCGCCGTCGAGCAGGCTGTACTGCGTATGCACATGCAAATGGACAAAGTCAGTCATCTTCAATCTCCCGCGCCATGTTGATAAGCCTTGTCAGCCGGTGGTTCATACCGCTTTTTCCAATCTCGGCCAGATCGGCCAGCTCCTGCAATGTCGCCTCCGGATGGTTTAAACGCAGCATGGCGGCCTCGTACAGCGAGGTGGGCAGGCGGCCAAGCTCCATCGTACGCTCGATCATCTCGATGGCGCGCGTCTGCATGAGCGCTGCGTCCACGGTCTTGCCGATGTTGGCGGTCTCACAGTTGCTCTTGCGGTTGACATAGTTGCGGAACTCGCGCTCGGCGCGCACGTTTTCAAACGCGAGCGCCGCGGAGGACGCGCCGATGAGCGCCAGAAAACCGGAAACGTCCTCGCCCTTTAAATAGACCACCTGCCTGTCCTTGCGGCGGTGACGCTTGGCAACCGGACCGAACGCGCCGATGGTGCGGATGATGCCGCTGGCCACGCCTTCTGCGCGCATCACCAACTCCAGATGATAGCCGCGCGCGGGGTTTAAGCATGAGCCGCAGCCCAAAAACACGCCCCGCAGAAACGCGCGCGCATCGTCGCCCTGATCGGTAAGCGCCTCCGGCACGTCGTCGCACAGCGTCACGCCTTCGGCGGTCTGCACGAGCAGCCCGGTGTCGAGCAGCAGGCGCTCGGCGTCCTTTCCGGCAAGCGTCACGCTCACCAGCGGCCGTTTGCGGCGTTCCTGCTCGGTCAATTCCATCGTGGTGTCGAGCGTATAGCGCCCGTTGGCAAGCTCGGCAATCTGCCGCCCCACGGCGAGTGTTTCGGTCACGTAGACCGCGCCCGTTCCGCTGCTGCCGATGCAGAGCGAGCCGCACGAGAGTGTCAGCCCGCCAAGCTGCGCGAGCCGTTGTGACGGCTGCCTGACGCGGATGCGGGCAAGGCTTTCTTTTGTGCGGCTAGAAAAGGACAATGGCTCACCTCATAATTCGTGCAGCAAAATCCCCGGGATGGCGAAAGGCCGCAAGCCCTGGACCCAAAGTTCCGGTTTTGGCGGCAAAGTCCGCCGAAACGGAGCGGGCCAAGAGGCCGTTTTCCCGTGCATTTTGCCGTCTGCGCCCAAGGGGGGGCAGGCAGGATGCGGTTACCCCCGGGCAAAAAAAGACGTTTTTCGCCGGCTTAATCCCCGTCTCGAAACCGCTCGCGAATGCTCTGCGCTTCGTCGTCAAGATCGCGGTGATACACGCGGATGGAGGAGCCTTTCCCGGCAAACCGGCGCGCCATCTCCTCGGCCGCGGCCACGGAGCGGTGCCGCCCGCCCGTGCAGCCGAAGCATACGCGCAGGATATGCTTGTCCTGCCCGGCATACAGCGGGAGCATCGCCGTGAGCATGGATTCCACAGTGTCGAAAAAGGTTCCAACGTACGGCTGCGCAAATACAAAATCGCGCACCGCCGCGTCCAGTCCGGAAAGCGGACGCATTTCGGGGTAGTAAAACGGATTGGGCATAAACCGCATGTCCAGCACGATATCCGCATCCACGGGCACGCCGCGCTTGTAACCGAAGCTGCAAAACAGCAGCGTCATATCCTTGCTTTCGTATTCGGGCAGAACCTTGCCGATCAGGCCGGAAAAATCGCGCGGACGTACGTCGCTGGTGTCAAGAATGTAGTTGGCGCGGTCACGCAGCGGCTGCAAAAACACACGCTCGCGCTTCACGCCCGTTTCCGCGTCGCCCGCCTCGCCGAGCGGATGGCGGCGGCGGACCTCGTTATAGCGCTTTTTGAGGACGTCGTCACGGCAGTCGAGAAACAGCATTTCAAACGGCGCGTCAAGCGCGTCGAGCGCGCTGGTGATCGCCTGCGAACCGCGCGAAAGCAGGCTCTCGCGGCTGTCGATGGTAACGGCGGCCTTTTTAACCGGCGGCGTAGCGGCCAGGCAAAGGTGCACGAATTCATGGAGCATGCTCGAGGGCAGGTTATCCACGCAAAAGTAACCCCGCTCCTCCAGACAGCGCAGCGCAAGCGACTTGCCTGCGCCGGAAAGACCCGTAACAATCAGCAGATACATGGCTTATACCTCGGAAAGCAGCTTGAGCTCGCGTTCGAGCATCACGCCGGTCTGTTCGTACACGCGCTGCTGAATCAGCCGGATGAGCGTCAGCACGTCGTGCTCGGTTGCGCCGCCGGTATTGACGATAAAGCCGGCGTGCAGGGGACTGACCTGCGCACCGCCGACGGAAACGCCCTTGAGCCCGCAACCCTCGACGAGCGCGCCGGCAAACCGACCCTTGGGGCGCTTGAACACGCTGCCTGCGCTGGGGAGGGAAAGCGGCTGCTTGGCCTTGCGCACGCGCGTGCACTCGTTCATGCGTTCCCGCGCGCCGCCGTCGTCGGGTGAAAGGGACAGCGTGGCGACGAGCACAATGCGCTTGGGTGCGCAAAACGCGCTGGTACGGTTGCCGAAATCGGACTTCTTTGCGTTATAATCCACAACGTGTCCGTTTTCTTCAAGCACACGGACGCTTTTGACAACGTGCTTGATTTCCGCACCGTATGCGCCGGCGTTCATGGCGATTGCGCCGCCGACCGTGCCGGGAATGCCGGAAAGCCCCTCCAGCCCCCGCAGCCCATTGTTGACCGATTCACGCGCGAGTACGGCAAGCGAAGCGCCCGCGGGGCAGGTTACGTTCGTGCCGAGAAACACCGGGCTGGTCAGCGGCGTATCGAGCCGGATCACCATGCCGCAATAGCCCGCGTCGGGCGCGAGTACGTTGGTTCCGTTGCCAAGTATGCAATAGGGGCTGCCGAACTGGCTGCACGCCTGAATTGCCAGGCGGACTTCCTCCGGATTGCGCGGACGCAGCACAAGCGACGCCGGGCCGCCGATGCGGAAGCTCGTCAGCGTAGAAAGCGGCACGTCGCGCTTGACATCCATGTTTTTCAGCGTGCGGCAAATACGGTCGAACATTGTTTCCATATCCACATTCTATCAAATATTCCCGTTTTCTACAACCTGCATTCGCTCAAAAAACGACGTAACCGCCAAGGGTTCGCCCGTCAGCGCGGCCAGCGCTTCCTCCGCAAGCTTTTCTTTGTGCCGCTGATAGGCAAACGGGTCGGGCACGGCGGGCGCCTCGTAGGAAAGGTACAGGCCGTCAAGCAGCTCCTCGGTGTAAACCGGAGGCGCCTCCAGCCGCGTTACAGGAAGCGCCCCAAGCGACGTCAGCCGCCGCTGCTCGTCGTCGGTAAGCAGGAATTCAATGAAGTCTGCAATCACAGCGGCTTTCTGCGCATCCACGTTTTTTGCCGCGCCCAGATAGAGCACCTGCTCGGTGTAATTGGTCAGCGGCATGGTTTCGACGGCCAGATTCAGTTTTTCGCTGCGCAGCACGTCCCCGAGCGCGCGTATGTCGAGCACGGCAAGCGCGGTCTGCCCTCCCGTGAACTGTTCCTGTGTGGCAAGCGTTCCGGTCAGGCCCATCCGCGCGGCAAGCACGGGGGGCATGGATAATTGCGGCGCCTTGGCCGCAAGGTTGAGCGCGGCCTGCAGCAGCGCCTTGATCGCCGCGCCGTCCGGCGTTTCCGGCAGCGCCAACCCGTGCGTGGTGAGCAGAGTCGTATTGGCCGCCAGCAGATATCCGCTCATCAGGTACGGCACGGCGTACGTTTCGCCGTCGGCGGACGCGGGGCTAAGCGCGCCGCGCAGGGCGGGCAGCGCAGGCTCGATGGCTAAGAGCTGTTCGCGGTAGACAAGGCCTGATGGAAACGAGTATGCGTCCGGAAACGCACCGCGCGCAAGGCGGTCGTTGTAGCGCTTGAGCGTTAGGCCCACCACGTCGATGTGCACGCCCGCATGGCGCCGGCAGTAGGCGTCGGCGCGCTTTTGCAGATAGTCGGTCACGCTGCCCTGATAGACGCGGAATTCCGCGACATGCCAGATCTCGATGCGCCCGTGCCATTCCGGCTCGGGCTTTTTAAGAAAACCGACGTATGCCTCCCGGTTCAGGCCGCGCAGTATCCACGGCGGCGAAAGCGCGAGAAACGCGAGGATTGCCGCCGTTACAGGAATGCGCAGACGCCGGGCAAATGAATAGATTCGTCCCATAATGGTAAAAGTATATGTATCCGTCCCATGGGATTATGTTGGCAGATTGCCGCCGGGCGGTTTCCAGGCCGGGGGTTACGGCGGCCGGAGCGCCGCATTATTTTCCGGCGCATTGGAAAAGGGCGTGGACGAGAACTTCTCATTTTTCAACAAAAGCCCCCGCCATTCGCGGCAGGGTGCAGAAATTGTGCAGAGAATATACACCGGAGAGCAAATTAGGGGGATCGGCAACCGTTATGGAAATCAATGCTGTACGCAGAGGCCCGCGGGTGATCGTACACCTTTCGGGGGAACTCGACCATCACAGTGCGGTGCGGGTACGCGGCGCGCTCGATTTGATGCTGCGCGACGTGACCGTGCGCGAGATGCTGCTGGACATGCGCGACGTGACGTTTATGGACAGCGCCGGTCTCGGCGTGGTGCTTGGCCGCTACAAGACCATATCGGCGCGCGGCGGCAAGATGATCGTGTCGGGTATGCGTACGTCCATCGACCGCATCTTCAGGATGTCGGGACTGTACGCGCTGGTCGAGCGTGCATAAGGGGGGAAGGCACATGCAGCACAATGAAATGCATCTTGAATTCATCAGCCTGTCGCTGAACGAGGGGTTTGCGCGTAGCGTAGCGGCGGCGTTCGTGTCTCAGCTCAATCCAACGATTGAGGAGTTGAGCGATATCCGTACCGCCGTGAGCGAGGCCGTGACAAACGCCATCATCCACGGCTACGAGGACACGATGGGCATGATTACGATGGACTGTACCATTGACGACGATCTGTTTGCCGTCACCGTACACGACAACGGCGTGGGTATCCGAGATATCGAGCTTGCACGCCAGCCGTTTTATACGACGCGGCCCGAACTGGAGCGTTCTGGCATGGGCTTTACGGTCATGGAGGCGTTCATGGAGGAGGTGGAGATCAAATCCGTGCCCGGGCGCGGAACCACCGTTACAATGCGCCGCCGTATTGCACAGAACAAGGCGTAGGCAATGCTTTCGCACGAGGAGACCATGGCGCTCATTATCCGCGCGCAGCAGGATGACGAGGAAGCCCAGAATACGCTGGTAAACGACAATCTCGCGCTGGTGCGCTCCGTGGTCAAGCGGTATCTTGGCCGCGGCGCGGAGTACGACGATTTGTACCAGCTTGGCTGCGTCGGCCTGGTCAAGGCCATCGCACGGTTCGATACGGTGTACGAGGTGCGCTTTTCCACGTATGCCGTGCCGATGATTGCCGGCGAGATCAAGCGGTTTTTGCGCGACGACGGCCCCGTCAAGGTCGGCCGGTCGCTCAAGGAGCTTGCCGCGCGGGCGTTGGCCATGCGCGAAAAGCTTGCCGATGAAACGGGCGTTTCACCCGGTGTGGCCGAGATTGCGGCCGCGCTCAATGTGCCCGTGGAGGATCTGGCGCTGGCGCTCGACGCGGCGCGTCCGGTCGCCTCGCTTTCAGAGCGCGTTTACGACGACGATCATACGACGCTCGAGGACACGCTGCATGCGCCTGTGCGTGAGGAAGCGGTGGTCGACCGCATGCTGATTGCCGAGTTGCTCGGCAGGCTCGACGGCCGTGAACGGCAGATTATCGTGCTGCGCTATTTTTGTGACAAGACCCAGACGCAGGTGGCGCAGCAACTTGGCATTTCGCAGGTGCAGGTCTCGCGGCTGGAGAGTAAAATATTGAAAAAGATGCGCGCGACAGCGACGGATTAAAAGGCAAGAATTTGCCCGCGCCATCGACGCGGGCAGAAAGCGCACAATGAAACGGCTGTGGATTTATACAACGAGTTGGCCGTCCTCGGAGTTGATGATTTCAAAGATCTCTTCCTCCGTGCCGGTGAGGGCGTTGATGTACACGATGAACTCCGTGCCGCGGCAGGTCCCCTTGAACTCATAGCACAGCGTTTCCGTAGAAGCGGTTTTGGGAATAAGCGCCAGCCGTACCGACGCCACCTCAAGCGCGTCGGATACGCGCTGCGCCGCCTCCTCCCGCGTCAGCTGCGCGGCTGGAAGCGTACGCGAAACGTGCATCATCAGGTAGTTGTTGGCGTCCACGCCGCACACGGTAATATTGGCGCGTTCAACGTATACCTTGATAAGATCGTTGTACAGAATTACATTTTCCTGCGTCGCGGCAAAATTGAATACGCCCACACCATCATAAAACTGCGCATAGGTTGCCTCCATGCCGTTGTAGCCGTGCGCGTCAAGGTAGGCTTTGGCCGCATCGCGCATGCGCGAGACGGTCCCCTCATCCGGCACGCCGTCTTCACCCGCCGCGGTTTCGGCCATCATCCAAAGCACCGCGCCGCCCTGCCTGGAGACGGTGACCTCCACATTGCGACCCGTGCCGTCCGTGCCATAGAAACCGTACACCGGAATGGTGCCTTCCTCAACGCCGGAGCCGGTCAGCTCGCCGCCTCCAAGGTATTGCTGCGCCGCCTGCTTGGCCGCGTTCTCGTCGATTTCGCCCTCGGGCAGGCCGTGCGGCGCAACCTCCTCGTTGCTTTCAGAAAATGGCCCGTCGTAGATGAGCGTCGGGTAATCGCTGATGCTGTCCTCGCTCTCCTGCCCCTGTGCGGCGCCTGTGTCCGCGGCGGTATAGTAGCCGTCGGCGTCCAGCGACTGGATGGGGAAGTCGTCGGCGGCCATGCGTTCGGCAAGGTTATTGCCAATTTTCACACTGGCCTCGTACAGTGCGTCGAGCTGGCTGTAATCGTCCTGCGTGAGAATGCCTCCGGCGAGGATGCGCTGGGTCAGCACATGGGAGTAGTCGCCGACACGCACAACGAAGCTGTTGAGCTCTGCGGAATCCACATGCGAATTCGGGATGTTTCCCATATTGGCCACGGCCGCGCCGGACAGCCGCCAGACGTCGGCAAGCAGCAGCACATGGCGGGACGGACTGGCCGTTACCTGGAGCTTTTTAAGCGCGGTCTGGATGTCGTTGACATTGTCGGAAAGCTCATAGAACGCCTGCCGGTAGCCGGACTGCACCATTGTTTCAAGCGACGTTGCACGCGCCTCGGCCTGTTTTTTTTCCTCGCTGGCCCAAATGCATACGGCCGCAAGCGCCAGCGCGAGCACCACGGGAACGACAATGGCAATGGCAAGCTGAAACCGGCCGTTGCGCCGCCTAGTGGGGTCCCCGTGGCTCAAATCCTTTATGTGGGAAGGACGCGGCTCCTCCCCGGCGGGTTCAAAAATCGCCTGTCCCGGGCCGCTCTTGCCCGGATGTTCTGAATCCATGTTTTTCATGGCGCTATCCTCACTTACAGAAAACGTGCTGCCCGATGGTCACGATGATCGGACGGGAACGAATCCATTTGTTGGTTGTTTTGGCGGGATTGTAATAATAGATGCAGCCGCCGGTCGGGTCATAGCCGTTCATGGCGTCCTTTGCCGCCTTGAGGGCCGAATCGTTGGGCGAAAGATTGATCTGCCCGTCACTGACCACGTCGAACGCGCCGGGCTGGTAGACCACGCCCGCGATGCTGTTTGGAAACTTACTCGACTTGACGCGGTTGAGGATGACCGACGCAACCGCGACCTGACCCTTATAGCTTTCGCCCCGGGCCTCGCCATAAATGCACTTTGCAAGCAGGTAGGTGTCGCCGCTGGCAGAGGACTGCGAGGAACCGCCGCCGGACGATGAACTGCCGGACAGCGTGAGCCCGAGCGCCTTTGCCGTTGCGTTGCCGACCACGCCGTCTGGAGTCAGCCCGTTTTTACGCTGAAAGTACATAACCGCTTTCTCTGTGCCGCTGCCGAATACGCCGTCTACGCCGCCGCTATAATAGCCCCAGTTTTTGAGCTTCTTTTGCAGCTTGATCACGTCGTCTCCGCTGGAACCACGCCGCAGCGCTGCGGCAAACGCCGCTGGCTGCACGGCCACCATCACGATTACAAGCGTTACAAACAGGCATAGCCACTGCATCAGGCGCAGCGCATGGAAGGGAGATGGCCGCCTTTTCATGCTTTCTCCCCCCAGGAACGAACCCATGCAAGAATGCTGCTTTCAAACTCCAGTTCGTCCACCTCGGGCAGCGGCTCCTGCTCGGTCGTGACGATGCACAGGGGCGGAAACAGCACACACCACCAGTTTTGTCCGCCGCCGCTGCCAAGCACAATGCGCAGCGCCTCGTATTCTCCGGCCGGGTATGTCACGCAGCCATAGCTTCGGTCGGGAAACTCGCATTTGCCCAGCAAAAGCTGCGCGCCGTAATCAAAGCCGTTTTCGCGCAGAGTCCGTTCGGCCAACGCCAAAACCTCCTGTCCATGCGTCAGAAGATACGCCTCGGCCTCCGCCGCGCTATTGCAGGCGGGCAGGATCTGCAACACGGCGTCGCGCACCAGCAGCTTGACCCTCTGATCGGCCGCCGAATCGCTGTTTGCAAGAATATGCAGCCGCAGAATGTCCGCCTCCGCGCGCGCGCCGTGCGCCAGGGGAAAAACCAGCGCGGCAAGCAGCACGAGAACGAGGCAGAAGGCGGTCAGCCGTATCGGTTTTTCAAAAGAAATTGCACGCATCATATGGAATCACCTCTCAATGCGAGTATGAACACATGCGCGCATGAATATACCGCAAATTGCCGGATTGGGCTCCGGACGCGCCGGGACGGCGTGTGTATATTTACGGAAACACGGCCATATCCGCCGGGATATGGCCGTGTTTTTTTACAGATCGTCCGCGTCCTGAATGGGCCTGTCTCCATCCATCGCATTGCCGGTATAGCTGCCGAGCACATCCGATGGGATTCCGCCGCTGGCGCTTTGATAGCGCAGCGTGTCCATCACGGCCTGCAAACGACTTTTTTTGTTATCGGGCATAGCGTTCCTCCATGCCGTACAGCGTTAGAACTGGTACTCGTTGTTCTGCTGCTTCTGCTTTTGCTGCTGGTTCTGCTGCTGGTTCTGCTGCTTCTGCTTCTGGTTCTGATTCTGAACGGACTGCTTGTTCGTCTCCTGATTGAAAGACATTCTGTATACCCTCCTTTTTCAATATATTTTCGCCAAAGTTTATTTCGGTACCGATACTCGGGCTAATAAATAGCTTACCCAAATCAGTTGCGTCAAACCCGGCTCTGACGTATAATAATAAAGTTGATTATTGGAAATTGGAGAATGTAACAGCATGGCGCATATCGACGGGGCAAAACGGATTCACCTGATCGGCATCGGCGGATGCAGTATGAATGGCCTTGCGCAAATTTTAAAAAATCACGGCCATATCGTAACCGGCTCCGACCGCGAGCGTACGCAGTTTACCGACGCGCTCGACGACGAGGGCATTCCTTATTCCATCGGCCATACGGGCGACTATGTGCGCGATGCGGAGCTTGTCATTTACTCCGCCGCCATTCGGCCGGATAACCCCGAACGGGTGCTCGCGCGCGGACTGGGTATTCCGGAGCTGGAGCGCAGTGTGGCGCTCGGCCAGATTTCGGAACGGTTCCGGCAGGTCGTCGCCATTGCCGGGTGTCACGGAAAGACCACGATTACCTCCATGCTTGCGAGCGTTAACGAACTTGCGGGCACGAACGCAACCATCCATGTGGGCGGTTATGTCGACCTGCTGCACGGCGGCGTGCGCGTGGGCGGACAGGAGCTGTTTGTTACCGAAGCATGCGAATATGTCGAAAGCTTTCTGACGCTGCGTCCGACCGTCGCGCTCATCAGCAACATCGACAACGATCATCTTGATTATTATGGCGATTTTGAGCACATTCTTACCGCCTTTGAAAAATTTTTGGCGCTGTTGCCGGAGGACGGCACGTTCATCGCCTGTGTGGACGATCCACATGTGCGCGCGCTGGCCGGACGCTGCCCGCGCCGGGTGGTGACCTACGGTCTGACGGAAGGGGATTACACCGTCTCCAGGCTTTCCTTTGACAAGCAGGGCAACGCGGGGTTTACCGTGGTCAGGGACGGCAAGCGGATGGGCTGCGTACAGCTGTCCGTGCCCGGCCGGCACAGCGTGGCCGACGCGCTGGGCGCATGCGCGGTCGCCATGGAGCTTGACGTGCCGTTTACACAGTTTGCCGAAGCGCTGCACGAGTTCCACAACACCAAGCGCCGGTTTGAATACTATGGCGCGCGTAACGGCATCGCGGTCTATCATGACTACGGCCATCATCCGGGCGAGATCGCCGCAACGCTCGACGCGGCCAGCCGCGTGCCGCACAAGCGCTTATACTGCGTGTTTCAGTGCAACAGCTATACGCGCGCCAAAACGCTGTTCACCGGGAATGTGACCTGCTTTGTGGATGCGGACACGGTGCTGGTTACGGATATCTACCCCGGCCGCGAGCGCGACACTGGCATCGTTCACGCGCGCGACATGGTCGACAGCATCACCGCCGGTACGCACAACGCCGTCTATCTGCCCACATTTGAAGATGTGCGCGCATATCTTGACGAGCATGGGCAGCCGGGCGATCTGGTCGTGACGGTTGGATCCGGCGACGTATACCGCCAGACGAAAAAGCTTCTGTGAGCTTCCGGGCCGTTAAAACCTGCGTTTTTTGACGGGAACGTGCGGCAAAGCGCGGGGCAAGCAGCTGCAATCCCGAATGGCCGCGCCGTTTCAGCCATCGGAAAAGGATGTTTTTCGTCCTCCGGCTGTATGCCCGTGTTGCGGATTGTAAGGGCGCGTATTGCGCGTCCGTACTACAAACAGCCGCATCCTCCACTTTGCGGCTGCACACGATTTTGCCGCAAGAACGGATGCGGCTTCCGAGGCGCAGCAAACGCCGGTTGATATTGCAGTATTTTGCAGCCGGCCGTATATGGACCTTCCGGAGCGGGCCGGGCGCATGGCCGTTCATCGTGCCCGCCGGTCGGAATATCGGCCGCCGGGTCAATGAATCCAGGCAATGCAAACGCAAGAGGTTTGTTATGAAGAAAAAATCCAAGCTCCGGGCGCTCCTTGAGTATCTGCCCAATCCGCAGGTGTTTGACGTGTTTCCGCCCTTTGACGGCGACATCTCCCAGCCTCTGTTTCATAAGGGGAACGACGTCGGCTGCATTACGCTGCACGGCATCGGCGGCACGCCGGCCAACATTCGGGTCGTAGCCGATGCGCTGATAGAAAAAGGCTATACGGTTGTTTCGCCCACCCTTCCCGGCCATGGTACAACCGTGCGGAAACTGAACGCATCCACCGGCGAGGCGTGGCTGACATGCGTCCTGGACGCCTACGACCGCCTTAAAGCGGAAAACTGCACGCAGATCTATGCGTTGGGACTGTCTTTGGGAGGGATTCTTTCCGGCCTCCTCGCCACGATGCGCCCTCTCGACGGACTCGCGCTCATCTGTGCGCCCATCGAAATGCAGCCATATTTGCATATGGCCCGCCGCATCAGTTGGCTGATTTCTGCCGTCAGCTACAACGGGGACTCCGGTTCGCATACCGGCTGGCGGCACAATCCATACGCGCAGATGTACGACGGCTTTTCCACAAAAAAGCTGGTGGATTTAAACCGGCTGTGCAAGCGCCTGCGCGCGGGCCTGAACCGCATCAGCTGCCCGACCATCATGTTCAACGCCAGATACGACGACAAGGTGGACGCAAAGAGTCTCGATATCTGGAAAGCGGGCGCGGTCAACGTGCCGTCATGCGAATATATCTATCTGGAAAACTCCCCGCATGGCTGCACGTATGGGCGGGAAAGGGAACTGGTGGCGGAAAAATGCGCTGCGTTTGTTTCCGCCCTGGTTGACAAGAATGCGCACGCGCAGATATAATAAAGCGTTGTTGGGCGCATTGGACTGGGGTTTATGCGCGCTGCAAAAGGGCCGGCAGGGCGGCGGCGCGTACGCAGCCCCATTTGTTCCTGTCCAGCCGGTTGCGGACATGGGCGGCCCGGCCGTTTGGCCGGGGTGTGAATGTTTTTCCATTGACCTTTGGAACCGGGGAGGCGCATTCTGGCGCGGACAGCTTGCCCGCCAAAAAAACATGCGCCCGTAGCTCAGCAGGATAGAGCGTCCGCCTCCTAATCCAGTCTGGCTGCACGAAAAACTACATACCAAGTTTCCGTAGCTCAGCAGGATAGAGCGTCCGCCTCCTAAGGCGGAGGAC
>CAYUTA010000024.1:34718-37850 GCA_964447605.1 uncultured Oscillospiraceae bacterium | reverse complement strand
GGCGGCGGGAAGCATGCGGTTGTCCCCGCAAATAATAGGCTTTTTTGCCGGACTGGGGCCGCCCGGTTTGGGCGGCCCTCAGGCTGAATTCATTTGTCCATACGAACAACGTCTGTCCGCCGCCGGATATTTTGAGGACTGTTATAAAGTGGCAAAGTCCCTTTTTTGACATGCTGTCTGCCGCGCCCCCAGCGGCAGGTTTATGGGGTTTTGCCGCAGCGAATACGAACCCCGGCCCTGAGAAGGCCCGCGATACGGCCTATGCCGCCGCGCTGACGCCGCGCGCGGTCTTTTTATGGCGGATTTTCCAAAGGTATGCGATGATATACAACCTGTTCAACATAGTCGTTCTCTCCTTTGCTCCGTTCTTTCGTATCGGGTTCTTACGATGGTTTTATTGTAGCAGGAGGTTGTGAACAAGTCCTTAGCAAGGTATGAAGAATCTGTTATCTTGACGAAAAGAAACTGTGACATGAAAAAAACCACAATATGTAGTGGTTGTGAAACTTTTGTAAAGGGGCAGGTCAAACGCGTGCGGAACCTGCCGCGCAGGGGGATGCGCAGGGCCGGGACGGCCCTGCTATACCACATGGACGTCCATCTGCGGGAACGGGATGCCGATGCCCTCGGCCTGGAAGCGCTTTTTGACCAACTCGATGATAGCGAACCGTTCGTTCCAGTAATCGTCATTATCGCACCAGGCGCGCAGCTCATAAAGCACGGAAGAATCCCCCATCATTTTGAGCACGACCGCGGGCGCGGGGTCCCGGTCGATCTTTTCACGCCCGGAGGCAATGGAAAGGATGACGTCGCGCACATGCCCGCTGTCCGCGGCGTATTCCACGGAGAAGGCGACGTCCAGCCTGCGCTTGGGCTGGCTTGTGTAATTGGTGACCGACGCGTTGGACACCGTGCCGTTGGGGACGACAATGCGCCGGTTGTCCACCGTAACCAGCGTGGTGTAAAAAATCGAGATATCCGCGACGCGGCCCGCCTCGACGTTCGCCACCTCGATAAAATCATCCTGTACGAACGGCTTGAACAGCAGAATCATCACGCCGCCCGCAAGGTTTGACAGGCTGCCCTGCATGGCCAGGCCGATAGCGACGCTTGCGCTGCCCAGCACGGCGATGATCGACGCGGTGGGGATGCCCACGATTCCCGCAATGGTGACCATAAGCAGCAGCTTGAGCGCGATGGAGAACAGGCTGCGTACAAACGAATGCGCCGTAGGGTCCATTCTGCTGGCGAGCCTGGAACGGTCAAACGCGCGCATGCACAGGCGGATGAGTCGGAAACCGATGCACACAACGATCACCGCAAACAGCAGAGACAGGAGGAATCTGACCACGTCCCCCGCCAAAAAATCCCGGATATTCTGGGTGAATTTTTCCATATGGGTCTCCTTTTGCCGGCGCCGGCATCCGCTTCGGCGCGTAAAGCGCGGTTCCCGGCATAAAATGTCTACATTGAAACGCTGCGCCGCGCGGCCGCCGGCCTCATTTTTTCAGCTGCTCCTCGAGCTTCTTTTTTACCCGCTGGATGGCGTTGTCGACGCACTTGGTGGACTTGCCGAGCGCGTCGGCAATCTGCTGGTACGAATACCCCTGCAAATATAATGAAAGCGCGCCCTTCTCCAGTCTGCTCAGCGAGTCGTTGATATGCAGCGCAACCGCTTCATAATTTTCGCGGTCGATAAACAGTTTTTCCGGATCGCTGATATGCGTACTTGTCAGCATGTCGATGAGCGTACGCTCGGAATCGCCCTCGAACACGGAGCGGTTGAGCGAAACGTACGTGTTCAGCGGCATGTGCTTTTTGCGCGTCGCGCTTTTGATGGCGGAAATGATCTGGCGCGTGATGCAAAGCTCCGCAAACGCGCGAAACGACGCCTGCTTATCAAACCCATAGTCGCACACGGCCTTATACAGGCCGATCATGCCCTCCTGAATGATGTCCTCGCGGTCTGCGCCCACCAGGAAATACGTGCGCGCCTTACTGCGCACCACCTGCTTGTAGCGCGCATACAGCGTCTCCTCGGCGGGTTTATCACCCTCCCGCAGGGCGGTGATGAGCGCCTCGTCGGTGTACGCCGCATAATCGTTCATGTTTGCCGCCCCGCGGCCTCGTCCTGCCGCCGCTTTTCAAACATCAGGATGCCCGCGGCAACGGACGCGTTGAGCGAGTCCAGCTGCCCGTGCATGGGGATCGACGCCAGAAAATCGCATGATTGGCCGACAAGCTTGCCAAGCCCGCCGCCCTCGCTGCCGATGACCAGCGCGAGCGCGCCGGAGAGGTTTTTGGTGGACATGGCGGGCGCGGCCATGTCTGCGCCGGCGATCCAGAGCCCTGCCTTTTTCAACTCCGCAATCGCCGCGGCGATATTCGTCACCCGCGCGATGGCAACGTGCTCCGTCGCGCCCGCGGCGGCCTTGACCGTCGCCGCCGTTACCGACGCACTGCGGCGCTTGCCGATGACGACCCCGTGCGCGCCCGCGCAATCCGCGCTACGGATGATGGAACCGAGATTATGCGGGTCCATGATGCCGTCGAGCACGATGACAAACGGCTGCTCGCCGCGCGCGGCGGCAATGTTGAGGATGTCCTGCACGCCGCAGTAGCTCACGCCCGCGGCATAGGCGACGATCCCCTGATGGTTGGCGGTTTTCCCGCCGTGGCCAAAGGGCATGCAGAGCGCGTCGAGCGCCTTTCTGTCCGTTTCGCGCACCGGAATTTTATGGTCGCGCGCAAGGGAAATGATTTCGCGCAGCGAGCCGTCCGGCTCTGCGGAAACCAGGATGCGGTCGATGCTGCGGCCGGCTTTGACCGCTTCACGCACGGCGTTGCGCCCGATGATGAGAAACGGCAACGCATCGGCATCGTCCTGCTGCGCCGCTTCCGGCGTCGCTTCGCGTACGCCGGGCACGCGGCGTTCGTCATAGCGCGGCCGGTCATTTCCACCGCGCGGGCCGCTGCCGGATTGGCCGTAGCTGCCGGAATCGCCGCGCTTACCATAGCCGCGCGGGCCGCTGCCGGATTGGCCGTAGCTGCCGGAATCGCCGCCGGGGCGCGGGCCGTCGCCGCGCTTACCATAGCCGCGCGGGCCGCTGCCGGATTGGCCGTAGCTGCCGG
>CAYUTA010000024.1:0-34618 GCA_964447605.1 uncultured Oscillospiraceae bacterium | reverse complement strand
CCATAGCCGCGCGGGCCGCTGCCGGATTGGCCGTAATTGCCGGAATCGCCGCCGGGGCGCGGGCCGTCGCCGCGCTTACCATAGCCGCGCGGGCCGCTGCCGGATTGGCCGTAATTGCCGGAATCGCCGCCGGAACGCTTGCGGTCATATTCCGTTTTGCCCGAGAAATAGCCCTTTTGTGCCATATGTCAATCCTCCTGTGAAAGCGCGCGGCGCATCAGCTGCGTCATGCGCGCGTCCTGTCCGCTCAGGTACAGCCAGCCGATGAGCGCCTCGAAGCCGCTGGCCGTGTGGTAATCTGCAACGCTGGCGTTTCTGGGCAGCGTGCCGCTATGGGCGTTGCGTCCGCGCTTGTAGACGGTTCGCTCCTCATCCGTCAGCATGGTCTCAACGCGGCGGAACGCGGCGGCCTGTCCGGCCGCGCACACGAGCTTTGCGGCGGTCATGTGCAGCGTATGCGGCGTTGCGTCGAGTGTATCGAGCAGGCGCGTGCGCACATACAGATCATAAACCGTATCGCCGACATATGCCAGCGTCAGCGGCGCGGCCTGCTTTGCGTTGCGTGTGGCCGCGCTGTCCCACGCGGCGGCGATTTGTGTTCGAATGCTCATATGCTCTTATTCTAACGGGTGGAAAGCCTTTGCGCAAGATGGCGCGGGAGGGCGCCGGTCTGTTAAAAAACGTTATTTTAACAATGCAGCCGCATGCTGCCTCCCGCCCAGGGGTTCCCGGACGACAAAATGCGCAAAGTATGGGCGGCGGACATGCGCATGTCGTCCTTGACCATGATTGAAAGCCGTCTGCCGTCCTTGCCGCGCCGTGCGCGGGCGGGGAAGCGATCCGCATCATACCTTTTGGGCGGGCCGGCTCCGCGCAGGATAGCGCGGGGAGGCTTTTCAAAAAAGCGCCTATTGCAAATCCTCAAACGCCTTGTTGCTGCCGATGGCATAGAGCGTGTCGCCGGGCGAAAACGGCGCGTTGGGATCGATGTTGATGTGGAGGTTGCCCTCGCGCCGGATGGCCACAATCGTCATGCCGTATTGATTCCGCGCGTCAAGCCCCGCCAGCGTTTTACCGACCCAGGTCTCCGGCACGAGGATCTCATTGAGGCTGTATTCCTCGGACAGATCGAGCGAGTCGAGCACACCCTGCGCGACAAGCGAACGCGCCAGCCGCGCGCCCCCGTCCAGCTCCGGCATCACGACCGAGTCCGCGCCGGTCTTGAGCAGCAGCAACTTATGCAAATCATCCTGTGCCTTGCAGATGATGCGCTTTGCGCCCTTTTCGCGGCAGAGCACGGTGGTCAGCGTGGAGGCGCGGATATCATCGCCGATGCAGACGACCACGCAGTCGAAATTGCCCACGCCAAGCTGCGCCACCACATGCTCGTCGGTGGTATCCGCCTGGACGGCGTGCGTCACGTCGTCCTTAATGCTGTTGACGCGATCGCCGCGTTTGTCCACGGCAAGCACCTCGTGGCCGAGCCGGAACAACATCCTTGCCGTGCTGATGCCAAAGCGCCCGAGTCCGATCACCATGAAATTTTTCTGCATCGCTTCGATTTCCTTTCTGCTTTGCCCTACGCGGGCCTATATACGCGCCGCTAACGGCACGATTCCATGCGCTGCGCGCGCATCAGCCCCCAATAGCGCCGGGATTGTTCAGAGCCTCGGCCCTTAACCGATGGAGTCCCTGTGCGCTTCGCCGGCCGGGACCCCGCGGGGGAAGGGAACACGGTTACCCCTTTAAAAAGGGCCCTGTTTTTTGTTGTTCAGCCGATCATGACGCTTTCCTCCGGGTACCGGATGATTGCTTCCGGATGGCCGCTGTCGGTCAGCGCCATAGCCACGGTCAGAAGCCCGACCCGGCCGACATACATCATGCTGGCCAGCATCATCCGCGTAAACACGCTCGCCTGCGCCGTTACGCCGGCGGATACGCCGACCGTGCACAGCGCGGACGTGGCCTCATACAGCTGGTTCCAGATGCCGAACGCACCGGCCGCCCGGCCGGTTTCCGCCGCGGAAATGACGATGGTCATCGTCAGCAGGTAGCTGACGCCGCAGAAAAACAGCGTGATTGCCCGGCGGAGCTGCTCGCGCGGGATGGTACGGCCGTAAGCCGTCGTTTCCGCCTTGCCGCGCACATACGCGCGCACGTAGAGCGCCAGCGTAATCATTGTGGTGATCTTCAGACCGCCCGCCGTGCCCGCGGGCGCGCCGCCAAAGAGCATCAAAAGAATGCCGACTCCCTTGGACGCATCGAGCATGGCAAGCTGGTCGATGGCGTTAAAGCCGGCCGTGCGCAGCGTGACGGACTGGAACAGCGCGTTGACGAGCTTTTGCCAAAGCGGCATGCCGCCAAGCGTTTCAGGGTTATGGTATTCGAGCGCGAAAAAAGCCGCCATGCCCACGGCCAGCAGGCACGCCGTACCCACGACCACAAGCTTGGCGTGCAGCTTCAGCCTGGAAAAACGCTTTGCATTTAAAAGGGAGAGCACCACGCCAAACCCAAGGCCGCCGGTGATAATCAGCAGTGAAATCACCAGCAGCACATAGGGATCGTTTGCATAATTGGTAAACGACGCATAGTTGCCCATCAGGTCGAAACCCGCGTTGCAAAAGGCGGAGACGCTTGTAAAAACGCTCACCCACGCGCCTTTTGCCGCGCCGAACTGCGGCACGAACCGCACCGCGAGAAGCGCCGCTCCGGTCAGCTCGCACACGGCCGTGACCGCGACCACGCTCCTGCACAGCCGCACGATGCCCTGCAGGCGGCTTTCGCCCAGGCCTTCGGCCAGCGCCATGCGCTCGTTTAAAGAGATGCGCTTGCCCATGAGCATGAACAGCACGGTCGCCATCGTCATAAAGCCCAGCCCGCCGACCTGGATCAGCAGCAGAATGACCGCCTGGCCAAACGGCGAAAAAAACGTGCCCGTGTCGCGCACGATCAACCCCGTTACGCACGATGCGGACGTGGCTGTAAACAGCGCGTCGTCAAACGGCAGCCGCACGCCGTCCGCCGTTGCCTGCGGCAACATCAGCAGCAGCGTGCCCACGCCGATGATAATCAGGAAACTCAGCGGAAGGACCTGGATGGGCCGGACGCCCCTGCGCAGTTTTTTCATTGCGCGCTCCCTTCGTCGGTTTGCCGCCGCATGCGCGGAGACGGCATGATTTCAGCCGAAGCGTGCCTTCGACCGCAACACAACGGCATGGCGGCCCTGCGGCCGATTCCGCGGCCCGCGCACCGTATGCCGCATGCCCTGCGGTTGCGCATAAAAGCAATACAACACAGGGGGGAACCTCATACGTGGAAGCGGAACAGCGTCACGTCGCCGTCCTGCATGACGTAATCCCTGCCCTCGCTGCGCACGAGCCCCTTTTCCTTGCACGCGGCCATGCTGCCGAGTGCCGCGAGCGTTTCATACGGCACGATCTCCGCGCGGATGAACCCGCGCTCAAAGTCCGTGTGAATCACGCCCGCCGCCTGCGGCGCCCTGTCGCCGCGCCGGATCGTCCACGCGCGCACCTCCTTCGGCCCGGCGGTCAAAAAGCTAATGAGCCCCAGCAGCCGGTAGCACGCCCTGACCAGTTGGTCGAGGCCGGATTCGGCGATTCCCATTTCGGCCAGGAACGCCTGCTTCTCCTCTTGCGGCAACTCGGAAATCTCCTCCTCGAGCCTGGCGCACACGGTGATGGCCTCTGCGCCCTCGGACGCTGCCAGCCCGTACAGCGCGCGCACGGAAACGTCCGGCGCGCCGCCCAGGCCGTCCTCGGCCACGTTGGCCACATAGATCACCGGCTTGCCGGTTAAAAGGAACATGCCGCGCACAGTCTCGCGCTCCCCGTCGCCAAGCTCCATGCTGCGCACAGGCCCGCCGCGTTCCAGATGCGCCTTGACGCGCGCGAGCAGGCCCAACTCGGCCAGCAGCTTTTGATCGCCGCCTTTTTGCAGCTTGCGCGTGCGCTCCATGCGCTTTTCCACCGTTTCGAGATCCGCAAACACCAGCTCCAGTCCGATGGTTTCAACGTCGCGCACCGGGTCGACGCTGCCGTCGACGTGCACCACGTTTTCATCGGCAAAGCAGCGCACCACGTGCACCACCGCGTCCACCTCGCGGATATGCGAAAGGAACCTGTTGCCCAGGCCCTCGCCCCGGCTTGCCCCGCGCACAAGGCCCGCGATATCCACAAACTCGATGGTTGTGGGCGTATACTTTTCCGGGTGATACATCTTTGCCAGTACGTCGAGCCGACCGTCCGGCACGGCCACCACGCCCACGTTGGGCTCGATGGTGCAAAACGGGTAGTTGGCCGCCTGCGCGCCCGCCTGCGTAATCGCGTTGAACAGCGTGCTCTTGCCTACGTTGGGCAAGCCGATGACACCTAATTTCATTGGGTTCCTCCTCGATTCCTGATGGCCGGAAACGCCGTGGCCCGTGGGCGCGTTTTCCGGCGAACAAAGGCGCTCCTGCAAAGCCGGCGTCCGGCGTACGCTGCGCCCGTACAAGGCGCATTTCCCCGCGGCTGCCATGGGTCCGGCTCCTCGCCGTCTTCTGTAATGTCAAACACCGAACAGCGGTTTTTACCCGTCGCATTTTTGTAGTGGTATACGCCGATCATCACGCCCGTGATGACGAACAGCACGCCGAACGCGGGGAAGAATGCGGGCGCATGCATGGAAACGGTCATAATGGTCCGGAACACGCCGAATATGACCGTGAGCACCGCGCCCCAAACACCTATTGCCGACGGGCCCCTGCCCGGCTTGACACGGAACCCTCCCTGCAAGCGCACACGGGTATGCCGTCGCGCGGGAAACATGCGCCGCTTACCCGGAGTACAGCACTTCGCCAAACCAATCCGTCTCCGGCACGCCGCCGATGCGCCATTCCCAGACGTCCTCCATCGGCGTCACCTCGATGCGCACGGTTTCGCCGCTGTCCAGCTCGCAGACGACGTAGCTTAAACAGTCCGTTGCAACGGGCAGCAGCCGGGTGGAGGCAGCCAGCTCCGCCGGCTCGCCCTCTTCAGCGGTTACGGCGGGCAGACCCGCGCGCCCGATTATAAGCCCGCGGTCGCCGCGCATGCCGGGGTATTGGTAAACGGCGTAGTCCGACGCGCGCTCAAACGTGAAGCCATCCGACAGCGCATACCAGCACGCGGCGCTCCAGCTGCCCAGCACATCGATCCATGTTTCCATCCGTACGCGGCCCTGGCCGTCGGCATACTCCACATGGCCCCAAAGGCTGGTTTTTTGCACCTGTCCATCCACAATGCGGTAGACATAGGTCACATAATCCTCCGAGGCCATGTCGCCGCAAAGATACAGCTCCACGCCGCCGTCGCCGGTCCTGGTATCGGCAAAGAACAGCTGCGGGTTGTAGAAGTAATCGAACGTGTCGGTATACGTCGTTCCGCCGCAGCGCACGGTCAGCTCCGCCGCATCGTACTGCCGCACGGCAAGCTCCACGGTTTCCGGCGCGCCGTCGCCGTCCAGGTCCATCTGTCCGCCGCCTTCGGGAAGCTGCCGCCAGGCCGCTTCGTGCACGCGCGGATTTTCGGCGGCCGTCACGCCGTAAGGATAGCGTGCGCCGGTTACGGGGTTGTCCGCGAGCACAAACCGCAGTTGGCCAAGCTGCCCGTCGCCTGCGTATAACCCCGCGTAAACCACCGCGCCGCCGCCCGGCTCAAGCGTATAGCGGTCGATCCGCACGGTCGTTTCGCCCATATCCGAGGGTGCAAGGCGGTACGCGCCGAGCGCCTCGTCATAAAAGACGCTCTGCGCAAGGCTCTCCGGTATGGCGGGCAGGGGCGGGCTGCAATCGAAAAAGGCGGCGCCGGCAAACTCCTGCATGGTCTGGGCGGGCACAACGGCCGCTCCGTCCTCCTGCCGCGCCAGGGGATGGGTATGCCCCCAGTTTACGCCCGTCAGGTACAGCGTTGTCCAGAAAAATTCCGCGTTGTCCGGGGCATAGGCCGACTCGCCCTCGATCCCCAGCGCGCGCACGAGAGAATCCAGCACGGGCAGCATGGCGGAAATCCTCTGCACCGAAGGGGCGGGCTGTGCGGCGGGTTCGGGCGTTTGCACCCAAACAGCCGCCTGCTCCGGCGCGGACGCACACCGCGGGGCGTTGCCCGCGCCCGCCGCGCAAGCGGATAAAAGCAGCGCTGCGATAAGCGCAATGGAAACAGAAGACATTCTCATCTTGCAGTTCCTTTCCTGTCGCGCGGAGGATGTTCCCCCTCCTGCACGCCGCGGCGCGCGGCGCCCTGGAGCCGGGCGGCCCCGTCCGGGCAACGGTTCCTTCGCCTATTATAGCAGACGTTGCCGCCCGCGAAAAGCGCTTTCCTATCTTTTGCATGCAGGCCGACAGAGGGTGACAAAACCTTTTGATCAAAACGGTTTTGACACCTTTTACGGGTTATGATACTCATATAGTACAAACCGGTTGAAAAGAGGTACGACATGGAATCAAGGGACGCCTATTTTGACAGGGTCTACGAGGAAGCTTCGGCGCAGGTGAAGAAATACATTGTCGTACGCATCCGCTCGGCCGCGGATATGGAGGATGTATTTCAGGAAACGTGGCGCAGGTTCTATGAGCGGACGGCGCTGCTGCGGCCAAACGAGCCCATCCGCTATCTGACGGCGATTGCAAAAAGCGAGCTTGCAAGGCGCTACCGCAACATCGGCCGGCAGCGCGAGCGGGAAGCGTCGCTGGAAGAAACGCTGCCGGACACGGACGCGCCGCTGGAGGAACGGGTGCTGATAAAGCTTACGGCGTCCGACGTTTGGGAAGCCGTGAAAACGGAACCGCTGCTATCCTATCAGGCGTTCGTGCTCCATTATGGCTTCGATCTGCCGGTCAGGGAAATTGCGCACACGCTCGGTATTTCGGAAAACGCCGTGAAACTGCGGCTTTCCCGCACCCGTACAAGGATTCGGACACAGCAGAAAGGAGCTTCGGAGCAATGACACAGAGAGAATTGTTCAAGGAGGCTGTTATGCAGAATTTGGTAGACGACGCGCGCGTGAAGCGCGTTTGCAAATCGAGAAAACATCAAGGCGCGGCACGGCGCGCGCTGGCCGTTGCGATCTGTGCGCTGCTGGTTGCGGCAATGACCATTTTGACCATTCCATCGGCCCGGGCGGCGGTGGGCGGCTGGCTTTCCCAATGGTTCAGCACAACGGATTATCTGGGGCAGGAAAGTCAAAGCCGCACCAAGGAGCCCACCATCGACGCCTTGATCCACAAGGCGGGAAACGGCAAGCCCGTATCCGTGGTGATCACCGAGGTCGGCGCGGATAAACGGGCGCAGGCGCTTGCCGACGGGTTCGGCGTGCGGCTCGACGAGGTGGCCTATACGGGCGACTCCGTGTTCATCACCGGCTGGTTCACCGGCACGTCCGGCAAGTTTTTGCTCGACCACTACACGGGCGGCGACACCTGGGCGCCCAACGGCGAATGGACGGAAGGCAACATGACGCTGACCATGCCGGGCGGGGAGGAATGGTACGGCGTGCTCAACCCGGCCCTGACCGGCGAGGCGAAGGCATACGTCGGCGAACTGGGCGACGGGACGCTCAGGCCAACCCACGATGATGCGGGAAACCTGATTACCACCAATCCGGAGGCGGACGCGTTCTGGTATGCGTACCTCAAAAGCAACGACGTGCGCTTCACGTTCGAGGCAACCGCAAGCAAGCATGACGCGCCGCCGCTTACCGGCAGCGTGGAGGCGAAGCTGTCGTTCCACGAATACCAATACGTACCGGCGAAGGACGACGCCGACACCCTGTTTTGCGCCGATCTCGGCATGGTGACAATCGACGCGGAGGCATATAAGTCCGGCGTAACCACGGGCGCGGTGGACCAGGCGATCCGTCTTTCCGGCACGCATCGGATGCATGTAAGGGAGTGGGCGCATAACGACGCAGATACTGTGTATGTACGGCATTACAACAGCGATCTCGACCTGTCTGGGGTGGCAATCGCGGTGGAATCCATCACGTTCACGCCCACGGACACGAAGCTTACCATGCATATGACATTGCCGGAAGAATGGAAGCGCGCCGAGCGTATTGCGGCCGCGCAGGGCGGGAGCTCGGAGGGGATCGGCTTCCTGTTCCTGCTCGACGGCGTGGAGACGCCGGGCCTGTTTGGCGGTTGTTCGTTCAAGGGAAACGCGGAGCATGAAAACCGCGGCGATCCGTTTACCGACGCGTGGCGGGTCTATGAATCCTCCACCATTCCGCCGAGCGAATGGAGGGAGGCCGGGACGCTGACCATCATTCCGTATACGGCGTATCCCACGACCGTTGTCAAACGAAACAGCAAGACCGGAGAAGTCGTGGAGCAGGTGACGCTCGATCCGGGCGTTGTGCTCACTTCACGGGTGAACGATGAGAGCTTGGCGATATCCGAAGAGATTGTCGACCGCATGGAGGAATTCGCCGTCACGCTCAATCTGGACGATTACCGGTAACGCGCGCCCCTATAGACGGCAACGCCTAGCGGCACAGGTATTGTACCTGTGCCGCCGCGGTGTATCAAAAAGTGACTTTGCCACTTTTTTGAGGGTTACAGACTTTGCCGGTGGAACGGATCGTCCGGTTTGGGCGGTCTCCCCGTGCATGTTGCCGAACGGGCGCCCGCAGGGCGAGAGCAACATGCGGTTGTCCCCGTCAAAAAAGTCACGGGGGGGTCGGGAGGCCGCGGCGTGTCAGAACGGGTGTGAACGGGCTTGCCCGTCTCAGAGAAGATTTGCCGCAGCGATTATCCGCCGAAAAATATGGTTTTTGACGGAAGAATTCTATTTGTCTGCAAGAAGCGCGTTGATCCGGACCATGAGCGCATCAACGTCGATGCCGTGCACCGCGCACGCCTGCTCCACCGTCTCGCCGTGCGCCATTGCGCAGCCGAGGCAATGCATGCCCGCGTCCATGAGGATGCCCGCCGTGCCCTCGTCAAGCTCGATGACTTTCTGAATGGTCATATCTTTGGTTGCCTGCATTTGAAAACTCCTCCTAAAATCCGGCGCGCCGGATTGGCCGGGGCCGGTTCGATATTCTATATGGGGCTAGTATATCACGCCCGCGCAAAAATGTGCAAGATTCCGCACGATTTATACGGAACGGAAATCCCCATGGAATACGGGCTTTACAGAAATGCAAAAGTATCGGATAATAAATTGTTTAAAGAATGTGGGAGGCAACAGGTATGAAAATGAGCATGCTGGTGGGCGAACGCTATAAGGAAAAGCCCGCCGATTGTACGATTGACAGCCACGCGCTGATGGTGCGCGGCGGCTATATCCGGCAGGTGACCACGGGCGGATATTCGCTGTATACGCCCGCGCGGCGCATCACGCGCAAGATCGAGCGGATCATCCGCGAGGAGATGGACCGCATCGATGGGCAGGAGGTGCTGTTCCCGGTGGTGCTGCCGGCAGACCTCTGGAAGGAGAGCGGCCGCTATACGAGCGTCGGCAAGGAGCTCTTGCGTTTGAAGGACCGTCTCGGCGCGGAGCTGGTGCTCGGCATGACGCACGAGGAGGCCGCGGTGCATCTGGTGCGCGACGTGGCCAAAACTTACGCAAAGTATCCGTTCATGATCTACCAGATTCAGACGAAGTTCCGCGACGAACCGCGCGCGCGCGGCGGCCTGATCCGTGTGCGCGAGTTCACGATGAAGGACGCGTACTCGTTCCATACCTCGCAGGAGGACCTGGAGGCGTACTACGCGCGCTGCTATGAAGCCTATAAGCGCATCTTTGCCCGGGCGGGCTGCAAAAACGTCGTGGCCGTGCTGTCGGATTCCGGCATGATGGGCGGCAGCATCTCCCATGAGTTCATGCTGCTTGCCGACATTGGCGAGGATACGCTGATCCTGTGCGAGGACTGCGGCTTCAAGGCCAACCTCGAGGCCGCGGAATGCATTACAAACAACGCGGGGCTCGAGGCGGTTGAACCGCTTGAACGGACCCCAACGCCGGACATGGCGACCATCGAGGCGGTGGCGCAATTCCTCGGCATGGACGCGCGCAAGACCTGCAAGGCCGTGGTTTACCAGAAAAACGCCGACGACGCGTATGTGATTGCCTTTGTGCGCGGAGATACCGAAATCAACGAGGTCAAGCTGCGCAACCACCTTGGCGCGGAGATTCATCCGGCGGAGATCACGGACGGCAGCGGCATCGTGGCGGGCTTTATCGGGCCGATGGGCCTGCCGGAGCATGTGACGGCGGTATTCGACCGTTCCCTTGAAGGGATCGGCAGCTTCGTGTGCGGCGCCAACCAAAAAGACCACCATTATGTGGGCTTCAACATGGATAGGGATTATGGCCAGGCCAATTTTGTGGACATTGCCAAGGCGCGTGAGGGCGGCCCCTGCCCGGCGTGCGGCAAGCGCGCGCTCACCGTGCGCAACGGCATCGAGGTGGGAAATATCTTCCAGCTCGGTGCAAAGTATACCAAGGCGATGCACATGCAGTATATCGATGAAGCGGGCGCGCTGCACCACCCCGTCATGGGCTGCTACGGCATCGGCGTAGGCCGCCTCTGCGCCTCGGTGTGCGAGGAGAGTCACGATGATTACGGTCCCATCTGGCCGATTTCCATCGCGCCCTGGGAGGCGCATATCTGCTGCCTGCGCGCGGACGCGGAGGAAACGCGCAGCGTGGCGACGCAGCTGTACGACGCGCTGCAGAAGGCGGACGTGGAGACCATGCTTGACGAGCGCGCCGTCAGCGCGGGCAACATGTTTTCCGACGCGGACCTGCTGGGCGCGCCCATCCGCATCACCGTCAGCCCGCGCAACCTTAACGAAGGCGTTGTGGAACTGACCACGCGCGACAGGCGCATTGTGCGCAAGGTGCCGGTGGCTGCGGCCGCCGAGGCGGTGCGGGCGCTAAAGACGGAGCTGTTTGCTGAAATTGCGGCGCATGTGGACTGACCAATTGAACCGGCCGGGCAGTATGGGCGGGCGGGCGCGCGGCGGGAAGCGCTTGTCCGTTGCCGCGCTTTGGCTGCTTGCGGCCGCCTGCGCCTGTCTGTGGGCCTGCGTGCCCGGAGGCGGGGACAGAACGGACGCGTCCGCGGGCCCTGTGGAGCTGGCGGAGCTTGTGCCCGCGTCCACGCCGGAATCAACCCGCGTGCCGGAGCCTACGCCGGACCCGGCGCTTAAACCGTTCACGATCGCCTGGTTTGGCGACACGCAGAGCTATGCCTCCACCTATCCGGAACAGTTCGACGCCATGACCCGGTGGGTTGTGGATAACCGGGACGCGCTTTCTATCCGCTACGTCGTCCACACGGGCGATATTGTCAACAAGCCGGAGGTTCAGGCCGAGTGGGACGCGGCGCGCGCCGCGCTTTCCCGCTTTTCCGGCGCGCTGCCGTTTTTTTCCGTGGCGGGCAACCATGACCTCGTCGGCATGCTGACGCAGACCGGGCAGGACTATGGACGCTATGCGGAGCTGATGGAGGCGCTCGGGCTATCGGACACGCCGACGCTTGGCGGCCGGGACGAGACCTGGCGCAGGCGGTATGATCTTGTAACCATCGGGCGCGACGCGTTCATCTTTATCGGAACGGGCTACCGGCTCAGCCTGGACGATTACGACTGGCTCAACGAAATCCTCGCCCAATACGCGGACCGCACCGCGGTGCTGATCGTACACGAGTATCTCGACTTTGACGGCGTGCCGCGGGGCGACGGCCGCCACCTGTACCGCAAGGTTGTGATGAAAAACCCGAATGTCAAATACGTTCTCTGCGGGCACAGGCACCGCGTGCAGCACGTGATTCAGGAGGTGGATGAAAATTCCGACCGTGCGGCTGACCGCAGTGTCTATGCGCTGATGAACGACTATCAGGGCTATGAAAACGGCGGCGGCGGATACCTTGTGCTGCTGACGTTCGATCCAAAACTGCGGGAAATTCGCGTGACCTCCTATTCGCCCGTGCTGGACGATTACAATTACTTTGAGGACGGGACCATCGAGACCTATACCCTGCCGTATCTGTAGGGGCGATAACGACAGCCGCCGTTTGAACGGGTCGCCAAAGGACGCGGCTCCCCCGCCGGAAAACGCTGGGCGCGCGTGCCGGAAGCGCGAATCCCTCCGCCGCGCGCGCGATGCCCGGAAGCGGCATATCCGGGCGGCCGCCGATGGATAGGGGGCGCTCATTGGCCTGGGCCGTTCCGCTTCTCAATCTCCGGATACTGCTCCAGCAGCTTTTCATGGGCCAGCTCCAGCTGCCGGCAGTATTGTGAATACGCGCTGCTTAATTGCTTTAGCGCAGGAATAAAAACATCGCAATATCCGCTTGCGCTGTTGAATTCCTTCATAAACTCCGCGATTTTATATGCGGGCGAACGCTTATATGCATCGGATTGCTTATATGAAAGATACCACGCCAGCAGTTCTTTGTTGCCGGACAGAAACTCGTCGGGATGTTCGATGGACGTGCGCGCGCTTTCAAGCATTTTTGTAATCTGTTCTGTGCCGATATGCCTTGTGCTCTCGATTAAATACGTTTGCAGCTCCCGCGGCAAAGCAAACGGCGGAACGCCATCCAGGAAAGAAACGATCGTGTCATAGGCGGCCTGCTGGCGTTCCGTTTCAACAGGCACATTTAAAAACCGGGCAAAATGAAGGCAAATAAACCTGCCGTAATAACCCGGAAAGGCTTCCAAAAGCTTCTCGGCAATGGTTTTGCCAGGATCAATCGCCCGCAGCTCCGCGTCAATTTCGGAATAGGACGCGCCGCCGCTTAATTTGGACAGGATTGCTTTTTTTGCCGCCTCCCGCTGAAAGCGCAATTCCTTCCGAACAGACACGGCCTGCAACGCGGAGCCCGATTCGTCCATAAGGATGGTTTTTATTTCGTCAACACCTATGTCAAGCCTTCTGAGAACGGAGACTTTATGCAGCAACGCGATATCCGCCGCGCTGTAATCCCGGTAGCCGCTATCCGAAACCGACGGGGAAATCAGCCCCTGTAACAGATAGTATTCGATTGCTTTTTTCGTTAAACCCGTGGCCTTACAGGCTTGACTGATCCACATACGCATCACCTCGATAAGAGCATAAGCCGATCCCCGGGGGGTTAGTCAACCCTGTTTCGAAAAATAATATGAAAAAAACGGCTTTCCCACCGGACGCCACGCCCGGCAACCCGATGCGCGGTGGGCAGGCGGTTTATATATGGACAAAAATATCGAAGAAAGTGGTGAACAATTCAACATATAGACCAATTGGAAGCCGCAAAGTGGGGGCGCTCGTCAGAGCATTGAGCGCCGCCCTTCGAGCGCCTTGGCAAGCGTTACCTCGTCGGTGTATTCCAGATTCCCGCCAATGGGAATGCCGTGCGCAATGCGCGTGCAAGAAACGCCCGTCGGCCTGAGCAGCCGCGCAATATACGAAGCCGTGGCCTCGCCCTCCACATCCGGGTCGGTGGCAAGGATGACCTCGCGCATGCCGCCGCCTTTAACGCGCGCGACCAGCTCGTTGATGCGGATATCGTTCGGCCCCACGCCGTCCATGGGCGAGAGCACCCCGCCCAGCACATGGTATTTGCCGTTAAACTCCCGCGTCTTTTCCATTGCAGTCACGTCGCGCGCGTTACAAACCACGCACAGCACGCCGCTGTCGCGCGCCTGATCCGCGCAGATGGCGCAGGGCGTCACGTCGGTGTACATGCCGCACACCGGGCAGCTTTTAATGGTTTGGCGCGCGTCGACGATGGCGCCGGCAAGCTCCATGGCCTGCGTTTCCGGCACCTCGAGGATGTGGTACGCCAGCCGCTGGGCCGTCTTTTGCCCGATGCCGGGCAGACGGCTCAGCTGTGTGGTCAGCCGTACGATGGATGCGATGGTTACCATATGTTTGCCCGGCTAAAACCCAAGGTTCATGCCGCCGGTGAGCTTGCTCATTTCGGCCTCGGCGGCTTCAGATGCCGCGCGCAACGCTTCGTTGACCGCGGAAAGCACGAGATCCTGCAGCATCTCAATGTCGTCGGGGTCCACGCATGCCGGCGCGATGGTCAGGCTCTTGAGCTCCCTGGAGCCAAGCGCCGTGGCCGTTACCATGCCGCCGCCCGCGCTTGCGGAAAACTCGCGCGCCTGCAGGTCCTCCTGCGTTTTCTGCATCTGCTGCTGCATCTGCTGCTGCATCTGCTGCGCCTGCTTCATCATCTGTTGGATGTTCATGCCGCCCATGCCGCCCTTGCCGGGGAATCCGCCTTTTGCCATACCTGAATGCTCCTCCTGTGTTGTGATGATACCTGATTGCGTACACAAAAGCGTCTGCGCCGCCCTGCACGCCGCAGGTCTGCCGAAAAAACACATCCCCGCGCGTTTTGCAGGGGCCGCATACCGGGAAACGGGCCGCGCATAGCGCAATGCCGCGCGTTCGGGCGGGGACGCCCCTTAAAACCGCTCAATGCGAGACAATGGCGGGGGCGCGCCCGCCCTGTGCATGCTCCGCCCGGCCCGGGTCACTCAATGATCAATTTGTCTCCAAACAGGGCCTTTGCGCGTGCGGTCGACGTCTCGGAAGCGGGGGTCAGGCGCACCTTGGTGAACCGCAGCTGCATCCCAGGCTGCATCTGCTGCAAAATCCCCTGCAACCGGCTGAAGTTGATCGCCGCGCTGACGCTGTTGAACTGCACCTCGTCCGCATCGGAAAAGCCGACCACAAGCGTACCGTCCACAATCTGCTGCGCGACGCCGTTTCTGGCCATCATATGCACCATGACGTTTTGTATGCGGATGGCCTCGAGCACCGCGTTCCAAAGCCTGTCCGCGTCGTCTGCCGCCGGTGTGGGCGGCGCTACGCTCTGTGGACGCGCCCGTGCGGCGGAGGCAACGTCCCGCGCACCGCCGGAAGCTTGACCCTTGCCGCCTTTGCCGGAAACGGGCGCGGCGCCGGCACGGCATTCCGGCATGGGCGCAAGGGGTTCCTCGGGCGGCGGCGGCGGAAAGTCGTCCCAGGGGGGCGCGCCGTCTCCCTGCACGAACGGCGCCGCGTCCGTGTGCGCCCGCGTGGGCGCATCCTGCGCCGGAAACACGGGCTGAGCCCCGCGGGGCTGGACGGCCGTTCCAAGCTCCAGCTTTTCGACGCGCGCCTCAAGCGATTCGATGCTGCGCGCATCCTCCGGCCGGCAAATCCGCACCAGCGTGCTTTCGAGCATGGCGCGCGGCGCCGCAAGATAGCGCATGTCGCCCTGTGCGCGCAGCAGCAGCTCGAGCGCAATCAGCAGCTGCGTCTGGCCGCCGCGCCCGCACTGCGCGAGATAACGCTGCATCGTATCGCCGGAGCAGTCGAGCAGATTTGCACACTCGCCGCATGCCTTGGCAAGCAGCAGCCCGCGGAAATGCGCCGCCATGTCCGCGCAGAATACGGACAGGTCGCGCCCGCCGCGTACAATGCCGTCCAGCTGCCGCAGCGCGCGCTGCGTGTCGCCGGCAAGGAGCGCGTCGGCCATGTCAAACAGAAAGCCTTCCTCCATGCTGCCGAGCACGGCGTAAACGTCGCCTGTGGAAACGGTGTTTCCGCAAAAGGCCAGGCACTGGTCGGCAAGCGAGAGCGCGTCGCGCATACCGCCGTCGGCCGCGCGCGCAATCAACAGCAATCCGTCCTCTTCAATGGAAGCGCCCGCGTGACGAAGCACGCTTTTGAGCGTGGAGACGATATCCTTAACGAACAGCCTGCGGAAATCGAACCGCTGGCAGCGCGAAAGGATGGTGGCAGGCAGCTTCTGCGGCTCGGTCGTGGCGAGGATGAACACCACGTGCTCCGGCGGTTCCTCGAGCGTTTTGAGCAGCGCGTTGAACGCCGGGCCGGTGATCATGTGCGCTTCGTCGATGATATACACACGCCTGCGCAGCTGCAGCGGGGCGAACTGCACGCGTTCGATGAGCGCACGCACGTCGTCCACGCCGTTGTTGCTGGCCGCGTCGATTTCCACAATGTCGCCGTTGACCTCGCTTTGCGCGGCTTGGCACGCCGCGCAGCTGCCGCAGGGCTCGCCGCCTTCCGGCGCGAGGCAGTTGACTGCGCGCGCAAAAATCCGTGCCGAGGTGGTCTTGCCCGTGCCGCGCGTACCGCAGAACAGGTACGCATGCGCAATGCGCCCGCTCTCGACCTGATGGATGAGCGTGGTGGTGATATGCTCCTGCCCGACCACGTCGCAAAAACGGGTCGGGCGGTATTGCCGGTAAAGCGCACGGTAAGCCATGGAACCCCCCTTTTTCAAATGTCCGTTCTATTATAGCATATATAGCATAATTCCGGGAGAAATTTGCTGGAATGGGCCATCGTGTTCGGTTGCCGGCCGCAGACGGCGAGCAAACGGGCGGCCTGCAAACCTGCGGAGCATAGCATGCCCGCGCGGCATGGGTATTCAGGCCGTCAAAAAACGTTGTTTTTGACGGGCGACCGCTTCCTGCCTCCCGCCCTGCGGGCTATCGCTCGGCAAGAAGCACAGGGAAACCGCCCAAACCGGGCGATCCGTTCCGCCGGCAAATCCGGCGGAACCGGAACGAACCTCCGGAAGGCTGCGGCCCTCCGAGCCCGCCCATGGCTTTTTTGACAGGCCGCCAATCCCCACACCGCGTGGGTATTATAGCACAGTTCGGCGGAAAACAAAGGTGTTTCCCCGGATTTTCGTATGGAAAGCGCATATCGCGCCCGGTTTGCCGGGGACGCAGCCGGAAACAAAGCTGCGGGCTGCGGTTTGTTCGGGCCGGGGCGGTGCGGCGGGGCGATAAAAAGGCGGAGACAATCGTTGATACCCCATTGTAAAGGAAGCGCCTCTGTCAGCGGCGTTTTTCGGCCGTGCCGCGCAAACTGTTTTTTTGACGCGGCCGGCGCGGGGTATTTGACAAGACGGCGCTTATGAACGTACACTGGAAAAGAATAAGCCCCGGACCGGCAAGGCGGCCGGCGGACGATTCATATGTTGATCGACACAAAAGGAGAAATCAATGAAGCGATATCAAATTGCAGCGATACTGATGATAATACATGGCGGCTTTATGGAAATCGGCGGCTGCCTGGCCATGATTCCGATTCGATTGATGGGGGGGCGGTCAGATCGATGTCGGGCAATATTGTTCTTTTATCGTTCCGTATTTGCAGGAGCATTTATATTTAATGCTGATGATGGGCGGCATTTACGGCACGGTGCGTTTGATCGGAGCAATCGGTCTGTTGAAAAACAGGATGTGGGGATTGGCGCTGTCCGTAACGAACTGCGTGGTCACAATGGCGCTGACGATTTTGATGCTGCCCGCCGGAATTATCGACGGTGTTTTGGCCTGTTCCGCCCTTGTTCTCATGTTAACACAGCATTTTGAAAACAGAAAAATCGTCGAATAAGCGAATGCGCCTGTTTGCTCGCCGCCTTTGGCCGGCAGCCGAACACGATGGCCCATTCCAGCAAATCCCTTTCGGAATTATGCTGGAATGCTAAAATATATATTATATGTGACTGGGAGAAAGGGGAGAACTCATATGTCTTTTGACGTAAACGATTCGTTTTTGTACGCCATCGTCGCCATCGTCATCGCGTTTGTCGTACTGCAATCCGTCGTGTTCCTGCTCAAGGCCTGGAAGCGCGGAAAGGAACTGAACATGGACGTTGCCGCGCTCAAAAAAACCGTGGTTACCAGCGCGGTTTTTACCATTGCTCCGGCGTTTGCAATCCTGCTGGGGGTCATTGCGCTGAGCAAGGCGCTGGGCTTTCCGCTGCCATGGCTGCGGCTTACGGTCATCGGGGCGCTGACGTATGAAACCACCGCCGCGGCCAGCGCCGCGGCCGCCGTAGGCGTTTCGCTTTCGGACAAGATCGCCGATCCAAAGATCTTTGCCACGGTTTTGTGGGTCATGTCGCTCGGCATCATCCCGGGGCTGATCGAGGTGCCGCTGTTTGGCAAAAAGATCGAAAACGGCTTGATCAAGCTCAAGAGCAAGGATCAAAAGTGGGGAGACATCTTCATGACGGGCCTGTTCCTCGGCATGATTTCCGCGTTTCTGGGCGTGGTGTTCGCCACCGTAAACGAGGGGCTGACGGGCTGGATTCCGGTGTTTGTGATGATCGTATCGGCGATCCTGATGCTGCTGTGCGGCCTGCTGCGCAAGCTGACCAACGCAAAATGGATCGAGGATTACGCGCTGCCCATCAGCATGCTGGGCGCGATGGCGCTGTCAATCCCCATCACGAGCCTGATTCAGTCCATCGCATAAGGAGGCGTTCGTTATGAAAAAGGAAAGAAGCTATCGCGACAGCGTCCATTTTTCCGGGCGCATCTGGTCGTTTTGCGCGCTGATCATGCTGCTGGCGGTGCCGGCGTCCGTATGTATTTATTATAACGCGTGGCCGCCCATCAACGGGATTTTAAAGGGCTTTGTCAGCGTTGCGCCGATTTTCTGGACGGTCGGCACCATCGAGGTGCTCACCTATGTGCCCATGCTCGGCACGGGAGGCTCGTACCTTGGCTTTGTCACGGGGAACCTGAGCAACCTCAAGGTCCCCTGCGCGCTCAACGCAATGGAGCGTGCCGGCGTGCGGCAGGGCACAGAGGAGGGGGAGGTCGTCTCCACCATCGCCATTGCCACGAGCGCGTTGGTCACAACGCTGATTATCGCGCTGGGCGTGCTGCTGCTGGCGCAGATCCGTCCGTTTCTTGAGAGCCAAATCATGCAGCCCGCGTTTGACAATATCCTGCCCGCGCTGTTCGGCGGCCTGGCCGTGGTATATGTGTCGAAAAACTGGAAGATCGCCCTTGCGCCGCTGATCTTCATGGTGGTATTGTTTATCTGCGTGCCGTCGTTGGCCGGCTCCGTGGGCGTGCTCGTGCCCGTTGGCGCGCTGATTGCCATCGGCGCGGCGCGCATCCTTTACAAAAAGGGCTGGCTGTAGCGGACCCGGCCGCCCTGCGGGGAAAGCGTCCGGACCCGTTCCATAACGCCCGCGGAATCCGCCCGTGCCAAAGCGCGGCCCAAAGGGGCCGTCCGTCCGGCGTTCCGAAACCGGCTTATACGGGCGGCCGTCCGATAAGCGGGCAGCGCCGCAAGGCGGACGAAAGTTCCCGCGCGGCGCAAAAGCGGAGCATCAATCAGGAAAAGAAACCGTCCGCACGCCTTGAATCCGGGAGAGCCGCGGCGGCTGGGAGCGCGGGGGCAAAGCCCTCGCAGGGAAGAATGAGGGAGGCGAACCAATCATGTTGAAGCTGTTGTGGCTGATCCCCATCGCCGTGGCGGCGTGGCTTGCGGTCATTGTTCTACGGGCGCTGGCGTTTAAGCCGAAGCCCGAGCCGGAGCTTACGCCCGTGGACGCGGACGTGGACGGCGAGCGCGCAATCGAATCCCTGCGGCGGATGATCCGCTGCAGGACCGTGTCGTACGCCGATGCGGACAGGATCGACGAGGCCGAGTTCGACCGGTTCCGCGCCCTGCTTGAGGAGCGGTACCCGAACGTATACCGCGCGTGCGCGTTCGAGCGCATCGGCAGGAGCGGCCTGCTCTATTTTCTCAAGGGCAAATCAAACCAAAATCCGGCCGTGCTCATGGCGCATTACGACGTGGTGCCGGTGGAGGAGGACGGCTGGGAAAAGCCTGCGTTTGAGGGCGTGCTGGAAGACGGCGTGCTCTGGGGCCGCGGCACGCTCGACACCAAGGGCACGCTCAACGGCGTGCTGGAGGCCGCCGAGCATCTGCTGGGCAAGGGCTTCGTGCCGGAGAACGATCTGTATTTCGCCTTTGCCGGCGACGAGGAGATCGCGGGCCCCACGCAGGCGGAGATTGTTCAAACGCTCAGGGAACGCGGCGTTGTTCCGGCCATTGTCGTCGATGAAGGCGGCGCGGTTGTGGAGAACGTATTCCCGGGCGTGAAGGAGCCCTGCGCGCTGATCGGCATCGCGGAAAAGGGCATGATGAACGCATCCATGACCATCGAGGGCGCGGGCGGACACGCCAGCGCGCCGCCGCCGCATACCGGCGTGGGCGTGCTCGCAAGGGCGGTCTGCGACATTGAGGCCCACCCTTTCCCCAACGCGCTGACCAAGCCTGTTGCGGAGATGTTTGATACGCTCGGCCGCCGCTCCACGTTCGTTTACCGGCTGATCTTTGCCAACCTCTGGTGCTTTTTGCCCGTACTCGACGCCATATGCAAAAGGTCCGGCGGCGAGCTCAACGCCATGATGCGCACCACCTGCGCGTTCACGCAGATGGAGGGCAGCGCTGCCAACAACGTGCTGCCGCCGCGCGCAAGCGTGGGCGCAAACCTGCGTATCATCGGCGGCGAAACGCCCGAGCGCGCGCTGGAGTACATGAAAAAGACAGCGGACAACGGCGCCATCCGCTTTGAAACCGTGCACGGCATGGCCCCGAGCAAGTTCTCCAGCACCGACGGCTATGGCTGGGAGAAGCTGAAGGCGGCGGTCAGGCAAACTTGGCCGGCAGCGCTCGTTTCGCCGTATCTGATGGTCGCCTGCTCGGACTCGCGTCACTACTGCGCGATTTCGGACAACGTCTACCGCTTTTCCGCAATGGCGCTGACCAAGGAGGAGCGCGGGTATATCCACGGCCACAACGAACGCATTCCCGTGGAAAAGATCGTCAAGGCCGTGCAGTTCTATGTGCGGCTGATAAGGAGCCTGTAGTCCGCGTTTTGCCGCCGCGTCCGCTTGCCGGGGGAGGGAAAGCGATGCGGACGCACTTCCTTCAAAGCGGGATTTTGGTCCCCGGGCTCTAAGCGCCGGACAATGCGGGATTCGTGAGCGTCCTGCCGCGCCTGTCGGCCACAGGTCTCCCTCCGCCTTTGCAGACTTGACGGGACACGCCCGCCGGAATACGTTTTCGACACGCCGGACACGGCGCCGGGGCGCTTGCGTTTCAGGCTTTGCCGGAGAAACGATCCGGGCGCTTTGAACGCATGGAAGCTTTACGCCGGCATGAATGCCGGCCGGCCGTTTTACGGTTTCTTTACCGCAGCTTCTCCCGCCCCAGCCGCAGCCGCCGCAGGCTTTCCGCCCGCCCAAGCAGTACGGCGATCTCCATTGCGCCGCCCGGGGTGACGGCTTTGCCCGCCAGCGCAATGCGCACGGGCCAGAGCACGGAGCCGTTTTTCATGCCGTTTGCCGCGGCAAAGCCGATGAGCGCATCGTGGAGGGCCGTTTCCGTCCAGTCCGGCAGCGATTCCAGCAGCGGAACGACACGGTCGAGCACGTCCAAGGCGATTTCCGGATTGGTTTTGGACTTTTTGTTGGTGAACAGCGCCGTGTCATAGTCCGGCAGCTTGGCCAAAAAGTCCACCATGCCGGGGATCTGGGTGAAGATTTCCGTACGCGGCTGCAGGATGCGGCAGAGCACGTTTGCGTCCATGCGGCCGACGCCCGCCTGCTCGTAATAGGGCGTGGCATGGGCGGTGAACGCCTCCGGAGAAAGCGCGCGCACATATGCAAAGTTCAGCCAGGTCAGCTTGACCGGGTCGAAGATGGCGGGCGATTTGCTCATACCCTCGACGCTGAACGCCTCGGTAAGCTCCGCGAGGGTGAATTTTTCGCGCTCGTCACCGGGATTCCAGCCCAGCAGCGCGATGTAGTTGACAATGGCTTCTTTGAGATACCCCTTATTGAGCAGGTCCTCATAGGACGCGTCGCCGTTGCGCTTGGAAAGCTTGTGCTGCGCGTCCTTCATGATCGGCGTCATGTGGATATACTGCGGAATCGCCCAGCCGAACGCCTCGTAGAGCAGATTGTACTTGGGCGTGCTGGAAAGGTACTCCATGCCGCGCATCACATGGGAGATGGCCATCGTGTGATCGTCGATTACGTTTGCAAAGTTGTATGTGGGCATGCCGTCGGCCTTGATGAGCACGTTGTCGTCGAGCGTGTCGTTGTCCACGGTGATGGTGCCAAAAATCAGGTCGGTAAACGAGGTCTGGCCGGCGGCGGGCACGTTTTGCCGGATGACACAGGGCGTGCCCGCGTCGCGCTTATGCTGAATTTCCTCTTTGGAAAGGCGCAGACAGTGCTTGTCGTAGCGGAACGTCTCTCCCCGCGCGGCCGCGGCCTCACGCCGCTGCTCCAGTTCCGCTTTGGTGCAAAAACAGCGGTACGCGTGGCCGGAGGCGATTAACCGCTCGGCATAGGGCAGGTACAGACCTTTGCGCGCGCTCTGCACATACGGGCCATAGCCGCCGCCGATATCCGGCCCCTCGTCCCAGTCGAGCCCCACGTCCCTGAGCGTGCGGTAAATGATGTCCGTCGCGCCCTCGACATAGCGTTCCAGATCGGTGTCCTCGATGCGCAGCAAAAATTTGCCGCCGTTGTGGCGCGCAAACAGATACGCGTACAGCGCGCTGCGCAGGTTGCCAATGTGCATATATCCCGTGGGAGACGGGGCGAACCGGGTGCGAACTTCCATGCTGTGAAACTCCTTTGGTACGGATTGCGGACTGCCCAAAAACCACGTTTTTAGACGGGAACGCGCAGAAAGCGCGGACTCTTCATGCGGCTGCAGCCTCGAACGCCGCGCCGTGTTTTATCATTGAAAACTATTGCAATGGGCCAAGGGCGGTTTGCTTTTGGCGGTCATGCGCGCTTGGGCGGCGGACCGCCAAAGGTATGGGCGGCCGGCCGCGCCTTTCGCCTTGCCCAGGATGAAACCGATTTTTTCCGGGCCTCCGCCGGAACGGATGGGCGCCGCGCCTCTTTGTTTTACACGGAGAAAGAGACGAAGCCCGGCTCCCGCGCTACCCCTTATAGCCGTCCTTGAGGCCGACGATGCGGTTGAACACGGGAAGCTCCGCCGTCGTATCGGGATCGGTGGCAAAATAGCCCACGCGCATGAACTGGAAACGGTCGCCGGGGGCGGTGCGTGCAAGGGCGGGCTCGGCGACCCCATGCCTGACGACGATGGAACGGGGATTGATGCGCTCGACAAAATCGAGCGCATCCCCGCCGGGCTCCTCGTCGAACATCAGCGGCTCATACAGGCGGAATTCAGCGTCGATCGCATCGGCCGCGTTGACCCAGTGCAGCGTGCCCTTGACCTTGCGCGCGTCTTCGCCGGACCTGCTCGTTTCGTCGTATTCGGCGCGGATCAATGTAACGAGGCCGTTTTCATCCAACTCATAGCCCGTGCACTTGATAATATACGCGCCCTTGAGCCGCACCTCGCCGTCCGGCTTGAGCCGGAAGAACTTTTTGGGCGGGTCGACGGCAAAGTCCGCGCGCTCAATATAGACCTCGCGGCCCAGGTGCACCGTGCGTACGCCCTGCGCAGGGTCGTTGGGGTGGTTTCCCAGCAGAATTTCTTCCGTTTCGCCCTCGGGCCAGTTGTCGATGACCACCTTGACGGGGTCGAGAACGGCCATACAGCGGGGCGCGTTCCAGTTTAAATCCTCGCGCAAGCAGTGCTCGAGCATGGCGGCGTCCACCACGCTGTCGGCCTTGGCCACGCCGACGCGGTCGAGAAAGTCGCGCACGGCGGCGGCGGTATAGCCCCTGCGGCGCAGGCCGCACAGGGTTGGCATGCGCGGGTCGTCCCAGCCGGAAACATAGCCCTCCTCCACCATCCGGCGCAGATAACGCTTGCTCATGACGGTATTGGTCAGGTTCAGCCGCGCAAACTCGATCTGTCGCGGCCTGGGGTCGAATTCGCACGCGTCCACCACCCAGTTGTACAGTGGGCGGTGCGCCTCGTATTCGAGCGAGCACAGCGAATGCGTCACGCCCTCGATGGCGTCCTGGATCGGGTGCGCAAAGTCGTACATGGGGTAGATGCACCACGTCTCCCCGGTCTGATGGTGCGGAGTGTGGAGAATTCGATACAGGGCCGGGTCGCGCAGGTTGATATTGGGCGAGGCCATGTCGATTTTGGCGCGCAAAGTTTTGGCGCCGTCGGGGAACTCGCCCGCCCTCATGCGGGTAAACAGGTCGAGGTTTTCCTCAACGCCGCGGTTCCGCCACGGGCTGTTTTTGCCCGGCTCGGTGAGCGTGCCGCGGTATTGGCGCATCTCGTCCTTGCTTAAATCGTCCACATATGCCAGGCCCTTTTTGATGAGCTTGACGGCCAGCTCGTAGCACTGGTCAAAATAGGAGGAGCCGAAGAGCACCCTGTCCCAGGAAAAGCCCAGCCAGCGGATGTCGTCCTGAATGGCTTCGACGTACTCGACGTCCTCCTTGGCGGGGTTGGTGTCGTCAAAGCGGAGGTTACAGCTCCCGCCATATTTTTCCGCCATGCCAAAGTCAATGCAAAGGGCCTTGGCGTGGCCGATGTGCAGGTAGCCGTTGGGCTCGGGCGGAAAGCGGGTCTTGACGCGCGGCCCGTTCTTTTTGATATCTTCCTCTATGAATTCCTCAATGAAATTCAACGGGCGTTTTTCTTCTTCCATCATCATTCGCCTCCCAAAATCCAGTGACGGCTTTACCGGAACAGCATCCCCTGCCGGTAAAAAAATCATTCTTTATTATCTCCGCTGGACGGCGAATTGTCAACGTGTTATGCTAGAAATGCAGGAGGATTTGCCGTATGCAAGGCTGGCGCATGGAATTTGTCACGGACGAAACGGCGGATAGGCTATGCAAATCCAAGTATCATAAGCTCGGCGGGTGGCGCGCGGTATTTGCCGCTGTTCTGGCGGTCATGAGCTTGGCTTTTTTGGCAACGCTTGCGACCCTGCTGTATCGTTTCGCAATGGCGGGTGGACCGCTTGTGCGGGAACGCAATGGGTCGCTGGCCTTGATAGGGATGTTTTCAATCCTGATTGTTCTGGTGATACCGCGGCAGCGGGCGGCATTTCGTTCGTAATGCTGCTCAAAAGGAAGATTGCCTTTCGCATCCCGTTCATCGTCCTCGCCGCGCTTTCCGTCCGCATCGAAATCAGCGACGGGAACGTTCTTTTCGCCCTGATGATGGCCGCCTGGGTCATATACACGTTTAACCCCGGCCGCGTGCGCGTATTCTGCGGAATTCGGCCCAAGCGCCCCGCACCCATGCCCGCGCCGGCAGCGGAGCAGGCCCATTGGGACGCAAGCGGGCTAAAATATACGGACGAAAAGGGGCAGGCAACCGACTTTTCCGGCGCCTGTACGCAGGGCGGCGCCGCGCATGGTCAATCTGCCGGCCAACCGGACCGCAAGGCCGCGGCCGAATCATCCTAAGGGAGGTATGTCACATGAAAACCATCGCATTTATCGGATTGGGCGTGATGGGCGGCCCGATGGCGGGCCATCTGCTCGACGCGGGCTATGATCTGCACGTGTATACGCGCACGGCGGGGAAGGCCGACGCGCTTGTCAAACGCGGCGCAAAATGGTACGCCTCCGTGGCCGAATGCGCGGCCCGTTGCGATGCGGTCATCACCATCGTGGGCTTTCCAAAAGACGTGGAGCGGGTCTATTTTGGGCCGGACGGCATACTTGCAAACGCAAAGCCCGGCGCGGTGGTCATCGACATGACCACCACCGATCCCGCATTGGCCGTGCGCATCCATGACGAGGCCGCGGCACGCGGCCTGCTCGCGCTGGACGCGCCCGTTTCCGGCGGAGACGTGGGCGCGAAAAACGCGACGCTTTCCATCATGGCGGGCGGCGACAGGGCGGCGTTCGACGCGGCGTTTCCGCTGTTTGAGCGCATGGGCAAGTCCATTGTCTTTACGGGCGGCGCGGGCAGCGGGCAGCACACCAAGATGGCCAATCAGATCGCCATCTGCGGCGCGATCTCCGGCGTATGCGAGGCGGTGACCTATGCCCGGGCCAACGGGCTGGACGTAGACGCCATGCTCGCCTGCATCGGCGGCGGCGCGGCGGGCAGCTGGCAGCTGAACAACATGGCCCCGCGCATGCAGAAAGGCGACTTTGCGCCCGGCTTTTTCATCAAGCATCAGGTAAAGGACCTGCGCCTTGCGCAAAAAAGCGCGGCCGCGGCAGGCTTGGAGCTGCCCGTGCTCGATATCGTGTCCGGCATGTATGAGGCGCTCGCGCGCGAGGGCAGGGGCGAACTGGGCACGCAGGCGCTGATACAGTATTACGAGGAGCAGAATCCCCGGGGGTGAGAGGCGGCCGGGCCTGTGCGGACGCGCGCCGCACGCCCCTGCGCCGTGCGTGGAGAATGGGCCTGATGGCCCGGATATGCGGCGCATGTGCGATCAACCGGGCTTTGCCTGCGGACAAAATTGCAAAAAAGGATTGTAAAAAACGATAGATAAGGAGATATCCCATGCTGAATTTTGATTACCGGCTTCCCACGCGCATGATTTTCGGAAAGGACACGCGCAGCGATATCGGCGCGCTGATCAAGCCCTACGCAGGCAAGGCGCTGCTGCATTACGGCGGCGGCAGCGTGAAAAAAAGCGGGCTGTACGACGAGGTCGTGCGTTCGCTCAACCGCGCGGGCGTCCCGTTTGTGGAGCTTTGCGGCGTGGTGCCCAACCCGCGGCTGTCGCTGGTGCAGGCGGGCGTGGAGCTTTGCCGCCGCGAGGGCGTGGACCTGATTCTGGCCGTTGGCGGCGGCAGCGTGATCGACTCTTCCAAGGCCATCGCGCTGGGGCTCGCCAACCCGGACGTGGATTTATGGAGCATCTTTGCGCGCGGCGTGCAGGTGAAAAAAAGCACGCCGGTCGCCTGCGTGCTGACCATTCCGGCGGCGGGCAGCGAGTCGAGCAACAGCTGCGTCATCAGCAACGAGGATACGCAGCAAAAATACGGCTGTAATTTCGAATGCAACCGCCCGCTGCTGAGCGTGATCGATCCCACCGTGTTCAATACGCTGCCGAGAAACCAGATTGCCAACGGCATCGCGGACATGATGAGCCATATCCTGGAACGCTATTTTTCCAACACCGCGCATACGGAGCTTTCCGACGCGCTGTGCGAAGGAACGTTGCGCACGCTGATCGCCTTTGGGCCAAAGGTCTATAGCGACCCGACCGACTACGACGCGTGGTGCCAGGTTTCGCTTTCCGGCACGCTGGCGCACAACAACGTGCTTGGCCTTGGCCGCGAGCAGGACTGGGCCTGCCACAAGATGGAGCACGAGCTTTCCGCGCGTTTCGACATTCCGCACGGCGCGGGGCTGGCCATCGTAACCCCGGCCTGGATGCGTTACTGCCGGCGCGTCAACCCGGCGCGCTTTGCCGCGTTTGCCACGCGCGTCATGGGCGTCGCGCCGCGAGGAGACGACGAGGACGTCATCGAAGCGGGCATTGCCGCGCTCGAAGCGTTTTTTGCGGACCTCGGCCTGCCCAATCGCTTAAGCAGGCTCGGCATTGATGAAGCGAGTCTGCCCGTCATGGCAAAGCGCGCCGTAACCGACGAGGACGGCGGCGAACGCCGCGTGGGCTTTTTCAAGCGGCTGTATGCCGAGGATATCGAGAAAATTTACCGCGCCGTGCTGTAAACGGACAAACCGTCAAAAATCGCAGTTATCAGGCGGCCAAACGCGGCCGCCGCGCGCCGCGGTCTGCTGAATCGGAACGTTTACGGCAAACGCCGCGCCCTGTCCGGCTCTGCTTTGGCATACGATCCGTCTGCCGTACAGCCGCACGATCCGCTGCACGTTGCCGGCCGCCGCGAGGGAGGCGCCGCCCCGATAAAACCTGCCGTACATACGGCGCAGGGATTCCCCGTCTATTTCGCAGCCGCTGTCGCGGACGGCCGCTTCTGCAAAGCCTCCGCCCGCTTGTCAAAGCGACGGTGAGCCCGCCGTCCTCCCGCGCAAACCTGACGGACGCTGTCAAGCGGGTTCAGCCAGACCTGCCTGAGCGGCTCCGCGTTGCCGGTGATTGTGATTTCATCCAAATCCACAAAAGCGGGCCTGCAACAAACGCCGCTCGAAAACGCTCCATCTGATTGCACCCGGACGGCACGCACGCTCTGAAAGGCGATGCGGCGGGGGAGCGGCGGGAATAATGCGCGCCCCGCGCTACAGCAGCCAGGCGGCCGCCGCCGCGCCCATGCAGCAGACCCAGAGCCGGAAGCGGCGGTTCCTTTCCAGCAGACACAGCGGGGAGAGAAACGCGAGCGCCGTCAGATACAGCAGATAAGCGGGGGCGGACGGCGCGTTAACGGCAACCTCCAGCGCGCCGCCGGCAGCCGCAAACGACACGAGCACATCGAGCGTTACGCGCGCAACCGCCGCAACGGCATTGCCCAGCGGCAACCACAAAAACGACAGCGCAACGCCCAAAAACGCGGGGATGAGAAACAGCGGCACCAGCGGCAGCACAAACAGGTTTGTGACAATCGACGTCAGCTGCACGCGGCCAAACGCAAGCGCCGTCGCGGGAACGGTAGCGGCCGTGACGGCAAGCGACCCGGCGATCAGCCCGGACGCCACCGGGCCAAGCCGCCGCAGCGGGCGCTCGAACACCGGCGTAAGCAGCATCAGCCCGTATACCGCGCCAAACGAGAGCTGAAACCCCGCGTAAAACAGCGCGTGCGGGTTGAACAGCAGGATCAGGATACATGCCAGCGAAAGCGCGCTTGGCGTATCCGCCCGCCGCCGCAGCGGGAACGCGAGCATGCCGCAGACCAGCATCACGCCTGCGCGCACGACCGACGGGGAAAACGCCGTCAGCGCGGCATAGACGGCGAGAAACAGCGTGACCAGCACAAACCGCGTCCATGCGCCGCGGCGCAGCACGAGCGAGAGCGCGCCGGCCAGCACCGACACATGCAGCCCGGAGATGGCCAGCAGATGCATGACGCCCACCTTTTGAAAATCCGCCAGCGTGGATTGCGCGATATCGCCCTTGTCGCCAAGCAGCATGCCCCGGGCCACGCCGGCGTTTTTCGGGAACAACTGCCCGATGCGCCCGGAGATCTGCTCGCGTAAAATTAGCAGGCGGCCGCCAAGCTCCGTGTCCGGCAACGTGAGCACGCTGCCCGTGAGCGGGAAATCCCCGCCCGGCGGATACCGCAGCCCGGCGGAAACAAGCGCCGCAGCCATGCAGCACAGCGGCAGCACAAGGCCGCGCCGCCCCAGCCATGCGGCGGCAATGCCCGGCAGCAGCAGCGCCGCAGCCGCATAATAGCAATACGGAGGCGCAAGCAGGCGTATTCCCGCCGTGCCAAGCAACCAGCCGATGGCTGCCAGACACAGCGGACGGCGGTTAAACGCGCGCCGCGCAATCGCGGCGGCACCCGTCCGGCTCGGCGCCTGTTCCATAAATCGCCCGCTCCCTGCAGCTGCAGTTTTCCTGCATACCATTGCAATTCTTTAAAAATCGTCTCAATATTTTACCGCATCGTATATCCGCTTGTCCAGAAAAACAGCTGAAAACAGGGGATTTTTGCCGATTGGGGCGGTTGGCCCCGCCGCTGCGGAGCGCAATTTTTTTCGCTTGTTTGCACAATGCCCGCAGTCCGGGCGTTTTTGGGCTTGCCAAACAACAGGGAAAGCGTCTTCAGCGTCCGTTTTGCAGGATTTGCAGCGTGCTCCTGCATGGACCGAATCCATGTCCTTCCTCCGTTTTGTACCGGCGGAAAAGCAAGGAAAATGACCGGATTTACTTGATTTTCAGGCGTTTCTCCGCTCGGACCGCCCCGCTGCTTCATCCGCAGGCAGGTCCGTTTGGAGCCGCAAAACGCGCCCATTCTCGGAAAAATTATAATAAGAATTTTTTGGCTTTTTTCGCGTTATCATCAAGGTGGCGAACGGAGAGCGGGCCTCAGCGCTCTCACAGCCGCCGGAAGCGAAAGGAGCACGACACACGACATGGCAAGACCGTCTGAAGAACACACCCTCCCAGAGCGCATCGACGCGTACTTTACCGCGTGCGACGAGACGGCGGAACGCGTCATCCTCAAAAGCGGCAGCGTCAGCTATCGGCAGACGCCGTATACGCTGGCGGGGCTTTCGGAGCACCTTAGGATTCCCCAGCAGGCGATCCGGCAAAAGGCGGAGGGCGGCGGCCGCATCGGGAAGCTTTACGCAAACGCGATGCGGCGCATCGAACGGTATACCGTGGAACGCGCGCTGTTGGGCGAGCTGCAATACAGCGTTGCGGCGATGCTGCTGCGCGAGCTCGGCGCCGGCGAGAAGCTGCCGCCGGACGAGGACGCGGGCAGGATCGTGATCGTGCTGGAGGACCGGGAAGGGTGGAGCGAGTAACGTGGAAATTCATCTAAGCGGTTGCCCAAATCCACGGCAAATCGAATTTTTTCAAAGCAGAGCGCGGCACACCGCCTACGGGGGCGCCCGCGGAGGCGGAAAAAGCTGGGCCATGCGCAGAAAATTCGTGCTGCTCGCCGCCCGTTACGAAGCCCTTCAGCTCCTTTTGCTCCGGCGGACGCTGCCGGAACTGACCGAGAACCATGTGCGGCCGCTGTTGACGGAATTATCCGGGTTTGTCAGCTACAACCAAACGCAGCGCGTATTCACGTTTCCCAACGGCAGCCGCATTTGCCTCGGTTACTGCGACGCGGAAAAGGACGTGTATCGCTATCAGGGGCAGGAGTACGACGTGATCGGGCTGGAGGAGGCCACGCATTTCACCGAGGCGCAGATGCAGTTTATCGCAACGTGCAACCGTTCGGTGCGCACGGATTTCACGCCGCGCATGTACTACACATGCAATCCCGGCGGCGTGGGACATGGCTGGGTCAAGCGGCTGTTCATCGACCGCGCATACCGCAACAGCGAGCGCCCCAAAGACTATGCCTTCATCCCGGCCCGGATCACGGACAACCCCGTGCTTATGGCGCGCAATCCGGACTATATCCGCACGCTGAGCAATCTGCCGGAGCATTTGAGGCGCGCGCACCTCGACGGCGACTGGGACGTACTGGCCGGGCAGTATTTCACCGAGTTTGCCCGCGGCAGGCATGTGGTAGAGCCGTTCGCCGTGCCGGGCGAATGGCGGCGATTCGCCGCGATGGACTGGGGCTACCACGACCCGTGCTGCGTGCTGTGGTTCGCCGTCGCGCCAAATGGCCGGGTCTACGTGTACCGCGAGCTGTATGAAACCCGCGTATTGTCCAGCGAGATGGCAACGCGCATCCGTTCTTTAACGGGCAACGAACAGCTTGCTTACACCGTGGCCTCGCCGGACGCGTGGCAGCAGCGCGGGATGTCCGGCGCGGGCGATATCGGCGGCATGAGCATCGCGGAGGTGTTCGGCAACTGCGGCGTTGCGCTGCTGAAGGCCGACAACAGCCGCGTGGCGGGGTGGCAGCGCATCCGGGAATATCTGGCGCAGGCCGACGACGGCAAGCCGCAGCTGCAGATATTCTCCTGCTGCCATAACCTCATCCGCACGCTGCCGCAGCTGACCTTCGACGAACGCACGGTCGAGGACGTGGCGGGCAACAGCGAGGACCACGCGCCCGAAGCGCTGCGCTACGGGCTGATGAGCCGGCCCGTGGGCGCAAGAACGCCCGCCGCAAGAAAGCCGCGCGCCTATGACCCGTTCGCACGCCACGAACCCGTTCCGGACGGTTTTTGCAACCTGTAAGGGTTCCCGGACGCGGCGGGGGCCGTCCGCGCATGCCTGCGCAGAGCCATACGGCGCGGCGACACAGGGATGCGCCCGGCCGGCAACGCGCGCCATGCGCATTCAACACAAGGAGGACACATGAAACAAGTAAAGCAACCGGAGGGCAAGCGCGCGCTGCTTGACCGCGCCTACGGGCTGTTCCGGGAGTTCCGCAGCGCATATGTGCCGGAATGGCAGCGGCTGGAACGCTGTGAGCGCATGTACCGCGGCGACCACTGGTACGATGTGCCGGTGCTGGATAAAAACGAGCCCCGGCCGGTTACGCCGGTTATCCAGTCCACCGTCGAAAACGTGAAGTCGGAGCTGATGGACCGGATTCCGGAAGCGGTCATCGCGCCGGAAAGCCCGAACGACGGCGAGGTCGCGCGCGTCGTCGAGGCGATCATCCGCCAGAACCATGACGCGTACTGCTATGCCAAAGAATACCGCATGCTCATCCACGATCTGCTCGTGGGCGGGTACGCCGTACAGGAGGTCGGCTACGACAGCACGCTCAACGGCGGGCTGGGCGGCGCGTTCATCCGGCACGTCGACGCGCGCTCCATCCTGTTCGACCCGCTGTCAGGAGACCCGCAGGACGGCCGCGCGGTGTTTAAAATCGCACTGCGCACGCGCGAATATCTGGAGACCCATTTCCCGGGCAAAGCGCCCTTTCTCACCTCCGACGCGTTCGGCAGCCCCGACGCGGTCGAGGACGAGGTGCTGCGCGGCGACCGCAGGGATACTATGCTGCTGATCGAATACTGGTGGCGCGAATACGACGCGGAGCAGGACCGCTACAGCGTGCACATGGCCCAGCTTGCGGGCAACACCGTGCTCGTCGACAGCCGAGACGTCAAGCCCGAAGGCTATTTTGAGCACGGGCAGTACCCGTTTGTGCTCACGCCGCTGTTTGTGCGCAAGGGCTCCTGCCTCGGGCTGGGGTATGTCGATATGTTCGCAGCCAAGCAGCGCTACGCCGACAAGCTCGACCAGATCGTGCTTAAAAACGCGCTCATGGCCTCGCACAACAAGCTGCTTGTCACGGAGGCGTCCGGCTTTGACATCGACGACCTGCGCGACTGGTCCAAGGAGGTGCATAAGGGCGAGAGTCTGAACGGCGTGACCTGGTTCACCACCCCGCCGCTGCCGGGCTACATCATCGACTACATTGAAAAAACCCGCGAGGGCATCAAGCAGGAAAGCGGCGCAAACGAGTTCTCCCGCGGATATGCCGGCGGCGGCATCACCTCCGCGGCGGCAATCGCGTCCCTGCAGGAGATGAGCAACAAGCGTGCGCGCATGGTATCGCGCGTACTGCACGAGGCGTTCCGCGACGCGGTACGAATGGAGATCGAAATCGAGCGCGAGTTCAACTTCTTCACGCGCACCGTGACCGTTTCGGTCAACGGGGAAAGCAGGGAGATGACGTTTGAAAGCGCGATGCTCGTCAAGTTCGCGCCGGGCAACATACCGCTGCCAATCGAGTTTTTAATCTCGGTCAAGGCGCAGCAGGAGACCAAGTATACCGCCATGACGCAAAACGAACTGGTGCTCAAAATGATGGGCGCGGGCATGATGCGGCCCGAGCAGGCGGTGGAGCTGATGGTGTTCGACGGCAAGGAGCAGCTGCTCAAGCAGCTGCGCGAGCAGGGCGGCGCACCCGCCGATCAGATGCAGGCCGGTCTCATGGCGGCCGTGCGGGCAAAGCCGGGCGCGCCCGGCGACCCGCAACCACAGGCAAATCAGGCGGCCATTGCGCCGCAGGGAGGCATGAAATGAAACAACAGTCCAGCGCCATTGAACAGGCGCTTATGAACCACCGGGGCGGCGCGCAAAACGCACAGACGCAGCCCGAAAGGAACCCGCTCCTTGGCGCGGAGTCCGGCATAAACCCGCCGGCAGGCGCAGCCGGCATGCCCGGCATGGCACAGGGCACGGGGTTTGACGATATCCGCGACGAGATCGTGCGGCTCATCCGCGAGGGCAAGCTGCCCGTGGAATTCGACCTGCAATCGGCCTGTGCGGACGACGCGTTTGCAGCGCTGCTTGCGCAGCTGCCCACGGATGCGGCTGTGCGCGTTTACGCGGCGGAGAAGCGCGCCGCGGAGGCCGAGCAGAACGCCATGCAGCGCGTGAGCACGCAGGTGAAGAGCCGCAACGCCCTGCCCCGCAGCACGCGCGGCGGCGCCATGAGCGCGCCCGCGCTGAATTACCGCGATATGGACAGCGCCACGTTCCGCAAGCTGCTCGGCGAAATCAAAAAGACCACCCGCAACGGCGGCAAGGTCAGGCTGTAAGAAACGGAGGAAAGCCATATGAGCAATATCAACACCACCATCAACACCGCTTCCACCAACCATTTTAACAAGGAGTTCTATGACAAGCAGCTCCTCGAGATTGCCAAAACCAAGCTGGTGCACGCCGAATACGGCCAGAAGCGCAGCATCCCCCGCAACTCCGGCAAGCGCGTCGAGTTCCGGCGCTATGAGCTGTTCACCCCCAGCACGGACAAGCTCGAGCTCGAGGAGGGCGTGACCCCCGCGGGCCAGAGCCTCTCGCAGTCGCACGTCGAAGCCGAGGTAAAGCAGTACGGCGCGTATGTGGAGGTTTCCGATCTGCTTGACGCGACCAGCTACGACGAGGTGCTCGGCGATTCAACGGAGCTGCTGGGCGAGCAGCTTGGCACCGTGGTCGAATGGATCACGCGCGACGCGATGAGCGCCGGCACGAACGTTCAGTACGCCGGCGGAAAGACCAACCGCCTGTCCCTCGCCGCGGACGACAAGCTGACCGTAACCGAGATCCGCAAGGCCGTGCGCACGCTTAAAAAGGCCAAGGCGCGCATGTTCACCGGCGCAAAGGAGGAGGAAGCGGTAAGAAAGCCGCACTTCATCTGTATCTGCTCGCCCGAGGCCACGTTTGACCTGCAGAACGACCCGCTCTGGCAGGACGCGAGCAAATATTCCGGCGTGGAAAACATCTACTCCGGCGAGATGGGCCGTCTGTTCGGCGTGGTGTTCGTCGAATCCACCGAGGCCAAGGTGTTTTCCCAGAGCGTGCACAACGCGCTCAAGCAGGCCGTCTCCGGCGGCACGGAGTTTGTGCTCAAGGCGCCCGC
>CAYUTA010000023.1:0-39378 GCA_964447605.1 uncultured Oscillospiraceae bacterium | reverse complement strand
TGTATGATGAACGCGGCATCCGGGAAAATGTCAGGCGCCTGCAGGAAGCGTTTGGCTGGAATAAGGGCTTTCGGGAGTATTTCGCTGTTAAGGCGCTGCCCAATCCCGTTATTATGCGCATTCTCCACGAAGAGGGCTGCGGCATGGATTGCTCGTCGCTGACCGAGCTCATGCTTTGCGAGACGGTCGGCGTCACGGGCCGGGATATCATGTTTTCAAGCAACGATACGCCGCCGGAGGAATTCCGGCTGGCCACGCGGCTTGGTGCAATCATCAATCTCGACGACATTACGCATATCCCGTTTCTTGCAAAAAATGGAGGCGTTCCGAATACGATCTGCTGCCGGTATAACCCGGGCGGCGAGTTCATGCTTGGCAACACCATCATGGGCAACCCCGGAGAAGCGAAGTATGGCATGACGCGCGGGCAGCTGACCGAGGCGTTCCGCACGCTCATGGAACTTGGCGCGAAAAACTTTGGCTTGCATGCGTTTTTGGCCAGCAACACCACCGACGATGAGTATTACCCCGCGCTGGCGCGCAGGTTGTTCCAGACGGCGGTTGAGCTGCATGAGGAACTGGGCGTAAACGTGACGTTTATCAATCTTTCCGGCGGCATCGGAATCCCATACCGGCCGTATGAGAAGGAAACGGATATACGCTATATCGGTGCGGCTGTGGCGCGGGCCTACCGCGATATCCTGGAACCCGCGGGGCTGGCGGCTTCCATCTTCACCGAACTGGGCCGCTATATCACCGGGCCGTTTGGCTTTCTGGTCACGCATGCCATCCATGAGAAGAATACGTATAAAAAATACATCGGCCTCGACGCATGCGCCTGCAACCTCCTGCGGCCGGCCATGTACGGGGCTTACCATCATATCACGGTCATGGGCAAGGAGCACGAGCCGCTCACCAGCCTCTACGACGTGGTGGGATCCCTGTGCGAAAACAACGACAAATTCGCAATTGACCGGCCGCTGCCGAAGATTGCAACCGGCGACCTTGTGGTCATCCATGATACAGGCGCGCACGGCTTTGCAATGGGCTATAATTATAATGGAAAACTGCGCAGCGCGGAGGTGCTGCTCAAACCCGACGGCGGTACGGAGCTGATTCGCCGCGCCGAGACCCCGGCGGACTATTTTGCCACGCTGGATATTCTAAAGCTGTTTTAAGCGGCGAGGGGGGGACGGGCAGGATGGAGACAAGACGAACGGGCCGCGCGCGCATGTGCTGCGCGTTTCTTGCGGCGTGCGCCGCAGGGACCGCCACGGGATACGTGCTGTTTTTTGAGCCGGTGAAAGAGGCGTTGTTCGCCGCTTTTGGGCGCGTCAACCTGATTCAGTACGCGTGCATATGCGCGGCGGTGATTCTCTCATACCTTCTTTTTTACCATCTGGTCTTCCGCAGGGACGCGATGCTCAGCGGCGCCTGCGGTTCGTTGTCGAAGTGCCGCATGCTGGCTGTGCTGCCGCTCGTGCTCAACGGCGCGGTGCTGCTCATCATGTTTGTCAACGAGCCGACGGCCTATGTTTCCTGGCTGCCCCAATATGCAAACGCGTATGTCTGGCACCAGATGCCGGCGGCGGCGTTTGTTGCCATTGAATGCGCGCTGTGCGGCGCGACGACGCTGCTGCTTGCGCGTACAGAGGACGCCTCGCCCTGCCGGCGCAGGCGCGCCGACGCGGCGTACTGGATCGTTGCGGCGGGCATGGCGCTTCTGGTCGGATACAGCATGTATTGCGCCAACCCGTTTTTGAACCTGTATCATGTCAACGCATACTACCAGCCGGTGCTTTACGTGCTCAACCGCGTGCCGTTCGGCCCGGTGCACAACAGCATCTACGGGCATTATGCGTTCTTTTTTGCGCCCGCAATCCGTCTGATGCAATCCGTGGGGGCGGGCAGCGTAATGCGCTGCTTTTCCGTGCTGATTGCCGGAGTCGCGCTGCTTTCGCAGCTGTTGATCGCCTATGTGCTCTACGGCACGGTCAAGAATCGGCTGGTTCGCATGCTCGGCATTGTGGCGGCGGGATTTTCGCTGCTTGTGATACGCGACACCACCTATCAGCAGCTCTGGCCGCACCGCATATTCCCCATTGCGCTGATGGCGGCGGCGATGGTGTTTGCCGCGCGGCATGAATCAAGGCGCGCGCTGTGGATGACGCTTGGCTATCTCGCGGCGGTTGTCTGCCTTACCTGGAGTACGGAGATCGGCCTGTTTGCGCTGGCGGGCTGGGCGTGCTATCTCGTTGTGCTCGAGTTGCAGTCGATGCGCAGGAAATGGTGGATTCACTGCATTGAATACCTGCTGGGCGCGCTAATGGTGTTTTTTGTAGTCTGGGCGATTACGGACGTGTATAACCAGCAGATTGCGATTGGCGGCGCGCGGTTAACGCTCAACGAATTCATGTTCCCGTTGCTGGTGCGTTATTATATGACCGAGCGGCTGGAGTTGGAACTGGTCGGCAAGCTCAGCACGTGGGTTGTCATCGCCGGGTTGCTGCTGTTTTATGTGTGCCGGGGGCTTTCGAGCACGCGCATATGCCGCGAAGAACCGGTAAAGTCGCCCGTCGAAGCGCTACTGTTCGCGATTGCGGTCATGCTGCTGGGCAGCTATTCCTATGCGATCAACCGGCCGGTCTACGGACATTTTACGCTGGGGTACGAGTTGATCGTTGTGCTGATGTGCGTGCCGGCGTCCGAAGCCATGCTGTATGTGCGGCGGTTGGCCGGCGCGGGCGGCGGCCACGCGGATGAGGATGAAGCGCCGTTGACGGGCGGGCAAAGCCTGTTTGCTGGGATGGGGCTTTCGGCCTGCTGCGTGCTGCTGTCGCTGGCATTCTGGTGCGTATTTTGCACGCAGTCGCGCATGGAATACCGCCACGCGCTTTCCAACCCGACGGTTACGACCCGTCTGTATCAGGATTCCAAAGATAAGCTGGCCGTGGGCACGAAGGCGTTCGGCTTTGGCGCGGTGGAGATGTTCGGGCTGTTTGACTTGGATCCAATTGTATATAACATGAATTACATGGATATTGAAATCGACGGCCCTGCGCCAAAGGAGTATGCCGACCGCCTGCTGGCCGAAGCGGCAAACGATCCGGTCGTCATCAGCGAGGAATGCCTCGGCATGCACAGGGAATGGAACCTGGGCGGCTATGACACGTTTATGCAGACCCATGAGCTTGCCGAAACCTGGGGCGAGGATTACGGCGAACCCGCGTTTCCCTGCAGGCTGCTGTATTTTGTGCCCGGCGCCTGATTGCGGCAACCACGGGGAAAGAGGGATTAAGCATAAGAACCGGCATTGTTTTTCAGGTGGCATACCGGCTTACGCTATGGGTATTTTTTGAACACGCGCGTGGAAAGCGCGGTCTGGCGGCCGGTAATCCGGTTATTTGAAAAGCAAGCGACGCTTCGGCCCGCATCCCGGGATGCAGCTGCAAATGACAGGCCGTTTCACGAACAGCGCAACCCTGCCGTCAGGAGGGGATCGGTTCGGGGAGCGGAGGGAACCGCTGTTTTATGGAATGCGTTTGGGGGCGGTTGTATGGAGCTGCGTTTGAAATTCAATGAGGATGAAGAGAATTATGACAAAATCCGTCCGCCGTATCCGGATGATTTATATGCGGATATCATCGCATATTCCAATATTGATATAAGCGGCAGGGGCCTGGAAATAGGCATTGGAACCGGACAGGCCACCGTGCCTTTTTTGAACCGGGGATGCAGCATTACGGCGGTCGAACTGGGAGATAGGTTCAGCCGCTATGTTGAGCGGAAATTCAAAGCGTACCGGAATTTCCATGTTATCAATGCGGATTTTATGCAGTGGCCGTTTCAATCAAATTCCTTCGGTATGGTATACTGCGCGACGGCTTTTCACTGGCTTCCGGCAGAGGCGGCATATCTTAAAATCTTTGACGTGCTATTGGAAAATGGGACCGTTGCGTTGTTTTGGAATCATCCGTATCCAAATCGAAAAGATGACCCAACCAATGTTGTTAACAGCTGGATATACAACAGGTATAGACCGTCTGACAAACCTTCGCGCGAATTCTGTGAAAAGGATTGTCAAAGGCGGATTGACGAATTAGAAACATTCGGCTTTAAAGATGTCAGGGCAAAGCTTTATTACAGAACAAGAACGCTATCGTCAAACCGGTATATTGATCTGTTGAACACATATTCGGATCATCGTGCCCTGCCCAATGACACAAAGGTTGCTTTTGAAAGAGAAATGAAAAAATCCCTCGATCAAGTCGGGGGGATTATCAATATATATGATACGTTGGACCTGTATTTGGCCAGAAAGTAGTTCGATGGAGACGCGCGTGATATGCAAAGCGGACGTGCCTGCACACCGTCTTCAGCGTGTCAAAAAAGACGGCACATACGGGTTGCCCCGTCAACCCCGCGCACGAAACGCAGGAAAGAACCGGACAAAATGACACGCTGCTTGCAGGATTGCCACAACAATCCTGCAAGCAGAAGCCGTGCTACAACGTGGTTTTGTCAAAACAGAGTTTTTGACGGGCTGAAAACGCCGCGCAGGCGGCCGATTTAATGCGCTTGTTTGATTTTTCCCGCATTCGGGGTCAAAAGGCCGTACTCGGGATGCGGCGGAAACGGCCTTAGCGCGGCTTGTCCTTTGCCTTGGGCGATTTTGCCTTTTGCCTGGGCGGGGCGGCCTGCTTGGAGCCGGCCGGTTTGGCGGCGGCTTTAGCAGATGCAGTCGATTTTTTGGGCTGGGCTGGCTTTTGCGCGGGCCTGGGCCTGGAAACGGGTACGGCGGTTTCCGGATTTGGGGCGGGATTGCCCGTCTTTTCAACCGCCTGGAGCGCATCCTCCCCGGCGCGCGCAGCTTCCGGCGCGGCCTCCGCAATCGTTTCGGCTTTCGGCGTTGCGGCGGGGGGCTCCGGCGCGGCGTCCCAAACCGGCGCCGGGGCCGGAAACGGAGCCGGTTTGGGCGCGGCGTTCTCCTCCGGCGCGGGCGCGGGCTGATCGAGGTGAAGCAGCTTCTGATACAGCGCTTCATATTCGCCCGCGGAATGTTGCCAACTGAAATCCTCCGCCATGCCGCGCCGCATCATGCGGCCCCACATGGCCTTATCGTCAAAGTAATACCGCACGGCGCGCTCAATGGTGGCGAGCATCTCGTGCGCGTTGTAATTGGCAAACGAGAAACCGTTTCCCTCGTCGGCATACTGATTATACGGTATGATGGTGTCCTTCAGACCGCCCGTTTCACGCACGATGGGGATGCTGCCGTAACGAAGCGAGATCAGCTGTGACAGTCCGCACGGCTCAAACTGCGACGGCATAAGGAACATGTCGCTTCCTGCATAGATGCGATGCGCAAGCCCTTCGTCAAGCGTGATACGCGCGTGCAAGCGGTGCGGATAACGCCAGTTGGCCCAGTTGAGCAGGTCGACAAAACGGCGGTCGCCCTTGCCCAGAAATACAAGCTGCACGTCGCAGCGCATGATGTCGTCGAGCACGCATTCGATCAGGTCGAAGCCCTTTTGCGGGGAAAGACGCGCGATCATACCGATGAGCGGGACCTCCGGGCGCACCTCAAGGCCGCATTCCTCCTGCAGCAGCGCCTTATTTTCCGCCTTGCCGATGAGATTGTCCAGCGTGTAGTGCGCGGGCAGGAAACGGTCGGTAGCGGGGTTGAAGACGGTATAATCGATGCCGTTGAGAATGCCGGAAACGGTTGTGTGGCGCGCGCGCAGAAGTCCGTCGAGACGCTCGCCAAAATAGGGCTGTGTGATCTCCAAAGCATAGCTGGGGCTGACGGTGAGCACATATTCGGAGAACACAAGCCCGCCCTTGAGGAAATTGATACAGCCGTAAAATTCAAGATAATCCGGAGAATTATAGCGCTCCTCAATTCCAAGGCGGCTGGCCATGTCGTTCCAGTTAAAGATTCCCTGGTACTGCAGATTATGCACGGAGAACACCGTTTTAACCGCGCGGTAGTCGTTGCTCCAAAGGTATTGCGTACGCAGCAGCGCGGGTATAAGACCCGTCTGCCAGTCGTTGCAGTGCAGGATGTCCGGGAAAAAATTGATGCGCGGCAGCGCCTCAAGCACCGCGCGGCAGAAGAAAGCGAAGCGGAAGCCCTCGTACTGGCCGTCGCCATAGATCGTTTCTACCGCGAACATCTCCTCATTGTCGATGAAATAGTAGGTGACGCCGTTATCGACGACGCGCTCGACGCCACAATACATCGTCCGCCAACCGAACAGGATTTCAAAGCTGCACATGAATTCCATACGCGACTTCCAATACTCATCGATGATGCGGTATTTGGGCAGAATTACGCGCGCATCGACGCCGAGCCGGTTGAGCTCGATGGGGAGCGAGCCGATTACGTCGGCAAGCCCGCCGGTTTTGATGAAGGGCACACATTCGCTGGCTGTAAACAAGACTTTCATACTCTATACTCCTCTTTGGTTTTCATCGTTCAAATACATAACTATGCCAGCTGTGCGGCCGGTAGAACATACCTCCGCAGATTCGGATCAATCCGCGGCGATTCGCGCGCCGCCAACGCGTTATACGATGGTGTTTTTCTTGAGGGTGATTGGGAAGTTGTCATAGCCGATCAACGTGCGTCCGTCGCGAATGGAGCAGCCCTTGTCAAGGATGACGTGGTCGATGACGCAGTTTGTGCCGATAGTTACGCCCTGCATGACCACGGAATCCTTGATTACGGAGCCTTTTCCGACCGTTACGCCGCGGAAGAGCATGCTGTTTTCCACCGTGCCGTTGATGGTGCAACCGTCGGCAAGCATGGTGTTTTTTGACACGGCGCTTTCACCATAACGGGTGCTGACCTCGTCCTTGACCTTGGTGTAGATGGGGTGCGCGGTGTTGAACAGGTCCGCGCGCACGTCGGCGTTGAGCAGCGCCATGCTGTGACGGTAATAGGTGTTGACGGAGTCAAGCCGCGCAACATAGCCGCCGTAACGATAACCGTACATTTTGAGCGTAGCGTATTTTTTAAGGATCACGTCGCGCATAAAATTGTACTCGCCGCGCGCATATGCTTCCTCCACGAGATACTCGAGCAAAAGCTTGTCGAGAATGAATACGTCGCAGCTTTGATACGGCGTGCGCGGGCGGTATGGGTCCAGCTCCATGCCGATGACGCGCCCTTCCTCGTTGAATTCAAACCGCAGGTCGCGGTTTTGATCCTCGGGGGAAAACGAGGTGGTCTCGTTATAGAGAATGGTCATGTCCGCGCCGGTGGCAATGTGCCGCTCCAGCATGTCGTTAAACGTAGTATTGAAAATGGTGTGGCTGCCGGTGAGGATGACGTATTGCTCCGGACAGCGGCGCACATAGCCCATGCAGGACCGGAATGCATCCACGCTGCCGCGGTAAAGGCCGGTGTTCTCCTTGGTCATAAACGGCGGGAGCATGAACAGTCCTTCGCGTTTCCTATGCAGGTCCCATTCCTTGCCGGCGCCCAGGTGATCCATGATGGAATGATAGTTTTTCTGCGCAATGAGGCCGACGCTGGTCACGCCCGAGTTGACCAGGTTGCTCAGAATAAAATCGATGCAGCGATAGCGGCCGCCAAAGGGTACGGCGGCCACCGCGCGGCTGAGCGTCAGGTCCCGCATGAGCGGATTGTTTTCACCCGTGTAAATCAGGCCGAAAGCGTTGCTGATCATGATGCGCCCCCTCCTTTTTCATCTTCGGTGGCAACCGTGCCCTGCGGCAGATAGGCGCCCGGGCAGATACGGATGTCGTTGCCCACGAGCGTGATGCTGCCGGTCAGGCGGTTGTCCACGTGGTCTCCCTGCCGCAGCTCGCCGCCGATAACCGCGTTTTCCCCGATGTGCGCGTTTTCCCCGATGATGGTCTTGTAAATCTTTGCGCCGCGCTCGATGACGGCGCCGGGGAAGATAACGGAATCGTACACCTCCGCGCCTTCGTCCACCTGCACGTCATAAAACAGGACGCTGTGGTGCACCGTACCGTCGACGCGGCTGCCTTCGGTTACCAGACTTTGCGTAATGGTCGCGTTCCGGCCCACAAAGTGCGGCGGAAGAACGGGATTGCGGCTGTAGATGCGCCAGAGCGGGTCGTTGAGCGCAAGCTTGGGCGGTGTGGAAATGAGGTCCATATTCGCTTCCCACAGGCTTGCAATGGTTCCGACGTCCTTCCAGTAGCCTGAGAACGGATAGGCATACATGGGCTGGCCGTCCCCGAGCATGGCGGGGATGATATCCTGCCCAAAGTCGTTGTGCGAATTGGATTTCTCGTCGTCGCGGCGCATGTATTCTTTAAGCAGCGGCCAGTTGAAGATATAAATGCCCATCGAGGCGTTGTTGGACTTGGGCTCGGCGGGCTTTTCCTCAAAGGAGGTGATGCACATCTCGTCGTCGGTGTTCATGATGCCGAAACGATGCGCTTCCTCCATCGGCACGGGCAGCACCGCAATGGTGGCCGCGGCTTTTTTTTCGATGTGGTGGCGAAGCATTCTGGCGTAGTCCATCTTGTAGATGTGGTCGCCCGAAAGGATGAGCACATAATCCGGCGCGTACTGATCGACGAATTCGCGGTTCTGGTAGATGGCGTTTGCCGTACCCGTATACCAGCGTCCGTCGCTCGCGGTCATGTAGGGCGGCAGCACGAATACGCCGCCGTGGAGACGGTCCAGGTCCCAGTGCTGGCCCGCGCCGATATAGGAGTTGAGCGCCAGCGGCCGGTACTGGGTGAGCACGCCCACGGTGTCGATATCGGAATTGACGCAGTTGCTCAGCGGGAAATCGATGATGCGGTATTTGCCGCCAAATGGAACCGCAGGTTTGGCCATGCTTGAGGTCAACACGCCAAGCCGGCTGCCCTGCCCGCCTGCAAGCAGCATAGCGACGATCTTCTTTTTCATGCCTGTTTCTTCGCCTCCTTGCTCAACTTATGGATGGGTACGGACTTTGGAGCGAACGCAAAACATACCGCGGCGTACGGCGGCATCCTCAGATGCAGGCGGTATGGGTGCTCCCCATAGGGGTCGTCGACGGTGGCCGCCGGCAGATTGGAATAGTCGCCGGTTCCGCCGTAACAGAGCGCGTCGGTGGAGAACAGCTCCGTAAACGTGCCGTAAAACGGCGAGCCGATGATATAGTCATCCCAGGGTTCCGGGGTAAAGTTGAACGTCCACAGGAGAATATCGCCCGCGTTGTCGCTGCGTACAAACGCCACGATGGAGTGAATATTATCGTCTACGCTGCACCAGCAGAAGCCGTCCCAACTGCTGTCGCGCTGATACATCGGCGGATTGTTGATATAAAAGTGATTTAGATCGCGCACATAATCCTGCATCTGCGCATGCTTTTCATAATCGAGCAGGAACCAGTCGAGCGAGTCGTCGAACTTCCACTCTATGAACTGGCCAAACTCATCACCCATGAACATCAGTTTCTTGCCGGGATGCGCAAATTGATATGCAAACGCAAGGCGCAGCTGTGCAAACTGCTGCCAGTAGTCGCCGGGCATTTTGGAAAGCAGGCTCTTTTTTCCGTGCACGATCTCGTCGTGTGAGAACGGCAGGATATAGTGCTCGGAAAACGCATAGCAAAGCGAGAAGGTGATTTTGCCATGATGATACTTGCGGAACAGGCTGTCCATTTCCATATAGGAGAGAAAATCGTTCATCCAGCCCATATTCCATTTGAACGAGAAGCCAAGCCCGCCGTCCTTGACGGAACGGGTAACGTACGGATAGGCGGTGCTTTCCTCCGCAAAGAGCAGCTTCTGGCCAGGCAGCTTGGCCACGGCCTCGGAGAGTTTGCACAAAAACGCAATGGCAGAGAGATTGTCGCGTTCACCGTCGCGGTTGGGCAGCCACTGTCCGTCCTGCTTGCCAAAATCAAGGTAGAGCATGCAGCTGACCGCATCGACGCGAATACCGTCGAAGTGATATTCCGAAAGCCAGAAGATGGCGCTCGAGAGCAGGAAGCTTTGCACCTGCGTACGGTCGAAGTCGAATAACAGCGTGCCCCACTGCGGCATATCGCTGCGGCGCGGGTCCGGATGCTCATACAGCGGCGTGCCGTCGAAACGCGCGAGTCCGTGCGCGTCGCGCGTAAAATGCGCGGGCACCCAGTCCATAATGACGCCGATGCCGCGCTCATGGGCGCGGTTGATCAGGTACATCAGGTCCTCACCGCCGCCATAGCGGCTGGTTGCGGCAAAATACCCCGTGACCTGATAGCCCCAGCTCGGGTCGAACGGATAGGTCATCACGGGCATGAGCTCAATGTGCGTATAGCCCATTTCCACAACGTAATCGATCAGTTCATGCGCCAGTTCGCGGTAGCTCAGCCCCTGCTTCCAGGAGCCGAGATGCACTTCATAGATGCTCATGGGCCGGTCGAACGGTACGGGACGCGTCTTTTCGTATTCCTGATCGGTCCATTCGAACTGCGGGATGCCGCCGACGATGGAGGCCGTGCCGCGCGCTTCGCAGCGGGTGGCGTACGGGTCGGCCTTATACAGCCGCTCGCCGCTTTCCGCGCCGATGCAGTACTTATACAAATCACCCTCGTGGGCGATGCCGATGTGCACTTCCCAGACCCCGGTGCTGCCGATGGGATGCATGGGGTCCGCATTGGGGTCCCATCCGTTGAAAGAGCCGACAACGCTGACATATTCTGCATAGGGGGCCCATACGGCAAAACGAAACACGGGCTCGCCGTATTCGCCCGTCATTGGGTGACAACCGAGCGAAAGATACGCGGCTGTCGAAATGCCCTCGTTGAAATAATACAGCGCCGTGTCGTCAATATGGTAGTTCATCGGTCAAATGTCCCCCGTAAAGACTTTATTATACTGTTACATTATTTATTGTAGCATCTTTTTGCCGCAATGCAAACCACTTGTGTTATAATTTACAAGACAGATTGAAGGTTGATCATGTTTTGGGAGGGTTATGGAGAACTTACTGTTGTCGTTCAATGTGGTTGCGCCGTTGATGATCTATATCGCCATCGGGCTGGCGCTGCGCAGAATCGGGGTATTGCAGGAGAAGAGCTGCCGGGAGATCAGCCAGGTTGTGTTCTATGTGGCGTTGCCGGCGCTGTGCTTTATGAGCATTCTGGACGCGGACTTTTCAACGATTTTCCGCGATCCGTTTACGCTGTATCTTGCGGCGGGCATCGTGGCGCTGTTTTTGCTGAGCATGTTGCTTGTTCCGCGTTTTTGCGCCGACAACCGCCGCCGCGGCGTGCTGGTGCAGAGCATCTTTCGCAGCAACGACGGCGTATTCGGGCTGGCCGTCGCCATATCGCTGATGGGGGCGGAGAACATGGGGCTGATGACCATCAGCGTGGCGCTGTCGGTTCCGCTGTTCAACGCGCTGGCGGTGGCGGACATGGAGACGTTCCGCGGCGGCAGGGCGCGCGCCGGCACGATCATGAAAAAAATTCTGACCAACCCGATTGTAATAGCCTGCGCGCTGGCGGTCGCGCTCAATTTGCTGCAAATCCGGCTACCGGCGGTGCTTGACGAGAGCCTGACAAAGATTGCGGGCGTGTGCGCGCCGATCGGGTTTATCGCGCTCGGCGGGACACTGTCGTTTGCTTCGGTAAAGCGCAACCGCCGCGCCATCGGCATGGTTTCGCTGCTGCGGCTTGTTGTGTCGCCTGTGGTGTTCGTGGGGCTGATGTATCTGCTGGGCTACCGCGGCGACCATCTGCTGGTGGCGCTGATTCTGTTCGGCGCGCCGACGGCCATGTCCACCTATGCGATGGCCTGCGCCATGAACGGCGACGAGGAGCTGGCCGGCGGCACCGTGGCCGTGACCAGCGTGCTGTCGATTTTAACAATGTTTCTATTGATATTCCTGCTCAAACAACTGGGGGTGGCCTGATATGACGGAAAAACTGTATTATGCGGACAGCCGCTTGAGAGCATGCGAAGCGGTGGTGCGCGCCTGCGCGCCGGCGGAATGCGGGTTCGACGTACTGCTCGACCGTACGGTGCTCTTTCCAACGGGCGGCGGCCAGCAGACGGATCTTGGGCAAATCGGCGGCGCAAACGTGCTTGCCTGCCGCGAGGAGGACGACGAGGTCGTACACTGCGTGGACGCGCCGTTGCAACCCGGCCAAACCGTACGCGTGACGCTCGACTGGGCGCGGCGGTTCGACTACATGCAGCAGCACACCGGCGAGCACTTGCTCTCGTATGCGGCGTACAAGTTGTACGAGGCCGCCAACGTCGGGTTTCATCTGGCCGACGCGTATACCACCATTGATTTTGACCGGGCGCTCGAGCATGCGCAGCTGGCCGCGATGGAGCGCCTTGCCAACGAGCTTGTCTGGCGCAATCTGCCTGTTTCCGCGGCGCTGTATCCGGACGAGGCGTCCATTGCCGGGCTGCCGCTGCGCAAACACGCCGGGGGACTGACCGCCCCGATTCGCATTGTGCAGGTGGAGGATGCGGACTGCTGCACCTGCTGCGCGCCGCACTGCAGGCAAACCGGGGAGATCGGCCTGATTTTTATCATCGACTCAATGGCTTACAAGGGCGGCGTGCGCGTTACGTTTTTATGCGGCGGGCGCGCCCTGGCGTATCTGCGCGGCGAGCATGAGGCGCTCGATTGCATTGCGCGTCGGTTCTCAACCTCGCGGGAGCTGGCCGAAAGCGCCGTGGCCAGGCGTTGCGACGAATACGGCGCGCTCAGGCGCACGGAAAGGTCGCTGACCGCAGCGCTCAACGGCTATGTGTCGGCGGAGCTGACCGCAGCGGCGGAAACTGTGGGAAAGCGGACGCTGATCGTGCGGCTGTTCGACGGCATGGATGCGGGGCGCCTCAAGGACCTCGCGCAGAGCGTGGCCGGGAAAAACACGCTTGCCGCGCTGTTTTCCAATACCGGCGGAAAGCTCCTGTACGTCCTGGCCTGCGGGGCGGACTTTTCCATCGACATTGGAGAGCTAGCCCAGGCTGTCAACGCGGCGACTGGCGGCAAGGGCGGCGGCCGCGGCACGCTGGCGCAGGGGATGTCGCCGACGGTCTCCGGCGCGAGGGAAGCCGTGGAGCAGGTGCGCTACTACCTGACCAGGCGCTTAAAGTAGGGGGGGCGCGGCATTGCTGAACACGCAGAAACGCTTTTTGCAAATTCACCGCGCGGACATGGCCGCCGTGGTGCTGCTGATACTGACCGCCGTGCTCTGCCATGCCCGGTACGTATTACAGCCGGAGCTGCTGTTTGCTACGGAGGGCGATTCGTTTCGACAGATTCTGCCCACGTCCATCCTGTATCAGAACGCGCTGGCCGCCGGCGATCCGTTCTGGTCATGGAGCTTTGGACTTGGCGGCGACCTGTTTACGGAGTTAAGCTACGCGGGCACGACCTCGCCGTTTACCTGCCTGCAATTTTTCGTGCGCGCGCTGTGCGGCGCGACGGGCGGCGCGGACCTGGTGGCGGCGCTGCGCTGGAAGCTGGCGTTTTCCATCGTGAAACAGGCGCTTGCCTTGACGCTGACCTATGCGCTGCTGCGGCGCGAACGGTTGCGCCCGGCCTATGCGCTCGTTGGCGCGCTGACATATGGCTGCGCGCCGTGGTTTCTGTACCGCGCGATCCTGTTTGATTTCATGACGGACGCATACGTCCTGCTGCCGCTGGCCATGCTTGCGTTCAACCGCTACCGCCGGACCGGCCGCTGGATTCCGCTTACCTGCGCCGTCGCGCTTTTAACCGGCGCCAATTTTTACTTCGGCTATATCTGCTGCATCTTCCTCGCGTCGGTCTTTCTGCTGTTTTCCATCCCGCGCATGGGCGGCGGTACGCCGGCCGGCTATACGAAAAGGGACGTGCCGGCGCAGCCCGGCTTTGGCGCATACGCGCTGCGCATTGGAAAACTGCTGGGGATCTCGCTGCTGGGTGCGCTGCTGGCGGCCGTTTTGCTGTTTCCGAGCATGAACGCTGTCTTTTCCTCCGACCGTACGGTGGCCAACGCGCAGCTTGTGCTGCTGCCGCGCGTGGACACGCTCAAAAACCTGTTTATCATGCTCTTTGGCGGCAACGGCATGTTTGCGCTACCGCTCATCTGCCTGCTGGCCGTGTTCCTGCGCTGGCGCGCTCTGTCGGATGAGACGAAAAAACATACGCTGCTGGCCGGGCTTTGGCTGATACTGTTTCTGATTCCCGCCGTGTCGAGCGTGATGAACGGCTTTTCCTATGAAACGCCGCGCTGGCATTTTGTGGTGATCTTTGCCGTGGCTTACGCGCTGCCGTACTGGCTTTCCGAGCTTGAGGCGGGGCATGCGCGCGTCCGGCCATGGGCGGTTGTTGCGCTTTGCGGCGCGTTATGCGGCCTGTACGCCGTGTTTGGCGATAAAACGGTTTCCGTAGCCGGGCTTGCTTGGGCGGCAAGCTTTCTGCTGGCGCTTTTTTGCGTACCATGGACGGCGTTCTCCGGCCAAATCACGCAAAAACAGCCGTTTGCGCGCGCATGGGCGGCGGTGCTTTGCGCATGCGTGCTGCTTTGCGGCGTGTTCAACAGCACGGGTGTGCGCGTGCACAACCTGTATTCTGACGCCGCGGAGGAAGCGTTCTTTGGCCCGGACGCGGCGCAAAAGGCGAACTTTGCGCTCGCGCCCACGCGTGAGAACGCGTTTTACCGCGTGCACGACATGGGCGTGGATACGCACGGCGAGGACGCGGAAGCCCGTCCGTACGTATATGGAACCTACGGCGTGAGCAACTATGCCAGCGAGCTCAACGGCAGGCTGAGCGCCTGGCACAAAAAGACGTTCCGCTTCCGCACGACGCCGGTGTGCGCGGGTATCTACCAATCGTTTGACGACCGGCTGTTCGCAGACGTTGCCTGGGCCGTGCGCTATAAGGTCCCGGCGGCGGAGCGCGACGCGCCCGACCTGCCCTCCCTCTGGTCGCCGGTTCCGCTTGACGGCGGCGGGACGGTTTACGAATGCGCGCTTTCCACGGGTTTTGAGCTATGGTACGACACGGCGCTGAGCGAGCACGCGTGGCTTCAGGCGGATGTTGCCGCGCGCGACGCGCTTTTGCTGCAAACGGCCGCGCTTGAGGGCGAGAGAGCGTATGCCTACCCCGCGCCGCAGCCGGACGACGTGACCGACTATCTGCCGCAGACGTTTTTCGATGCGCAGGTGGAGGGCGGCGATTGGACGGCGGACGGTCTGCTCGTCGTGCCGGAGCAGGCGACGCTGCGATGGGAGGTCGCGCCCGCGCAGGCGGAAGGGGAGTATCTGGCCAGCTTTTCCATCGAGGAAACGTCCGGCGAGGAACGGTTTTCCATTGCGTCGGGCGGGCGGACGATGGATAAGTTTGCCGATACGCTTTCTTCGGAATCGCTGAACTATCCGCTATACGACTATGCGTTCCGCTATGCGGGCGGGGAAACCACGCTTTCCATGACGCTGACAAAGGGCGTGTACCGCCTGTGGGATTTGCAGATCGCGTTCAACCGTTATGATGCGCTCGCCCAGTGGGTTGAGGCCCGCAATCGCTATAATTTCGACACGCTGCGCATAGCCGGCAGCCGGATCGACGGCACGATCACCGTTGGCGAAAGCGGCGTGCTGGCGCTGTCGATGCCCTATAACCGCGGCTGGCGCTGCCTTGTGGACGGTCGGGAAACGGAACTGCTGGCGGTTAACGGCATATTTACCGGCATTGCGCTTTCACCGGGCGCACATAAGCTTGCGCTGCGCTTTACCCCGCCGTATCTGGCGCTGGGCGCGGCAATTACCCTGTGCACGGCCGTCGGGCTAGCCGCCGCGGCAATTGTTGCAAGCAGGCGCAGACAATGCAAACCGGCGGAAAGCCGGATTGAAGAGCAGACGTGAAAAGCACGGTTTCCAGGCGCGTTGCCGCGGGCGTAACGCCCTGCGCTGTGGATCGCGCGTACCGCGATGGTGCGCCCGGTGCGGAGGGATTAAGAAGGAAAGCGACTATGAGAAAGATTTATTTGCGTGCAGAGAAAAAACGGCAGCCTTCTTTTGCTATATTTGCGGCCGCTGCGGCAACGCTCGCGTTGGCACTGCTTTTCGGCTGCTCGCGAGAAGAACCGGCGGAGGATGCGGCCGCGCGCACGCCGGCGCCTTCGCCAACAGCGACGCTGCAGCCGACCGGTACGCCCGTGCCGGACTGGTACGACGCGCCGGTGGACTTTTGCGGACAGGACGCGCTGCTGACCGCCGTGCAGTATGCGCTCAAAACCGGCGACGCGCAGATACCGGGGAGCGCGCTTGCGCGGGTGGAGGAGCTGATTCTTGTATCCGGCGCGCAGATTCACGACCTCAGCCCGCTCGCGCATGCCGAGCGCCTGCGCTCGCTCGTCATTCTGGACGGCGGGATGGAACTTTCGCCGCTGGCGCAGTTGCCGGAGCTGACGCGCCTGACGCTCGCCGGCGGACACTTTGGCGACCTTACGCGCATCGCTGTGCTGCCGCGGTTGCAGGAGCTGAATCTGTTTGGCTATGAAACGACGGACTTTACGCCGCTGGCCGGGCTTAAGCAGCTGCATACGCTGCGCCTGGGCAACCATATGCGCTACGATTACGCGGGAATCCGTGACCTGAGCGGGCTGACCACGCTGCTGCTCGCCGACGGCGCGCGGACCGATCTTGGCTGGCTCGGTGAAATGACGCAGCTCGAATCGCTGACCATCTGGCCCTGCAAACAGCGCGACATCCCGTGGATCAGCGCGCTGAAAAACCTCAAAAGCCTCCACCTCAACCTGCGCACCAACTGCGACCTTTCGTCGTTGGCCGATTTGCCGGAGCTGAGGCGGTTGGCCGTCAACTACGAATCCGGGCGTATGTTTGACACAATGTGGATCAGCAGGCTGACCACGGTGGAGGAGCTGTATCTGCGCGGAACCTACTTTGGGGAGCCGGCGGATTTTGCCGGAATGGAGCGTCTGCGCGCGCTCACGCTCGACGACGTGCAGATCGCGGTCGACCTTGCCGAGTTGCCCGCGTTCCCGGAGCTCGCGTCGTTGACCATAAAAAATTGCGGTGTGAAGAACGCACAGCGGCTGAGCGGCTTTCCCGGGCTGACGCGGTTTGCGCTCTATGGCGGCTCGATCGACGATTGCCGCGCCGTATATGCGCTTACCAACCTGACCGCTCTTGCGTTGCGGCCGCGCCCGGCGGGCGGATATGCAAGCCTGGGCGGCGTGGAACAGCTTGAACTGCTGGTCAATTTGACCGAACTGGACTGGGGCGGGCGCGCAGGCAGGCTGGAAACCATCTCCAATCTTCCGAGACTCGAGCGCCTCAGCCTGCGCGGGGCAAAGGTCCGGTCGCTGGAGGACCTGACCTGCCTGACGGAACTGAAAACGCTGGATGTATCCGCAAACGGCTTTTCCAAAATTCCGGACCTGTCCAAATTGACAAAGCTTACGGAATTTGTAATGACCGACAGCAGGATCAACGATTTTTCGGGCCTTGCCACGTTGCCCGGCCTCACGCATGCGACGCTTCAGGGCGACCGCATTGCCGACGCGTCACAGCTGGCGGAATCAAAACGGCTCTATGCCGTGCGGCTGGTGGACGATGTGGACAACGAGCGGCAGGCCGAAAAGCTCGCCGCGGCGCAGCTGGCCGTGGACGAGGCGCTGCGAAGGCAAACGCCCTATGCCGGCACCGCCGATACGGAAGCGGTCAAAAACCGTTTTTTGCTCAAGGATTATCTGCACCGCCCCAGCTACGGTAGCGCGGAATGGTTTTCGCTGCTGGAAACCACGTATTGACGGCATGATTTTTTTGTCGGACCGGCGACGGGGAATGGACTTTTTTAACACGGAAAATTAGCTGCCGGGAGGGAAGCATGTACATTGCGGATTTACATATCCACTCGCTGTATTCGCGGGCGACAAGCCGCGATTGCGACGCGCCGCATCTGGACATTATGGCAAGGCGGAAGGGAATACGGTTGGTCGGCACGGGCGATTTTACGCACCCGGCCTGGCGCGCGCACCTGCGCGAAACGCTGACCCCCGCGGAGGAAGGGCTGTATACCCTGCGCGAAGAGGCCGCGCTGCCGGAGGAGGACATGCCGCAGTGCGAACCCGCCCGCTTTGTCATAAGCGGTGAAATCAGTTCCATCTACAAAAAAAACGGCAAAACCCGCAAGGTGCATAACGTCGTCCTGCTACCCGGGCTGGACGCGGCGGAGAAGCTTGCGCGCAAGCTCACCGCAATCGGCAACCTGCATTCGGACGGGCGGCCCATCCTCGGGCTCGACAGCCGCGATTTATTGGAAATCACGCTTGATGCCTGCCCGGAGGCCATGCTGATTCCCGCGCATATCTGGACGCCGCATTTTTCGCTTTTTGGCGCGTTTTCCGGCTTTGACGCCATCGAGGAATGCTTTGAAGACCTGACCTGTGAAATCCATGCGCTCGAGACGGGCCTTTCGTCCGACCCGCCGATGAACTGGCGGGTATCCGCGCTCGACCGCTTTACGCTGATATCCAATTCGGACGCGCACTCGCCCGGTAAGCTGGGACGGGAGGCCAACCTGCTTGACACGGCGCTTTCCTACCCCGCGCTCAGGCATGCGATTCAAAGCGGCGAGGGCTTTGCCGGAACGCTGGAGTTTTTTCCGGAGGAGGGGAAGTACCACCTTGACGGGCACCGGAATTGCCGGACGTGCCTTACGCCGGAGGAGACGGAGCGGTTCGGCGGAAAGTGCCCGGTCTGCGGGAAAAAGATCACCATCGGCGTGCAGCACCGCGCGTGGGAACTGGCCGACCGCGCGGAGGGATATGTGCCGCATGACGCCAAGCCGTTTGAAAGCCTGGTGCCGCTGCCCGAGGTCATCGGCGCGTCGCTGGGCGTCTCCGGCCAGGGCAGGCAGGCCTCGCTGCTGTACGCGCGTATGCTGCAGGAGCTGGGAGCGGAGTTGACGATTTTGCGCAAAACGCAGGATACGGACATCGAACGCGTAGCCGGGCCGCTGGTTGCCGAGGGCATCCGCAGGCTGCGCGCGGGCAAGGTCGGGCGGATTGCCGGCTATGACGGGGAATACGGGAAAATCACGCTGTTTAGCCCGGCGGAGCGCGAGGAGTTGATGGGGCAGATGGCGCTGTTTGCCATTCCGGGCATAACGCAGCCGTGCAAAAAAGCGGCGCGCCCCGCATCCCCGCGCGCACATGCCGCAGCGGCCGGACGGACAAAGGAGAATCCCGACCGGAGCAACGCGCCCAACGCGCCGGAAACGGCGGATGCGCTTAATCCCGAGCAGCAGGCGGCGGTTGAGGCGGCGGAGCGGGCCGTGGCGGTGATCGCCGGGCCGGGGACGGGCAAGACCAAGACGCTTGTGGCGCGCATTTCCCACCTGATTGAGGCGCGCGGCGTGCACCCATCCCGGATTACGGCCGTTACCTTTACCAATCAGGCGGCGGCAGAGATGCGCGCGCGGCTTGCAAAGCGGCTGGGCGGGAAACGGGCGATACAGGGGATGACCATCGGCACATTCCATGCAATCTGCCTGCGGCTGCTTGGCGACGGGAAACCGCTGCTTGGCGAGGACGAGGCGCTCCGGCTGTTGGCCGGCGTCCTTTCCGAGGAAGGCCGCACGGGCGGAGCGCGCCAAACGCTGCGGAGAATTTCCCGTGTCAAGGGCGGGGAAAGCCATGCGCATGCGGGCGTGGATCCGGCGGTGTACGCGGCGTACTGCGCGCGCTGCAGGGAACTGGGCGTGCGGGACTTGGACGATCTGCTGCTTGACGCGCTTGCGCTTGCGTACGAAAACGAGCCGATGTTTACGCACCTGCTGGTGGATGAGCTTCAGGATATCGACGCCGTGCAGCGCGCGTTGGTGCGGCGCTGGAGTGAAAATGGAGCAAGCCTGTTCGTCATTGGCGACCCGGACCAGTCGATCTATGGATTCCGGGGCGCGAACGCGCGGTGCTTTGCCGATTTAGCCGGGGATTTTCCCGCGATGAGAACGATCACGCTGAAGCGCAATTATCGCTCCACGCCGGAAATTTTGCATTGTGCGGCCGAGGTGATCCGGAAGAACCCGGGCGGCGCGCGCTTGCTGGAGCCCGTGCTGCCGGGTGGCGCGGCCGTCCGGCTGATACGTGCGGACAATGCATTTTCCGAGGCGGTCTGGATTGCCAAGGAGATCGCGCGCATGGCGGGCGGCATCGATATGCTCGGCGCACAGCGCGCTGGCGCTCTGGAACGCGCAAATACGCGCCCATTCTCCGATATCGCGGTGCTTTGCCGCACGCACCGGCAGCTCCAGGGTGTTGAGGCATGTCTGGTACACGACGGCATCCCCTGCATTGTTTCGGGCCGCGAGGATTTTTTGGAGGACGACGCCGTGCAGGAAGCGCTGGCGTTCTTCCGGTCGCTGATCAACCCCGCCTGCGCTTCCGGCTGTCCCGACCGGTATCTTTCCGAACGGGAGGAATACCGGAAAATCGTTGTGCAGGAAACGCCGCGCAGGCTGCTGGAACGCTGGACAACCGTTCACGGAGGCGGGGAACCGATGGTGCGGCTGATGGATATGGCGGTCTTTCACCGCGGCATGGCCGAATTTCTGCACACGCTTGCGCTGGGCGAGGAGGCCGACTTACAGCGCGCCAGCGGCAAGGCATATGAATCCGGCGCGGTGCGGCTCATGACGCTGCACGGGGCCAAGGGGCTGGAGTTTCCGGCCGTATTCCTTGCGGGGCTGAGCGCCGGCGCGTTTCCGCTTACGCGCGCGGCGGGAGACGTGGATGTTGAGGAGGAGAGGCGACTGTTGTTTGTGGGTGTCACCCGGGCGAAGGAGGAGTTGATTCTCACCGCCGCCGAGCCGTTGTCGGACTTTGTAAGGGAGTTGCCGGACGCGATTTGGCACGAAGCCGCCGCCCTCCACAGAAACGATGCCGGAACGCGGCAGCTGAAGCTGTTTTGACAAACGGCATAAAACCTGAAAGCTCTGCCGATCGAAAGCCCCGGGGGAAGGGCTTAATTATACGCAGGGAAGACAGGCGCAGCCGCCCGCTCATGCCCGCAGCGGTTCGGCGCCCGGGAGCGCGAAGTGCGAGAGGCAACTGCTGTGATCCCAACAAAAACATCTTTTTTCGACGGCCCGCTAATGGAAGGGGGCTACAACGTACGCCAAAGGAGAACCGCCATGCATGAACTGCCGGAACACTACCGACAGATTCACTCCATTGATCTGATGAAATGCCGGCCGATGGGCCTGCTTTCCCTCGCACTGCTCATTGGGATGCTCGCGCTGGGATTCGTTCTGTGCCCCAAGGGATCGGGCACGATCATTGGCTTTCAGATGCTGCTTTACCTTGTGCTGCTGCTGTTTGGGATCGTGGCTTACATGATGCTCCATGAACTGATACATGGCGTTGCGATGCAGATTTTATCCGGTGGCAAACCGTCGTATGGGTTCAACGGGGTTGCCGCCTATGCGGGAAGCGCGGCATACTTTACAAGGGGTCAGTATACCGTTATCGCGCTGCTGCCGCTGGCGCTGCTTGGCGCCCTGCTTGCCGTGCTCAATGCGCTGCTGTATCCGTCGCTGTTTTGGTTTGTATACATCCTCCAGACGGTCAATGTTTCCGGCGCGGCGGGCGACGTGTATGTTACGCTGCGCATTGCCGCAATGCCGGCCGATACGCTTGTGCTGGACACCGGCACACGCATGCGGTTTTATTCCGCGCAATAGGCTTTCCGTATTGAACCGGGAATGCCGGGATCCGGGCGCTACCCCGACCGCTGTTTCGCAGCTTTTTTTTGAACGTGCAATCCCTTGAAAAATGCGGGTCGATATGATACATTGAAAGCCATGGAAGCCTATGCTGCGACACTCAAACAGAATATTGCCGATAACATTGCAAAATTGCGGCAGGCCTCCGGCATGACGCAGGCGGAGCTTGCGCAGAAATTGAACTATACCGACAAGGCCGTGTCCAAATGGGAGCGCGCGGATTCCATTCCAGATATCGTGGTGCTCAAGAACGTTGCGGATTTGTTCGGCGTTTCGCTTGATTTTCTGGTCGCCGCGCATGCGGACATGTCGCTTGTAACGCAGGACCTGAAAAAACGGACGAAAAACCGTCTGATTATCACGCTGCTTTCCACGATATCCGTCTGGCTTATAGCGGCGATCGTATATGTGATTTTGCAGTCGGCCTGCCCAGAGTTGCTGCGGCCCTGGATGGCGTTTATCTTTGCAATCCCTGCCTCGGCCATCGTACTGTTGGTGTTCAACTGCATCTGGGGGAAGCGCGCGCTCACGTTCATCTGTATCTCCGTTCTGCTCTGGTCGCTGCTGCTGCTGATCTATCTGCTGACAATCGACGGCAACAACTGGCTGGTATTCTTTCTGGGGATTCCGGCGGAGGTCATCATCCTGCTTTCCGCGGGGCTTAAAAAGACCACGCGCGACTGACCGCCTGAAAAGCGCGGCTGTCCTGAACGGATTGCTCCGTCAATTCCGCAGCGAAAATATGAAGGACAATCCTGTCAAAAAAGTGACCTTGCCACTTTTTGGGGGTTACAGGCCTTGCCTCTCGCCCTGTGGGTTCCCGTGTGGCAAAGCCCGCAAAGACGGAAAACCTTACGGTTTTCATCCGTTTCGGCGTGCACGCCGCCGAAGCCGGATGGAAGGTCCAGGGCTGCGGCGCTTGACCATCCTGCGTTTTTCGACACGCCGAAACCGACCTGTTCAGGCCGGTTTTTCTAATTCTACCACCGGTAGAATCGCGCTCTCGACGCAGTTTACCGCGCTCCGCGGCGGGTAGGTAGTGCATTTGACCCATGAAAAAGTATAATATATGTGCAGGGAAAGGGGGATAAGGCCCAAACGCCTGCCGCAAACGAATAACCCGGGCACAGCGCCCGGCAAGTAAGGAGAAGATTGACCTATGCAGCCCTATGTGTTGACCTGTTGTTCCACGGCGGATATGCCGCGTTCCTTCTTTGATTCGCGCAACATTCCGTTCGTATCCTTTCACGTGCTCATTAACGGCGAGACCTATCCGGATGATTTGGGGGAATCCCTACCGTTCGACCGGTATTATAAAATGATTGCCGACGGCGCGATGCCCACGACCTCGCAGGTCAATGTGGAGCAGTTTCTTGCGTTCTTTGAACCGATTTTGCAGCGGGGGCAGGACATCCTGCATAGTTCATTCTCCTCCGGACTTTCCGGCTCCTATAACTCCGCGCTTGTAGCGCGCGATACGCTGCTGGAAAAATACCCCGACCGCAGGATTCTGATCGTGGATTCGCTCGGCGCTTCCTCCGGATACGGCCTGTTGATGACGCTGCTTGCCGATCAGCGCGACGCGGGCGAGCCCATTGAGGCTGTTGCCAAGTGGGCGGAGGAAAACAAGTTAAAGGTGCACCATTGGTTCTTCTCCACCGATTTGACGCATTATAAGCGCGGGGGCCGCATCTCCACAGCGTCGGCCATTGTCGGCACCATGTTTAACATCTGCCCGCTGATGAATATGGACGACGAGGGCCATCTGATCCCGCGCACCAAGTATCAGGGCAAGGGCCGCGTTATCAAGGAGATTGTGAACCGCATGATCGAGTGCGCGGATGGCGGCCTGGATTACAGCGGCAAGTGCTATCTTTCAAATTCCGCCTGTTATGACGACGCGCGCAAGGTCGCCGACCTGGTGGAGGCGACGTTCCCCAAGCTGGACGGCAAGGTGCTTATCAACAGCGTCGGCACGGTCATCGGCGCGCATACCGGCCCCGGCACGGTGGCACTGTTCTTTGTCGGCAGCAAACGCGGGCACTGAACCATCGCAGGCGCGCGCGGCGGGTGATTGCCGCAAGAAATGAATAAACATTGGGTGAGAAAGGCGCTGGGGCAGGAAAACGTCCGTAGGGCGGGGTGTGTTTTACCAACATCCCCGCCGGCTTTTTGTTTGCGTGAGAGGCAGGAACGGCAAAAAGTGGACGAACAGCGTGTCAAAGAACTATGATGCGGGTTGCCGTGTCAACCCGCGCGCGGTGTGGCGTGGCAGGAACCCGGGCGGTCTGTCATTTTCAGCGACAAATACGGCGAAAACGACACGCCGCTTGTAAAAAAAGCCGCGTCATTTCCTGCAGGATAAACCGCGCTTGCCGCGCCATTCCGCCGAAAGACACCGTTCGTCCCGTTTCAGATTTCGCGGCTGCAATGACTTTCTGCAATCAGCAGGGGGATGCCGAAACGGCCAGCCTAAATTTCCTCTACGAACGCAACGCCCTCATGCTCGGTAATCAGCTTCAGCAGCGCGGCATGGGGAAGCCGGTTGCGTGATCGTATCACAAACGTCGCTCCCACGCAGTCGCCCAGCGCATTGACCTGCTCAAATTCATTGATATCCACGCACTGGGTGCGCAGGAAAATCAAAAACGAGCGCAGATACGCCGCGTCGTCAAAGAGCATATATACGCGCAGACACTCGCTTTTGCGCAAATAGCGGGTCTGCATTTTTTCGCCAAGCACCATGGCAAGCATCACAATTCCAAACATCGCAATGCCGACGAAATAGTTCCCGCTGCCAAAAACAAGCCCAAGGCATGCGCTTGTCCAAAGCCCTGCGGCGGTGGTCAGGCCGCGAACGCGGTGATATCCGGTCATCATGATCGTACCCGCGCCGATAAAACCGATGCCGCTGATGACCTGCGAGGGAATCCTGCCCGGATCCGCGCCGTAATGCTCGGACAAGGAGAGGCCCACGGTCATGGCCGTCGCAGCGCCGACGCAGACCAGCGCATAGGTTCTCAATCCGGCGGCGCGCATTTTGCGCGTGCGCTCAAAACCCAGAAGACCGCCGAACACAGCCGCCGCGAGCAGGCGGAGCACCATACAAAGCTCCCTACCCAGGGAGATGTTGTGAGATTGAATCCATGCCTCCATAGTACCTCCTCCAAGCCAAATACCAAAGCGGGTCGGGCGCTCCGGCCGCCGCAGATAAAAAGCTTACGCTCCATTATACCTGTGCATAGCCGATGGTTCAAGCAATCACACAAGATTCGTGCCAATCGACGGAATCCGGCACGGCACGCTTCCGGCATACGGGCGCGTTCGGCAGGCGGGCTTTCATCCGGTGTCGCCGGCTGACGAAGCCGGGGGTTTACACCTGGTGACAAGGCATGCTATGATGCAAACATCAATACTTTAAACAGCAGGGGTTACCGTTACGGCCAGATTTTTTAATCGAACCGGCGCCGATATGACGCGCGGCGTGATCTGGAAGCAGCTTTTGGAGTTTTCCATCCCGATGGCAATCGGGTTGCTGTTCCAGCAGCTTTACAACACGGTGGATACAATCGTGGTCGGCCGCTTCGTCGGCAAGGAAGCGTTGGCCGCTGTAGGCAGCACGAGCAGCATCGTCAACATGCTCGTTGGACTTTGCGCGGGGCTTTCCGCCGGCGCGGGCGTTGTGATTTCACAGTGCTACGGCGCGCATAACAATAAGCAGCTGCGCGGCGCGGTGCATACGACGATTCTTGGAACCTTTTTTATGTCCGCCATTGCCACGGCGCTCGGCATGGCGATTGTGCCGCCGATGCTGCGGCTGATGGCTACGCCCGGCGATGTATTCTTGCAGGCGCAGGAGTACCTGACCATCTATTTTGCGGGCGTATCCGGACTGCTGGTGTACAATATGGGCTCGGGAATCCTGCGCGCCGTGGGCGACTCGCGGCGGCCGCTGTATTTTCTGTGTTTTTCGGCCGCCGTCAATGTGGCGCTTGATCTGCTGTTTGTCATCCGGTTTGATCTTGGCATCGCGGGTGTGGCGTATGCGACGATTCTTTCGCAGTTCCTTTCCGCGCTGCTCGTGCTGTTCACGCTTACGCATACCGACGCGCCGTACGGCATTCTATGGCGGCGGTTGCGCATCGGGCGGGACATGCTCCGCCGCATCCTCGCAGTCGGGCTTCCCTCCGGCGTGCAGCAGGCGGTCACCTCGTTTTCCAATGTATTCGTGCAGTCCTATATCAACTTTTTTGGCTCGGCCTGCATGGCGGGGTGGTCGAGCTACCATAAGCTGGACGTATTCGTACTGATCCCCGTACAGAGCATTGCGCTTGCTTCCACAACGTTTGTAGGCCAGAATTACGGCGCGGGCGAGCTGTCCCGCGCACGGCAGGGCGTGCGGCAGTCGCTCCTCATGTCTCTTGGCGTGACGGCTTTGCTCAGCGGACTGCTGATTGTCTGCGACCGCCCGTTGCTCGCGCTGTTTACCGCGGACGGGGAGGTGATCCGCTTTGGCGAACGGTTCATCACGCTGATTTCGCCGTTCTATATCACGGTCTGCTTTAACCAGATATATGGCGGCGCGCTGCGCGGTACGGGCAATGCAAAAACGCCGATGGTGATCATGCTGCTGTCGTTTGTGGTGTTCCGGCAACTCTATCTGTATGTCAACAATCTGTTGGGCGGCGCGTTTGTGCCCGTAGCAATCGCATATCCCATGGGCTGGGTGCTGTGCAGCATTTTAATGACCATCTTTTACAGGCGCGGGACGCTCTGCCGGGGAGAGTCCGGGCAGGACGCGCGCGGATGGAAAAAAAGCTTCCGGGCAAACACCGGCCCAAAGCAATTATGACAACGGCAACGCTTCCACAGGATTACTGTTGAAAAAAGGCTGCGGCGGACTTGCCTTGTCAATTTTGCACGGAAGCAATGCGGCGACGTCAACGGAATCAACCCTGAGCGGCGGCATATACGCAAGGGGCGGCCTTGTAAACAGGTGGATTTATGCAGGCGCGCCCTCCGCGTTTAAAGACCGATATGCGATACAAATGCGCAGCTTCCATGCCGCCGCAGAGTTTTCCGCCGGCCGGCTGCATCGTAAAGGCCCTATGTCCGTGTATTTGGATGAACCGGCTTACATTTTGCGCGTTATGGAAACAAGGATAGCAGGTATTCCATGAGGTTGAACCTGGAGAAAGCGGAAACGGCAACCAACGACACCGTAGACATTATTTTAATAAAAATATCAAGCGAGGGTCCGACGGTATCCTTTAACGGATCGCCGACCGTATCGCCGATGACGGAGGCGGCATGCGCATCCGAGCCCTTGGAGTGGCCGTCAAGTCCGCTGCATTCGATGAATTTTTTTGCATTGTCCCATGCACCGCCTGCATTGCCTGTAAATATTGCGAGCATGATCGCAGATATTGTGGAGCCAATCAACAACCCGCCGACAAAATGGGGTCCGAACAGGAACCCGGCCATAACAGGAACAAGGATTGCCAAAATGGACGGATGTCTCATCTCGTTCAGTGCGCCCTGCGAGCTGATCTCGATGCAGGTGCGGTAATCCGGCGTGTCGTCGCCCGTGAGAATGCCGGGGTTCTCCTTGAATTGCCGCCGTACTTCATCCACCATTTTTCTTGCAGCGACGGCAACCGCATCAATGAGCATGCCGGAAAACAGAAATGGAAGCGCACCGCCAACCAAAGCTCCCGTGAGCGTAAGCGGCTCAAGGAGGTTTATCACCAACGCAGTGGACGGATCATTATAAGAATACAGATACGATACCATCAGTGCCAACGCTGCAAGCGCGGCCGAACCGATTGCAAATCCTTTGCCAATCGCAGCAGTCGTATTGCCTGCGGAATCCAAAGTATCGGTGATGCCGCGCACTTCTTTGTCAAGATGACTCATCTCGGCGATGCCGCCTGCATTATCCGAAATGGGGCCATAGGAGTCGACTGAAACTGTAACGGTAACAAACGATAGCATGCCGATGGATGACATGGCTACGCCATACATGCCCGAAACATAATACGACAAAATAATGGCTGTCCCAAGTACAACGAGGGGCAACATGCAGGAGCGCATACCGAGACTTAACCCCTGCGTGATGGTAAGGGCAGGGCCTTCGAGCGAGGATGCAGCAAGCTTTCTGGTCGGTTGATAGTCCGCACTGGTGTAGTATTCTGCAATCAGGCCGATGGCAACGCCTGCGAAGATGCCTAGCACGGCGCTGATCCAAGGGGAAAGCATGCCGGCAGTGAAACTTGCCGCCGCAACAGGTACGCCCGCAAACATTTTAGTTGTGGCGAACAGACCGATACCTGTCGTCAACGCCGCAGCAAACCAGGTTGCCCCGTTAAGCGCGCGATGTGGATTGCCGCTTAGACGCTTGCCAAAGACCATGAAAGCAATGGCGATCATGCTTGCAATCAGACCGCCCGATACGAAGATAAGAGGATACAGCACCAGCTTTTCCAATAATGTCGCGCCGATCATCATGCCGGAGTATAGAGATTTTTGGTAGAGATGGAACGCTAGTATGACGGCTGCAATGATTGCACCGATATAACTTTCCAACAGATCCGAGCCAAGGCCTGCCACATCACCGACATTGTCGCCCACGTTATCGGCGATGGCAGCGGGGTTGCGCGGATCATCCTCTGAGATGCGAGCCTCCGTTTTACCGACCAAATCCGCGCCCATATCGGCGGCTTTTGTATAGATGCCGCCGCCCACGCGGTTGAACATGGCAATAAGCGAACAGCCCAATGCATAACCTGACAGCGTCATCGTAAAGGGGATGAACGAAATCCCAAGGTTGTTGGTAACCGGATTAAGTTGCAGCAGCTGCCTGTCGATTTTTCCAAAGACAAGAAAGACGATGAACAAGCCAAACAATGCAAAGCCGCCTACACAAAGGCCCATAACGCTGCCGCCGCGGAAAGCAACTTGCAGCGTTTTGCCGATATTCTTTGTTAAGCGCGCCTCGTTTGCAACCCTGACATTTGCATAGGTAGCGGTTTTCATACCAATGTACCCGGCGCTTGCGCTCATAAACGCGCCAAGCAGCAGCGCAACGGCGGATTGCCAAGAGATCAGAAACGTCAAAATAGCCGCTGCGGTCAAAGCCACGAATAGGAGAATTCGATACTCGTATGCGATAAATGCATTCGCTCCTATACGAATCGCTGCAGCGACGGTCCGCATGCGCTCGGTTCCTTCATCACAGCGCTTTAATGTAAAATAGTTCCATGCTGCAAAGGCAAGCGCAAGCAGCGCAATCAATAACAACAATAATAAAATATTCATAATGCAACCTCCATACTTGCTTCTAAAACAATATTTGCATTACGCCTGGCGAATGTCCGATGCGGGTGGATATTGTTCTAGGATAAGAAACAGTGGATTGATTGGAATAGTTGGGCGGGGACTTCGAACCGTGCGACCTCGTATTGTACTTGCATCGCCGGGCTTAGCGGCAAGGCGTTTGGGGAAAAAGAATCTATAAGCTGAAAGCCGGCTATGCCTGCTCGAGCCGGCTGATAATTTTGGCGGCAACCTCTGCGGCTGAAGCGACAAAACCGATGCAAACCCGGCGCCCCTCTGCGGTTAAATCGGAGCTTCCATTCAGGCCGTTGCAAGTCGGATCGCCGAACCGCTCTTCAAAGCGTGTGAGCAACTTTTCAACGGCAGAGTTCGTTGGCCTGGATGCGCCGTGTGCAAAGCGTTCGCATTTTGCGCCAATGGCAGCGACAGCGCCGGTTGCTGCGCCACGGGCGCCGCCGCCGGCGATAAGCGGCTGCTCCCAAATTCGGGCGTGTAAATGAATACAGGCTGGTTCGATTATAGACAGCGCCCAATTGACGCGTCAAGCCCAAATCAATACAGTACTGCTCAATTAACCGAAAAAACCGAATGAAATTGGATGTGAGGAGAGGGGGAGGAATATGCTGAAAACCGGTCCGCCACTCAAAAATGCAACGCTGTTTCATACAGGCGCACGAACGGATATACTCATCAAGAACGGACGGATCGGGAGCATCGTACCAGGGCTCGATACTACACAAATCGAGACGATTGGCTGCCGGGATAAGCTTCTTTTGCCAGCTTTTATTGACTGTCATACGCATATTGACAAGGCGTTCCCTGATACTTCCCAAAGGGCAAGGGGACTTATGGATGCGGTTTTCATCACACAGGATTACCAAAAGAGTGTGCCGCAAGGTAAAATCGAGGCCGCGAAAGTGAGCGGTTGCCATGCCCGATTTATGATATAATTGAGGGGCCGGACCGGACAACGCTGGAAAATGGTGATTTGATTACAGCCGTTTATATCAATAAGCTGCCGGGAGGCTGCGAGAACAATATTTATGAACTGGGCAGGCTGCGAGCGCCGGCCATCTCGCGCATGACGGCGTCCGTTCTGCTTGCAAGAGATGATGTGGGTGTTGTGACGTAGTTTGACATGGCACTTGGCGCAACGTTCCCGCGGCCGCAGCGCTTTGATGATGTTTCAAGGTTCCTGATCGGTAAAAAAACGACAGGGGCGGACATCGGTGCAACCGCAAAGGCAATGTCCGATAAAATTCCGGAAATCGCAGGCATTCGCCATTCAACCCAAGATAAGCAGCCGGTTGCCGAAAGGCTGGCAAGGCGGATTTTGAGAAATATGATTTTGGGCGAACAATATGAAGAATAGGCACAACTGCGAACCAGGGCGGATTATGGAAGAGACGATTCACTTTACACTGAATGGAAAGCCGATGCGGGTCAAGGCGTCACCATCGGTACGCGCGCTGGATGTATTACGCATGTATCCGGGTATGACGGGAACAAAAGAGGGTTGTGCAGTGGACGAGTGTGGTGCGTGTACCGTCGTACTCAATGGCGAAGCCGTCAATTCGTGCATGCTTGCGTTGTTTCAACTTGCAGGTGACGATGTGCGCACGGTGGAAGGTTTGTCACAGACCCCAATTGGCAGCATATTGCAGCGGCGCTTTGTCGATGGCGATGCGATTCAGTGCGGCTTTTGCACCCGCGGCATGCTGATGAGCGCATATGCGCTTTTGCAAAAGAATCCTGTCCCGGCAAGAGACGAGATTCGCACGGCGATCTCGGGCAATCTGTGCCGTTGCACCGGTTATATCCGATTATCAATGCAATCGAACAGGCGGGAACTGTGTTCCGTCAAGAGGGGACGGAGAATTGACACTGTAAACCGGGTGAAGCGAAGCGCTTTTTGAACCGGCGGAACTGCATTGTGCAGCAAAGGAGGAGAAGATGCTGGATATTTTGATAAAGGGGGCGCATGTTTTTGCGCCTGACGATGTGGGCGTTATGGATATCGGCATTCGTGACGGCAAAATTGTCAATATAGGGGAAACGGCAGAATCAGCCGAACGCATTATTGAGGCGAGCAACTGCGTCGCAATGCCCGGTGCAGTCGAGACGCATGCGCACATGCTGCTTCCATTTGGCGGCACACAGACCATGAACGATTTTTATGACGGCACGATGGCAGGCGCCATTGGCGGCGTTACAACGCTTATTGACTTTGCGGATCAAACCCGAGGCGGGTCGGCATATGCCGCGTTTGAGCGGCGGCTTGCAGATGCAAAGGAATCGGCCGTTGATTATTCGCTGCATTGCACTTTGGTTGATATAAATGAACAAACGCTTGCGGATATGGAACGGTTGATTCAACGCGGCGTTACGTCATTTAAGTTTTACACGGCCTATAAAGCCGGCGGGCTGTATATCTCAGAAGAGGAGATGGAGCGTGCATTCGCTGTAGTGGCGGCCAACGATGCGTTGGCAACGGTACACTGCGAAAATGAGGATGAGATTGCAGCGGCGACGGAACGGCTGATTGCAGAGGGCAAGACGGACGTTGCTTATTTTACGCTTAGCAGACCCGACTCTAGCGAGGCAACGGCTATCCGAAAGACCATTGAGATTGCAGCACGAACGGGAGCAAAGCTGCTGATACGGCATGTTTCATCCGCTGCCGGGCTCTCTGCCATAGCGCGCGCGCAGGCGGAAGGGCAGATGGTCATTGCAGAGACCTGCCCGCACTATTTGTTGCTGACTCGTAAGGTATATACGCTCGATACGGGTGCGCGCTACATTGTAAACCCGCCGATTCGCGGGCATCACGATCAAAAGGCGCTTTGGTCAGCGCTGCAGGATGGCACGAAGATGACGCTCGGCACGGACGACTGCGGCTTTTATATTGCACAAAAAAATGTATCAAAGCGGTTTGATGAGATTCCGGGCGGAATGCCGGGCATTGAGACACGCGTCCCCGTTATGCTTACAAAGGGCGTTTCCGAAGGCAAAATTTCAATGGAGCGTCTGGTGCATGTGCTTTCAACCGATGTTGCAAAGATTTACGGCATTTATCCGCAAAAGGGAACCATCGGCGTGGGCAGCGATGCAGATATCGTTCTTGCGGAAGACTGTGCGCCTTATCCATTGCTAGCCGGCAACTTGCATGAGAAGAGCGATTATACGCCTTTTGAAGGCATGATGCTCCATCAGCGTATTCGTATGACAATCGCCAACGGCAAGGTGATCGCAGAAGACGGCGTATTCACCGGAAAGCGTGGAGCCGGACGATTTTTGCAGAGGAAGCGCCCCGCACAGCTATGTGAATTGACCGACTGAATTTCGTAAAACAGGAGGATAGGACCGATGTATTCACATCCAGCATTCATTGGTTTAACGCAGGCTTTAATTCGTGCGCGCAGCTACTCGGGAGACGAACGGCAGGCTGTTGCAATACTGTCGGAATTTTTTGACCAAAACCATTTTGATGCCGTACATGTTGACCAATACGGCAGTATCGTTGGCAGCATAGTTGGCAACAAGCCGGGATTGTCGCTGCTGTTCGACGGCCATATCGACACGGTTCCCGTACCGGATGCAAGCATATGGGAGCACCCTCCGTTTGAAGCACAGATTGAAAACGGTAGGATTTATGGGCGTGGCGCATCGGATATGAAGGGCGCTGTGGCGGCTATGGCTTGCGCGGCGGCATCGTTTGCAAAGCAGGCAAGCAAAAGCTTCTCCGGCAGCATCCATATTGCCGGGGTCGTTCACGAGGAATGTTTTGAGGGCGTTGCGGCACGATCGATTAGCGAGTATATCAAGCCGGACGTTGTGGTGATCGGTGAAGCGTCCGAGCTAAATTTAAAAATCGGACAGCGCGGGCGCGCCGAGATCAAGGTGGAAACCTTCGGAAAAAGCGCACACTCGGCAAACCCCGAAAAGGGTATCAATGCAGTTTACCTGATGTGCCGCCTGATTGAGCGAATCCGCGCCATTGAGCCGCCGGAATGTTCGCGTCTTGGCAAAGGCATTTTGGAGCTTACAGACATGGTATCATCGCCGTATCCAGGCGTATCGGTGGTACCCGATCGGTGCGTGGCCACATTTGACCGCCGTCTGTTGACGGGTGAATCGCCCGAAAGCGTAATTGTGCCGATTCAAAGATGCATCGATAAACTCATGGCCGAGGATGAACAGTTCCATGCCGCAGTGTCATTTGCCGGCGGAAAGGAAGACTGCTATACGGGCAATCAGATCATGGGGAAGCGGTTCTTTCCCGGCTGGATTGCAGAAGAGAAAACACCGATGATCCAAAAGGTTAAGGCCGCCTTGGATGCGCGTGGGATTTGCCCGCAATTTACGCAGTACAACTTCTGTACAAACGGCAGTCACTATGCCGGAGAAGCGGGGATCGCGACCATCGGCTTTGGACCGTCCCGCGAGGACCTCGCGCACACGGTGGACGAATATATCGAAATGGATCAGCTAACGCGGGCATTTCATGGCTACGCTGCCATTATGGAAGCATTGCTGGGAGGAACGTAAGGCGCTGTGGATATCTTGGAGCAGATCGGAAACTTCGGCATTGCGGTGGTGATCAAAATGGTCGCGTGAGCAGGCCGGAAAGACGATGACGGAGCTGCCGCGGTATGTCGACGTGTGCATGGTAAACGAGGAGGATGCGGCGGACGTGTTTGGCATTTATGCAAAACACCGATATCCCCGGCGGAAAACGCAATCATGACGGCTATGTGAGCGTGGTCAGACAATTGACAGAGCGCTTTGATTTCCCAATGGCCGACATCACCCTGCGTTCCTCCCAATCTGCTGACGACAACGAATGGGCGGCGATGCCGTACGCCGATGGCGAGGCAAAGTTTTTGCGCAGTTATCCGATCCATATCGTGGATCGCTTTGGCGGCGGGCGGGTTGATCTATTCTTTGCCGACGGGGAAAGACAATCGGCAGGCGCTTGAGTTTGCGGTTGCAGCAAGCTGCTAAAGGCACACCATTGAGGGCGCTCACAATCTTATATCGGTTTCGGAGGCGGAAAAGTTAGCGGCGGCGATGGGCCGGGCCGCGCACAACGAAAAAGGAGGGTTATACGTTGAATAACGAGCATGATTTGTCCATTGCATTCTGCGGAAAGCACTTTGTGAATCCCTTTACGGTGGCGGCGTCGCCACCGTCGGATACGCGCGAACGCCTTGTACGCGCCTTTGAAACCGGCTGGGGCGGCGCGGTTTTTAAAACGACCTCGGTCGAGTCTGAGGTTGTGAATCTGGTATATCCGATGATGGGCGGGCTCTCCTATAAGGATCGCCGCCACTCAGCGTTTTACAATATCGATCTGATTTCAGAACGGCACATCGACGAGATTTGCTCGGACATTGGCTTCCTGAAAGCGCGTTTTCCGGATCGCATGCTGATTGGCAGCATCATGGCCGGCAGCCGCCCTGATTGGGAAGAACTGGTGTCAAAGCTGGAGGCGGCCGGCGTGGACATGATCGAATGCAGCATGTCCTGTCCGCAGGGTGAAGGCGACGGAACGATCCCGGTCAACGATCCCGATTTGACCCGCGAGGTGACCGGATGGATTAAGCAGGCTTGCACGAAGGCTACCCCCATTATTGTAAAGCTTGCGCCGATTGTAACCGATATTGTAGCAATTGGTCGCGCGGCAAGGGAGGGCGGCGCTGACGCACTGTGCGCAATCGATACCGTACGCGGCTTTGCCGGGATCAATCTGGATACGCTTGAGCCGCGTTTAAGCGTGCGCGGCAAATCCACTTTCTGCGGCGTCTCCGGCCCGGCGGTGAAACCGGTCGCCATGGCCTGTATTGCGGACCTTGCACAGAACGTTGCGTTGCCCATTGCTGGTGTCGGCGGTTTGACTACGTGGCGGGATGCGGCAGAATTTCTCCTGCTTGGCGCTTCCAATCTACAGGTCTGCACGGCGATTATGAAATACGGGTTTGAAGTCGTGGAGGATTTGAAGGCGGGGCTGCTCAATTACATGCAGCGGAAGGACTTTGCTTCGCTGCATGAAATGGTAGGAAAGTCGCTTTCGACATTTTGCGAACACGATCAACTGGATCGTAAAACCAAGATGGTTTCTTCTATTGATAAAAATGGCTGTATTCAGGACAATGCGTGCTATATCGCATGCCGGGATGGCGGCTATCATGCAATATCGATTACTGAGAATGGGCCGGTTATCGATGAAACCAAATGCCGTGGCTGCGGCGTATGTCAATCCGTGTGTCCGGTTGACGGCTGCATAGCACTCAAAAACGCATGCGAGGAGGCAATATGAAACAGCAATCCAATTTGTTTATGACGGAGGCGCAGGCCCTGGCGGAAGCCAACCGTTGTTTGTGCTGCCATGATGCACCTTGCCGGAACGCATGCCCGGCAAATGTGGATGTTCCACGCTTTGTACAGCGCATTGCCACCGGCGACTATGCGGGCGCGGCACAATGCATTGCTCAACACAATCCGCTTGGACTGGTGTGTGCGCAGGTATGTCCGAGCGATACGCTATGCCGGGGGAGCTGTAACTGCTCAAAGCTTGGCGCCGCGATTCAGATTTCTGCATTGCAGGGTTTTGCAATGAGACGAGCCGTTTTGGAACACAGAGGCCGCAGGCCGGAAGCATTTGCGATACGCAGTCAACGCGTCGCCGTCATAGGCGGCGGCCCAAGCGGCATTGCCGCGGCTGCTTTGATGAGTAAAGACGGCTATCCGGTAACGCTGTTTGAGCGCAGCGGAAGGCTGGGCGGCGTACCGATGGATGAAATTCCCAATGCGCGCCTGGATAAGACGTTGTTTGAAGCGGAGATCGAACGGTTGCTGACCGGCAACGTGGAAATCCGCCTCAATACCGAGGTTGATGAAAGGAAGGCCGGAGAGATTGGGCGTTCGTATGATGTGATCTATGTGGCTTGCGGCTTGGGCGAACCCAAACCGGGGGTTGCTGTTGAGGCAGACGGCGTATACAGCGCCGAGACATTCCTGCGGCTTGCAAATAGCAATATGCTGGAAAATGGCGGGGTAAAGGGGATTGTCTATGTGCAGGGCGGCGGCAATACGGCAATGGATGCCGCAGTGTGCGCAAAGGCGCTTGGCGCAGATCGCGTACTGGTCAGCTACCGCAGAAATAAGGCGGAAATGCCCGCTTGGGATGAAGCATATCTCGCCGCGGTCAAGGCCGGCGTTGAGTTCCTGTTCCAGACGCAGGTTGTGGATGTTAAAGCAACAGACGGACGGATTGCCGGAATCATACTGGCCCCCGTTTTCATGGGCGCGCCGGATGAAAAAGGCCGCCGCAGCCCGATCATACAGGCGGGGAAGGGCGCCTTCGCACCGGCGCAGTTGCTGATTACGGCAACCGGCAAAGCGTGGAACAGCGCGATGATGGAAGGCTTTGCATATGCACAGGCGCAAGGCAGCCTGTTTGTGGGCGGAGATGCGGAAAATGGCGGTTTGACGGTGGTCCAGTCGATTGCCGATGCCAAGCAGGCAGTGGGCCGGATGCAGGATTACCTGCAAAAACGTGCTGGACAAGGGGGTGTGCGCATTGGAAATTAGGGCGTATAAAAATGCAAAAATATTCACAATGGATGAACAGTCTCCATATCTGGCATCCGGTTATATTGTAGTAGCCGGGAGAAAGATAACGGCGATAGGCATAATGGCGGATTATCAAAAGCCGTCGCAGGCAACGGAAACCGACCTACATGGCATGGTTGTTTTACCGGGTATCATCCACAGTCACAGTCACTTTTATGGACAATTTGCGCGTGGGATCCCGCTGTCGGCATCGATGTGCAACTGGCAGCAGATTCTGGGCAGAATGTGGTGGAAGATTGATAAACTGCTCGACGACGATATGAATTACTACAGCGCCATGATGGGGCTGATCGAGGGGATTGAAGCCGGTACCACCACATATATCGATCATCAGGCAAGCCCCAATCACAGCATTGGTTCATTGGAATTAATTGAAAAGGCCGTGAATGCTGTTGGCGCTAGGGCGGTACTTGCATACGAGGTTACGGATCGGGACGGAAAAGAACCGTGTGAAAACGGAATCCGTGAAAATGTACAATTTATTAAGGCATGCCAAGGAAATCGCGAAGCGCTTGTACAGGGTACGTTTGGGTTACATGCATCCTATACGCTCGAAGACGGCACGCTGGAACGTTGCGCCGCCGAAGCGGCTGCGTTGGGCGTGGGCTTCCACATCCATGTTGCGGAAGATATGGCCGATGTACACGACAGCTACCGGCGCTGCGACAAGCATGTCGTGGAGCGCCTGAACGATTTTAGCATCCTGGGCAACAAGACCATTGCCGCCCATTGTGTCAATGTGGGGCCGGAGCAGTGGCGAATCCTGAAGGACAACGGCACGATGGTAGTGCATAATATTCAGTCAAACTTGAATAATGCCGTTGGTGTCGCGCCAGTTGCTGATATGCTCGAGGATGGTGTATGTGTCGCACTTGGCGGTGATGGATTCGTGTATGATTCGTTTAAAGAGCTGTCGATTGCCTTGATTGCGCAGCGCGCATTCTTCGGCGACCCGAGGAGAATGGGTCGTGATGCGATCGATCGGTTGTTGTTCAAAAACAACTTCCGCATTATAAACGCCTTCTTCGAGCATGTGGGCGCGCTTGTTGCCGGAAACGCAGCTGATTTTGTTGCAATTGATTATCGTGAGCCGACAGAGCTCAATGGCGGCAATCTCTATTCGCATCTTACCAGCGGCTTCTCGGGTAATGTTGACACCGTTGTTATCAATGGCAGAGAGGTGTTGAAACATCGCATTTTGACGACAATCGATAAAGATGAAGTATTTGCAAAATGCCGCGAGCATGCAAAGCGCCTATGGAATGCGATTTGAACCGGAGGGCAAGTGAACCATCTCATTAAAAGGCCGCGGCCTGTACGCGGCCTTTTGACAGCATACAATCAGGCTGACCATCGCGGGCTGATCTGCAACGGACCATAGCGGCCGCCGGATCGTGGCCGCTACCTTTCTTTTTCATGCGGCGGCTCTAAATCGTATCTGTAATGCAACTCGAGTATATGTTGCCGGTATTCCTCTTTGTGCATTTCCAGACGGAGGTTATATTCCGTCTGCCTGCGTTCCCTGCGCTTGTGCGCCGCCTCCAGGATGAGATGAACGAGCATGCCGACGGCCACCAGAACGCCTCCGCGAAACGTTGCAGCGGAATAACCCTGCTTTGCAACAACGTCGATGGCAATCCCTGTGAATACCTGCCCCACAAAACTCAGCAGCGTCAACTTTAGCGCATTGATTTTTGGGACGGTGATATTAAATAGCAGCACCACAAACACGCCAAGGACGCCGCCCAAATAAATCCAGGCGTGTGACGATAGCGTGAAGCCGGTAAAAATCGGCTCGCTGCGTCCGAGCAGAAGCAGCAGCACAATGGTGACGGGTAACCCTGTAAGATGGTTGATAAACGATCCCTGCAACGCGCCGATTCTTGCGGACAGTCCGGCATTTACCGTCCTGGACAGCACAACCGTAACGCCTGCGCAAACGGATAGAATCACCGCCGCCAGAGCGGCGCTTTCAATGCCGTCCAGCATTGTTGCAATCCCGATCGCCGCAAAAACGAGTCCAATCAGACTGTGGCGTCGGATCGGATTTTTGGGCATACCAAACAGTCCGAACCCGTCGATACACAGTGAAGCCGCCGTTTGTCCGAACAAACCCAGCGCTACGATGGAGGTCATACTGATTTTGCCAAATGAAAAGTTATTAAACACGGTCGTCGCCACGCCGATTACACCGCCAAGATACAGCCAGGCAGGAACCGCGCGGCTGATATGCAGCCTGAAGCGCCGCAACCTGATAACGGCAAATGCAAACGCGCTTCCTATCAAATGGATCACGACCGCCGCGCCATAAACGCCATACTGTGCAGAAAGGCAGCCGTTGATTGCCACCATGCCGGCAATCACACATCCGATCAGGGCCGCTAGCAATGCGTACATATTATCACCTCCCGCTACCATCCTACCGCCGGAAGGTTGACAACAGCTAAGACATATGTCATAGTTCGAATAAGTTTTACGAAACCTGGAGGCGGGCTTATGAAAAAAACATGTGTTGGCGTTAACGATATAGCTGCGTTAAGAAGCATCGGGCTTACGGACGGCACGGCTGATATAGCGGTTAGGCTCATCTTTGACCGGGGCGAGTTTCTTTTTCGTGAGGGGTTTCCCGTCCTTTGACAACCAGCATCAAGTATTCGACGGGAAACCCC
>CAYUTA010000022.1:0-39700 GCA_964447605.1 uncultured Oscillospiraceae bacterium | reverse complement strand
CCGCCGCGCCGCGACCATTGCGCAGGTGGCCGGGAGAGCAGGTAGCCGCCGGGATAAACCCATGCTACAGCATGACCCTAACCGACAAACCGCAGTTTGTCAGGAGGACCGTCAAAAAACATTGTTTGTCGGCGGGTTCCTAAAGTGTGATTCGGAACGTGCAGCCGCCGCCCGAAGTGCCGGCCACAGTCAATCTGGCGCTCTGTAAGCGGATGAGTTCGGCTGCAATGGACAGCCCGAGACCAAAGTGCTGCTTGTCTTTTCGGGATGCATCCCCGCGGTAAAAGCGCTCAAAGATATGCGCTTTTTGCTCCCCGGTAAGCCCCGCCCCATGATCCGTCACTTCAATTATGACCCGCTTTCTACCGGCCCTTGCCGCCAATTCCGCATTCCGGGCCGTTTGCGTCATGCCATGGGAAATCGTATTGTCCAACAGGATGTTTAACACCTGGGAAAGCCGTTCCCCGTCCGCCATGATTCGCGGAAGCGGCTCCTCCGGCAGAATCAGCGCCAGAGCACAGCCGTTTTTCTGAAACACCGGTTCCCAGGCTTCATATGCATTCAACAAAAGCGTATCGATCTCCACCTCGGCCGGCGTCATGGACCAGCCCGCGGCATCCGTAGAGGCGAGCAGCAGCATATCTCCGATCAGGCGGGACATACGTGCGCATTCCCTTTCGATGGCGGCTGCCGCCTCGGCGGAAGCATTCGGGGCCTTCTGCAGCGTTGCCGCATTGGCCGAGATTACGGCCAGGGGCGAACGAAGCTCGTGAGAGGCCGCGGCGGTAAACTGAACCTGGCGCTTACGGCTTTCCACGGCAGGCAACAGCGCCCGGTCAATCAGGCGGATACCCGCGAGGCTTAGCAACAGCACGCCTGCAAGGTATCCGAAGCCGGAAAGCAGGAGTTTTCCGACGCCGACAGGCGTAAGCCGCTGGATCATGGTGACGGTGCGATAGGCGCTTTCCATCGGCAGGATGCCGACCGCGCCCAGATACCGGACTCCGTCCTGTGAAAAACCGTAGATCGGACTGGTACGGCGTTCGGTTGTCAGTGGCAGCATGGCAATGTCATAGCCGTCTTTTCGCGCCAACTGCTCTACGGCAAAAAACAAGCTCCGTCTCCTGCCGCTGTCCGCGCCGTTGTAAATCAGCGCGGAGCCATTGTCGCCGATGGAAAGCTGCATGTGGTTTTTCTGCTCTAAATCACGCAGCTGGCTGTGGCTGACGGCGGACTTTGTCCGGAGCTGATCGGAAACGGCGAACAATAGCGTGGAAAAGCTTTCACGGCTCCGCGCGTTTGCGTCTCGCGCAAACAGCAGCACCGTTGCAAAGAGCACAGCGAACAGAACCGCGGCAACGGTGATTACATAGATGCGGATCAGGTGGGCGCGCAACTGCTTTTCTTCCATCAACTTGTCCCATCCGACAGCTGATACCCAACCCCGTGGACCGTCCTGATGGACGCGGCCGTGCCGGATGCCTTCAACCGCCGCCGCACAAAATAGATGTAGTTATCCACGTTTCCTTCCTCCACGGCCTTGTCGCCGCCCCAAACGCGGGAAAGGATTTCAGAACGTGCCAGCACGCGTCCGGGATTTTCTAAAAACAGCTCCAGCACCGCCGCTTCCCTGCGGGAAAGGGTTTGCATATGCCCGCCGCAGCAGAGGCTGCACTGCCGAACATCCAGCGCGACGTCCAAATAGGTGAGCCGTCCCGTCTCCCGAATGGCGGCCGGCCGGCGCATCAGCGCACGCAGCCTTGACAGCAGCTCCGGCATGGCGAAGGGCTTTACCAGATAGTCGTCCGCGCCCGCGTCAAGTCCGTCGGTACGGTCCTTGACGGTATCGAGCGCGGTCAGCATAAGAACCGGCGTGGCGTCGCCACCGGCGCGCATTTTTGAAAGGATGCGCAACCCATCCATGCCCGGCAGCATACGGTCCAGAATCACGGCGCTGTAGCCGCTGTTTGCAAGATAGTACGCCGCGCCGTCGCCATCCTCACAGACGTCCACCTCATAACCGGCGCCGGTCAGGTGCAGTTTAAGCGCGGAGAGCAGGTCGGCATCGTCTTCAATGAGTAATATGCGCATCTCGTTTCCTTCTCCAAAGCCGTCCATGCAGACGGACGATTGATAGTAGTAATATACTTTGTTTGTACCGTTTTGGCAACAGGGCCGCAGCATTTTACACAATGCGCAGAACGCCGTCCGCAAACTTTTCTAAAAAACGGCAGGAAAACCCACGTAATACGCCGTCGCAGGCAAAAACAGGCTTATTATGAGAACCCAAATGGCTGCCCTCTATTTTGGATTTGTTTCATGTGGAAATCACGTCCCGGTTATGGTATAATATCTATATATCGGCCATTATGCCTCCGGCGGATTGCAGGCCGCCTGGGTTTTTGTTGCCTGCGGGCGGCAACCGAAATGGATGGCACAGGATACCACATCCCGATTCGGGATGTGGTATCCTAAATCAACAGACCTGGCCGCGCCGTATGCCGGGGCGGTTTTGACTGAAGAAACCGACGGAAAGTATGGAGAATTCGCAATGAGGCTATTGCTATGTAACGACGACGGTATCCGTGCCGCCGGTATCCATGCGCTGGCAAAGGGCTTGAGCCGCGAGCATGAGGTGATGGTATCCGCGCCGGACTGCGAGCGCAGTGCGGTCAGTCGATCCATGACGCTGTTTTCGCCGTTACGCGCCGTACCCGCCATCCTTGAGGGTTTGCCGGAGATTCCGGCGTATGCGGTCAGCGGAACGCCGGTGGATTGCGTACGGCTGGGCATCGGCAACCTGTTTTCTCCGCCGGACATTGTGGTTTCAGGCATTAACATTGGACATAATCTTGGTACGGATGTGCTTTACAGCGGCACGGTCGGCGCGGCGCACGAGGCTGCGTTGCTTGGGTATCAGTCGATCGCGGTGTCGTCGTGTTCGTTTGCGCCGGAGCATTTTGAAACGGCGGTGTATGCTGCGCGCTGGGGGATTGCATACGTGCGGGCGTATCCGCTGCCGTTTGGTACATTGCTCAACATCAATGCGCCGGATATCTCGCTTGAACAGGTCAGGGGCGTGCGGCCGTCGCGCACGTGCGTGGTGTCGTATACGCTCGAATTCATCGAGCGCGCGGACCCGTCCGGAAGGCCGTATTACTGGCCGCCGCGCGGACGCAGCTCGAATGCGGACGGCAGCGACAGCGACGAGCGCTGGATTCACGACGGCTATATTTCCGTCACGCCGCTGACGTATGACCTCACCGATTACGGCCTGCTTGAAAAGATGGCCAGTGTGCAGCTTGAGTTGTAAACAGCGTGTGCGGGCAATCACCGGCGCATAGATATCGAAAGGAAAGTACATGGACGGATTATTGAGCACCATTGAAAACAGATATCCACAGTTCAGCAAGGGGCAGCGCCGTATCGCGGACTATATTACCCACTCCTATGACGACGCGGCGTTTATGACGGCCGCAAGGCTTGGCGAGCGCGTGGGCGTTTCGGAATCGACCGTCGTACGGTTTGCGTATCTGCTTGGACTCGACGGGTACCCGTCGCTGCAGGCGGAGCTGCAGGAGCTGGTGCGCCACCGGCTGACGAGCGTACAGCGCATTCGCCTTGCGTCGAGCATCCCGCAGCAGGAGATGCCTAAAACGGTGCTGACGTCGGACATGAACAACATCCGCACGACCATTGAAATGCTGGACGGCGAGGTGTTTCAGGGCGCGGTGAACGCAATACTCGACGCGCGCCGCATCTATGTACTGGGTATCCGCAGCGCGATGGCGCTTGCGCAGTTTTTTACCTATTACCTCGACTATGTCTGTGACAATGTCATGTTCGTCAACGGTGCGGTGCAGGATATCCATGAGCGGATGCTGCGCGTGGGACCGAACGACGTATGCTTTGGCATCAGCTTCCCGCGTTACAGCGCGCGTACGATCGATGCGATGCGCTATGCCAAGACAAAGGGCGCGACGCTGATTGCGCTCACCGACCAGATGACGGCGCCGGTGGCAAGCATATCGGATTTTACGCTATGTGCACGCAGCGACATGGTTTCGTTTGCCGATTCCCTGGTCGCGCCGCTTTCGGTGATGAACGCCATCATCGTGGCGGTCGGCCACGCGCGCAAGGAGGAAACCTACCGGCACCTGACGCAGCTGGAGGACATCTGGCACGCTGAAGGCGTATACCTGTCCGAAACCATGGAAAGCATGAAGACCGGGCGGGAACAACGATGATTGTTGCGGTGATTGGCGGCGGGCCCGCCGGCATGATGGCCGCGGCCATGGCCGCGCAAAACGGACATGCCGTCACCCTGTTCGAGCAAAATGAAAAACTCGGCAAAAAGCTGTATCTGACCGGGAAAGGGCGTTGCAACGTCACCAATGCCGGCGGACGGGACGGATTCTTTGCACATGTGCTCCAAAATCCGCGGTTTTTATACAGCGCATGGGCACGCTTTGACAACCGCGCCGTCATGGAGCTGCTTGAAAAGCAGGGCGTGGCGCTGGAAACCGAGCGCGGCGGACGCGTGTTCCCGGCGTCGGGAAAGTCCAGCGACGTGCTGCGCGCAATGGAAGGCTATCTGCGCAAAAGCGGCGCGGAGGTGCGGTTGCATACCCGCGTGCGGGAGATTGCCGTGTCAAACGGCGCTGTCGCGGGCGTTGTTACGGACGCGGGCACGTTTGTCTGCGATGCGGCCGTTGTGGCAACGGGCGGGCTGTCGTATCCACAAACGGGATCGACCGGCGACGGATACCGTTTTGCAGAGGCGCTTGGCCACATGGTGGAGCAACCGGCAGCCTCGCTGGTTCCGTTGGTTACACAGGAAAAATGGCCCGGTCAGCTTGCCGGAATCACGCTCAAAAACATACGCCTGAACGCGGCGTTGGATGGGAAGCGCGTGTTTTCCGAGCTTGGCGAGATGCTGTTTACACACTTTGGGATATCGGGGCCGCTGGTGCTTTCGCTTTCAGGCGTGATTGCCGCCCATCCGGCGGGAGCAAAGCTTTCCGTCGACTTTAAGCCGGGGCTGACGGAGGAGCAGCTGGATGCGCGGCTATTGCGCGACCTCGGCGCCAACGCAACAAAGCGGGTGCGAGCGGCGCTGCACGCGCTGCTTCCGGCAAGGTTGCTTTGCACGGTGCTCGCGCTTGCGGAAATTGACGATGCGTTGCCGGTGGGCGAACTGAAAAAAGCCATGCGCAGGCGGCTGGTTGAGGCGCTTAAGGCCGCGCCGCTGACAGTGGCGGGCGCGCGCGGCGTTGAGGAGGCGATCGTTACGCGCGGCGGCGTGAACGTGCGGCAGATCAACGCATCCACCATGGAGTCCAAGCTGGTGCGGGGGCTGTATTTTGCGGGCGAGGTAATCGACGTGGATGCGACGACGGGCGGATACAATCTCCAGATCGCATGGTCGACGGGCGCGCTCGCGGGCGGCTTAATGTAAAGTTAATATTTAAGAATTAAGCTGGATGCGGCGGACCGTGGCGGCTGCGACAGGGTAAAAAAGCTTCCCCGATGCACTGTGGAGTTTGGCGAATCCGCAATTTGCGATGGATACCGCGCCGCAAAAGCAGGCTGTATTGCACCGATGGATGCGAAACGATTGCGGCCGCCCGAGCCGGAGACAGGCCGCCGGAAGGGTTGCCTGCTGCGGGGAATCTGCGCTCCGGCTCCCATAAATGCAGTTTCGGGCCTGCAGGGAACGTTTGCCCGGAGGGAGTGCGGCGGCGGTGCGGACGTAGCCGGAACGCATGGATTCAGGTGCGCATACACGGTTTTGCCGTGCTGCACGCAGGCCGTGTCCCGGAAGCATCCGCATGGCGCGATTCATCCGCACCACAAAAGGAAACATAAGGGGTATGACATGGAAAAGCATATCTGCATCGCCATCGACGGGCCCGCGGGCGCGGGCAAGAGCACGATTGCTAAGGGGATAGCCGCGCGGCTGGGCGTCCGCTACCTGGATACGGGTGCGATGTACCGCGCGGTGGCGCTGTTTGCAAAGCGAAACGGCGTGGACGCGGGCGATGGAGCGGCGCTCGAAAAATTGCTGCCATCCGCGGACGTACGGGTGATATTTTCAGACGACGGGCAGCGCGTGCTGCTTGGGGAAGAGGATGTGACCGGCCTTTTGCGTACGCCGGATATTTCAATGGCAGCAAGCGGAGTCGGCATACACCCGTGCGTGCGCATCAAGCTGACCGAGTTGCAGCGCCAGGTGGCGCGCGTATACTCCGTTGTAATGGAGGGGCGCGATATCACCACGAATGTTTTGCCGGACACGCCATATAAGTTTTATATAACGGCCAGTCCGGAGGAGCGCGCCAGGCGGCGGTTGCGGGAGCTCATTCAAAAGGGCGGGGGAAAAGAGCGGTATGAAACCGTGCTGGCGGACATTAAACAGCGTGATTATGACGACAGCACGCGCGCGTTTATGCCGCTGCGTGTAGCCGACGACGCGATTTTGGTGGATACGACGAACATGAGCATAGACGAGGCGCTCGATCAAATGATTGCATACATTGAGGAAAAGGGGTCGAAAGCATAAGCCATGCTGTACATCTTTTTCAAAATTCTGCTCACGCTGCTTTTCTGGCTGCTGTTCCGCCCGCGGGTACAGGGCCTTCGGCATCTTTTTTTCCGCGGCAAAGCGGTGTTGGTCAGCAACCATGTCACGCTCAAGGATCCGGTTATGATCGCGTTTATCTGTCCGCGAATCGTGCACTTTATGGCAAAACAGGAGTTGTTTGAAAACCCCGTGGCGCGGTTTGTCCTGCGGTGCGGGTTCTTCACATTCCCCGTCAACCGCAAGCGTGCGGACATGATTTCGCTCAAGCAGGCCATGGCGCTGCTGGATAAGGGCAAGTTGTTCGGTATTTTTCCGGAAGGCCGGCGTTCGGTGACGGGCGAACTGGATATGTTTGAAAAAGGCGCGGCGTTTCTGGCGCTGCGCTGCAATGCGCCGATCATTCCGCTGTATGCCGACCCCGGGGCGCCGCGCAGGCTGCGCGTGCGCATGATCGTAAGCGAACCGATGGACGCCAAAGCCATTGCCGCGGCCTATTCGGGTAAGGCGGTAGACGCGGTGACGGACGCCATCCGCGACCGAATGCAGGAACTGAAAAACGAGATGGAAGCGTGGGATAAACCATGCGCAAACTGAGGGCGAAACGCGCCCGCCCGCCGGTTTTATGCGCCATGTACGGGAGGGCCAAGTGAGAATTCTGGTTGCAAAGAACAGCGGCTTCTGCTTTGGCGTGCGCCGCGCGGTCAATATGGCCGAATCCCTTGCGAATGCGGACCGCCCCATTCATACGTTCGGCCACATCATCCACAATGAAATGGTTGTCGATCAACTCCGTAAAAAAAATGTATTTCCCGCGGACGATGTTGCGGCGCTTGCGCGGGGGACGACGTTGATTGTGCGCGCGCATGGCGCGCCGCCGGGGCTTTACGAGGATTGCAAAGCGCGGGGAATCGAGCTTGTCGACGCGACGTGCCCGTTTGTCAAGCGGATTCATGGCATCGTGGCGCGCGCCGCGGCGCAGGGGAGGCGGATATGGATCGTCGGCAAGCCCGCCCATCCGGAGGTGATCGGCATCCTGGGGTGGGCTGGCAAAAACGCCGAGGTGATTGCGTCCGAGGAGGAGGCGCATCATGTGGAGCATGTCCGGCAGGCCACGCTCGTTGCACAGACAACCCTGCCGGAATCGGCCTATCACGGCGTGCAGCGCGTTTTGGCGCATAAGTGTGAGGACCTTGAGGTGTTCGACACAATTTGTGATACGACACGCGCGCGGCAGACGGAGGCCGTTGCGCTTGCCAGACAATGCGATCGAGTGTTTGTTTTAGGGTCGGAAATGAGTGCGAATACCGGCAAGCTGGCGCAACTTTGCCAAAAACACTGCAAACAGACCAAAACCATTGAGGATATCGGCAAACTTTTTCTTGATAATTTACAATCCGATGATATAATAGGTATTGTTGCGGGCGCATCGACGCCGGACTGGATGATTAGGGAGGTTATACAAGTAATGAGCGAACTCGAAAAGCCAACGATTGAAACCATCGAAGCGGAAGCTCCCGCAGAGGAGATCGTTGCGCAGCAAGCACCCCAAGTGACCGAGGAGACCGTAACACAGGCGGCGGAAGCCGCTGAGGCGGAAACTGTGGTCGAAGAGAAAACCGCAGCCGAGGTCGAGGAGGCTTGTCCTCCCGAGGAACCCAAGCCCGCTGACGCGCCCGAGGCTGAAAAAGCGTCCGAGGAAACGGAGGAGTCATCCGACTTTGCAGAAGCATTCGAAAAGACGATGACGCGGATTCGCAACGGGCAGTTGATCGAGGGCACGGTATTGTCCATCGTGGATGGAGAAGTGTTTGTAAACGTTGGTTATAAGTCCGATGGCATCATTCCCAAAGGCGAGTTTTCCAGCGATCCGGACGCCAGGCCCGAGGAGCTGTTCAAAGAGGGCGACACGATTGACGTTGAGGTGCTCAAGGTCAACGATGGCGAAGGCAACGTGTTGCTTTCGCGCAAGAACGTGGAGTCCAAGAAGCTTTGGGATGAGCTGATGGAGCAGGAGGGCATTGAGGACAAAATTTTTGAAGCCGTCGGCAAGGAAGTTGTGAAGGGCGGCATCATCGCCGATATCGGCGGTATCCGCGCATTTGTGCCCGCCTCTCAGGTTTCCACCAAGTATATCGAAAACCTTTCCGACTTTGTGGGTAAGCCCATGAAGCTGAAGGTGCTCGAGGTCGACAAGCAGCGCAAGCGCATCGTTGCCTCGCAAAAGCAGGTTTTGCTGGCGGAGGCCGCCGCGGAGAAGCGCGCCAAATGGGAAACGCTGGTCGTCGGCAGCAAGGTGCCCGGCATTGTGCGCCGCATCACGGATTTTGGCGCGTTCGTCGACATCGGCGGAATCGACGGCCTGGTGCATGTGACCGACGCGGCATGGGGACGCGTGAAGCATCCCTCGGACGTGTTCGCCATCGGGCAGGAGATTGAGGTGCTGATTCTCAACGTCGACGTGGAGAAGGAGCGCGTATCGCTGGGCTATAAACAGCTCCAGCCCAAGCCCTGGACGCTTGCGGATACCAAATACCCCGTCGGGTCCATTGTGGAAGGAAAGGTTGTGCGTATTGTACCGTTTGGCGCGTTTGTGGCGCTGGAAAGCACAATTGACGGCCTGATCCACATTTCGCAGGTTTCCGCCCACCGCATCGCGAAGGTGGAGGATGAACTCAAGGTCGGCGACATTGTGCGCTGCAAGGTGCTTGAGGTCAACCCGGAAGCCAAGCGTATCAGCCTGAGCCGCAAGGAAGCGCTGTTGGAGGAAGACCCGGAACTTGCCGCGCGGCTTGAGGCCGAAAGGGCTGAGCGCGACCGCCAGTATGCGGAGCGTCAGGAGCAGCGCCAGCAGCAGCGCGAGCAGAGCCAGGCGCAGCGCGCCACGCGCGACAGCCGCCCGGATCGCAGCAACGATTCCAGCGAGCGCAGAGAGCGGTTTGACCGCCGCCGCCGCAACAATGAAGACGGCGAATATGAGTTGCCGCCCGTTCAGGAAGCGACCACATCGCTGGCATCCCTGTTCCAGGGGCTCAAGGTGGACGACGAGTAATCGGATCAACCAAACAAACGGAAATCCCGCAAGCCCGCCGATGTTCGACGGGCTTGCTTGCTTATATGGGGGCTGATATGCTGATTTTTGCGGTGCGGCACGGGCAGACGGACTGGAACCTGGAGGGACGGTTTCAGGGCCGTACGGACATTCCGCTTAACCGGAACGGGGAAAAGCAGGCGGAGGAAAGCGGTGCGATTCTGGCGCAGTTTAAGCTGCGCCAGGTTGTGACAAGTCCGCTTGCGCGCGCGCGGACAACCGGGCAGATAATCGCCGAAGCGGCCGGCATCTCCACAATTTCAACGGATGAGCGCCTGGCCGAGCGGCATCTGGGCAGCTATGAAGGATTGTATATCGCGGCAAAGCCGGATTATTTCGGAAAATGGGATGCCGACGACGGCAGCATGGAGCCGCTTGCGCAGGTGCGCAGGCGTATGCGGGCGGCCGTGACCGCGCTCAGTGGGGATGGCCCGACAGCCGTCGTGTCGCATGGCGCGGCGCTCAACGCCCTGCTGTTCGAGGTGTCCGGCGGGCTTGTCGGAACCGGGATTACGCGTTTGGTCAACGGCAGCGTCAGCGTGCTCGGCCTGGACGGGCGGGATGGCGGGCTGATTCTGCTGGCGTGCAACCTGCCGCCGCAGGCGCTTTTACAATGGGCGCGTGCGCAAGGGGCGGTCGTGACCGCGGCGCACGCAACCAACGCCGAACGGCTTGCCGCGCTGAAAACGCCGGTTGCCGCGCCACGGGCTTACGGTGCGCGGGGATAGCCGCTTGGCGCATGTGCGTAACAAGGACGCAGGCTCGGCTCGGACCGTACGGAGACGCGCTTTCTGGGCAGGATCAAAACGCGCTCCATTGCCGAGAAATGGAGTTTGGTCGCTTGACCAGGGCGCGCGGCCCTGCAAAATGTGGCCGTGACAAGCCGGAAAGCGGATGCTGCATGCACAGCATGCTCTCATATATCGGTCTGCCGCCATCATATATTAAGAAGCGCATTTTGCGGCAGATGCATGCCGCCGGATACGCGGGAGGCTTTTTCCGTTTCCGGACTCGTCCGGAGACGGTCCGGATTTGGCGGATGGCGGCGCTCTTTTTCAACCGGGCGCGTTCTAAATTCAGGAGGTTCGGCAGGATGTTCAATATTGTACTCGTGGAGCCGGAAATTCCGCAAAATACCGGCAACATTGCAAGAACCTGCGTGGTTACCGGCAGCAGGCTGCACCTGGTGCGTCCGCTCGGCTTTGCTCTCGACGACGCGCACCTGAAACGGGCCGGGCTGGATTACTGGAAGGAGCTGGACGTGCGCTGTTACGACGGCTTTCCCGAGGTGGAGTCCATGTATCCCAGCGCGCGTTTCGTCCTGCTTTCCACGCATGCAGAGCGTTCCTATGCGGACGCAGCCTATTGCGACGGGGATTTTCTGGTGTTTGGCAAGGAAACCGCCGGGCTGGGGCGGACGATTTTAACCCGACGCGTCGAAGACGCGGTTCGCATCCCCATGCGGCCGGATCAGCGCTCGCTCAACCTGTCCAATTCCGTCGCAATCGTGTTGTATGAAGCGCTGCGCCAGAACGCATTTTTCAGCATGCGGTGACGCTTGGCGCACGGGTGCTGTTTCTTCCGCAAAATTGCCCATAAACCGGAAAAAATACTTGCAATACACGGTTTCGTGTGGTAGTATAGTTTCGTTCGAGTTTTATTAAGGAGGTGGACTAAGCATGGGGAAATACTGTGAAGTCTGCAAGAAGGGTGTCATGTCCGGCAATTTGGTCAGCCACTCGCACCGCAAGACCAAGCGCGGCTGGGCGCCGAACATTCAGAGCGTGCATGTCGTGATCGACGGCAAACCAACCAAGTTGAACGTTTGCACCCGTTGCCTCCGTTCCGGTAAGGTTACGCGCAGCATCTGAGCGTTCAGGCCGGCCTCCGGGTTTGCACAAGAACAAAGCGCCTGCGACACCGTTGACGTGCCGCAGGCGCTTTTGTACGCGCCGTCCGGCGTTCGATGTCTCCAGGCCTTGCGCGGCGCATATTCGATATGTTCCCGAACCACGCGTCCACCCGGCGTCATTTTTGCAGGTTCCCGGCGCGTTTGCCCCGCTGCCTGAAAAAAAGCAGCATGCCGCATGCAATAAAAAGCGTTCCCCACAGGATAATCTGATACCCCCAGGAGGTTTCTGTCCGGTATCCATCATAAGTATGCACGAAATACGGATTCCGTCCATTTTTGATGAACAAAACGTCAAGCATTGCGCCCAAACCCTCCGCAACGGCGAGCCAGCCGCATAGCGCGGCCGTCACACGCTGGATACCGCGCCGCGTCTTCTCCTCAGCGGGCGCGCAAAGCAATTGACGAATCCAGCAGCCAAGCCATGCCGCAAATGCGGCGTATTGGGCAAGGCCGCCCCAGGTAAACGTGCTGACGCCAAAAAGTTAACAGTTGGGGTCGCCCATTCTCCGCGCAAGGTACCTGTCAAGCACGCCGCCCATCCACCATCCCAGCAAATACACAGCAACGCCGGAAATCGGCAACAGCTTCCGTCTTTTCTCCTCCATACCAGCCTCGCATCCACATTCCTGATGATTCGGGCCGCGCGACATCCGGCCTGCGGCCGCGCGGTTTACCCGTTTTCCACGTCGATTTGGCAACCGCGCATGGCGGCGAGCGCGGTCAGGTGGCTTTCCTGCGTGACGCCCGCGCAGCAGGACGCGTCCACGACGATGCGCGGCTTTGTGAAAAATGCCTTGAGCAGCATGGCGTTGCTGATGACGCAGAGGTCCGTGCACAGCCCCACAAGCGTAATCTGCTCCACGCACTCGCCAAACAGCTCCGTGATGCGCAGCGGCAGTTCAACCGCACCGAACGTATCCTTGCAGATCATATGCGCTTCATCGGCGGCGTTTCGATCCATCAGCGCCATAAAGACCTCCGCATTGGGCGCCCAGCCTTCGGTGTTGGCGGCGCAGTGCACGACCGGCAGACGCGCACCCTCCTGCGTATCCGGATAAGCCTCCGTATGCGTGTCCATCGTGAACACAATCCCGCCGTCGAACGCGCGGATTTTCTCGCAGACGCGTGCCACAACGGCCCGCGCCGCCTCCGAACCAAGCGTTCCGGTGATAAAGTCATTTTGCATATCCACGACTACAAGAACCTGTTTTTGAAATTGCTTCATGGTCGACCCTCTTTCTGCTCCACGCAGATAATCGGCTCCGCAAGGAGGAAAGTCCTTTCTCAGCCCTGCCGATGCGACGAAACGATATACAAAAGCACGCCGGCGGCAACGCCTGCATTCAACGACTCCGCCTTCCCGCGCATGGGCAGCCGGTAACGCGTGCAGCGCGACGCAACCGCGTCCGACACGCCGCCGCCTTCGCTGCCGATTACCAGCGCCAGCCTGGACGGAAGCGGCGGAAGCGTTTCGCTGCCGCGCAGATGTCCGCAAACCGCGGTGAATCCCTCTTCGCGCAGCCGGTCCAGCGCTTCCTCCGGAGGTTCGCAATGCCACAGCGGCAAATGATAGGTTGATCCCATCGCCGCGCGCAGCGTTTTCGGCGCAAACGGGTCTGCGCAGGCTTTTGAAAGCAGCACGCCGCACGCGCCAAACGCGTCCGCGCTGCGGATGATGGACCCCACGTTCCCGGGGTCCTGTACGCCGTCGAGCAGTACGATCAGCCCTGCGGGAAACGCTTCCGGCATCGCCGTATCCGGCGTACGAACGACCGCCGCGACACGCTGCGGCGTTTTTGCGTCACAGATGCTTTCCAGCACGCCGCGGGATACACGGTGGACGCGCGCGCCTTCCGGCGGCGCAAACGCAAACCCTTCCTCGATGAACAAATCCGTAACCGCCGCGCCGGAGCCGATTGCATCGCATACCAGCTTGTCGCCTTCAATGAGGTGCATGCCGGTTTCGCGGCGCGCTTTTACGCCCGCAAGCGCGCGGGCCGATTTGACAACAGGGTTGTTGCGGCTTTCCAATATCATCATACTGTATTATAGCATAATTCCGACAGGAATTTGCTAGAATGAGCCATCGTTTTCGGTTGCCGTCCACAGAGGGCGAGAAAACGGGCGGCTTTTAATCCTGCGGAGCATATCATGCCCGCGCAGGGCGGGTATGATAGTATAATTCCGACAGGAATTTGCTAGAATGAGCCATCGTTTTCGGTTGCCGTCCATAGAGGGCGAGAAAACGGGAGGCTTTTAATCCTGCGGAGCATATGATGCCGGTTTCAGATAATACCGGGATGCCGGCGGAAAAACAGCGGGCGTGCCATTCGCCCAATTATGATTGTTTACGTGCGGTTTTGCACATGTTATAATTTTTTCAGGCTGCGATGTTGAAGCGTGTGTCGGCGTCAACCCGATGCGCACAGAGGAAAACGCGCAGCCCGCGCTTCTCCGACGGCGTGCGCCTAAGGGTGCCGTGCGGCCTATGGCGGCGTCGCGTTGGGTCCGGCGGGAAACGGCCGTGCCTTCCACAAAATTGAAAAGGAGAGAATGAACCATGAAGAAACTGACCTGTATCTTCCTTTGCGCGTTTATGGCGCTAGCCCTGCTTGCCTGCGCCGCCCCCGCGCAAACGGCCGTGCCGGCGCAGGCTCCCGTTGGGGAAGCTGCCGCAACGGTCCGGCCCGAGGCTTCGGAGCCCGAGCCGGAATCCGCCGCGGCGGACAATCTCAACATCACCATTTTGTATGAGCAGGACGACGCGATGATCAACACCTATTCGCTGCTGGCCGTCAACGAGGCCGCGCCGTTTGTGGACGCCGACGGCAATGCGGTGAGCGACGTCGCAATCAACACCGCCGGCGCAAAGGCGCTCGTCGACTGGATGCTCAGCGACGAGGGCGCCGCGCTGCTGAAGGACTATGGGCTCGCCGAATATGGCGAACAGCTGTTCTATCTCAAGGAGGACCGGCCGGTATCCGCCGCGGAGATTCCGCAGGCGGCGGAAGACACGAAGACCATACGCCTGTCGACCACCACGTCTGTTAACGACAGCGGCCTGCTTGGCTATCTGCTGCCAAAGTTTGAACAACAGTATGGTTATACTGTGGAGGTCGCCTCGGCCGGCACCGGAAAGGCCATTGCCGCAGCGCAGTACGGGAACGCGGATCTGATCCTCGTGCATTCCAAATCGCAGGAGGAGCAATTTGTTGCGGGTGGCTTCAGCAAGACGCTCGAAGGCTATGAAACCGAACGTCTTTGGTTTATGTACAACTATTTTGTTCTCGTCGGACCCAGGGATGACCCCGCCGAGTGTGCGGAGGCCGCATCCGTTAAGGACGCGTTCCGGCTGATTGCCGAGGGAAAATTCCCGTTTGTTTCCCGCGGCGACAAATCCGGCACGCACACCAAGGAGCTTTCGCTCTGGCCGGAGGAGCTTGGCATCACGGCCGAGCCGGACAGCGTTGCCGATTACACCGACTGGTATACGTTTTCCAATGCCGGCATGGGCGTGTGCCTGACAATGGCCAACGAGACCGACGCCTACATCCTCTCCGATAAGGCGACGTTTCTCACGTTCCGCGCCAACGGAGGCGCGATCCAGTAGCGTATGGGCGCAGCTTTTGCCAAGGCAATCGAACTGTTGCTTAGCGGCGATGCGCAGCTGGCCCACATCGTGTCGGTTACGATGCGCATGACGCTGACGAGCTCCATAGCGGCACTCCTGTTGGGGGTGCCGCTTGGCGCGTTGTATGCAACGGCGCGGTTCCCCTGCCGCAGGGCGCTCATCGTGCTCAACCGCACGCTTATGGGCCTGCCGCCGGTGGTGTGCGGCCTGTTGTGCTATATGCTGTTCTCCGGCGTCGGCCCGCTAAGGCATTTCAGGCTGCTGTATACCGTAACGGGCATGGCGATTGCGCAGGTGATCCTGATTACGCCCATTGTGGCGGGGAATATGGAAACCTATCTTTCCGGCGTGACACAGCGTATTCTGCCGACCGCGCGCGGGCTGCGCCTTCCCGGCGGGAAGATTTTTTTGCTGACGCTCAACGAGAGCAAGTACCAGGTTTTATCGACCTATCTGTTCGGCTTTGGCCGCGCAATGGCGGAGGTGGGCGCGGTGAGCATGGTCGGCGGCGCAATCGCGTTTAAAACCAACGTGATGACCACGGCCATTATGATGTACACCAACATGGGCGATTTCACGCTCGGGCTTGCGCTCGGACTGCTGTTGCTGCTGATTTCCCTGCTGGTCAATGTGCTGGCGCACCTGCTGCAAAGGGTGAGCAAATGATTACGCTGACAAACATACAGAAGCGCTTTGGCGGCCGCCTGGTGCTGGATATCCCCACGTTGACCATTCGCGCGGAGGAACGGTATGCGCTGCTTGGCGCAAACGGCAGCGGGAAAAGCACGCTGATGAAGATCCTCGCAGGGATGCTCAAACCGGACGCGGGCGCGGTCAATACCGCGCTGACATGCGCAGAAACCGCATATTTGCCGCAGTCGCCGTACGCATTCGACCTGACCGTACTGCAAAACGTACAGCTGCCGCTTGGGAGCGGCAGGGCGGCGCGGGCGCGGGCGCTTGAAGCGCTGGAGCGCGTGGGATTGACGCGAATGGCCAAAGCGCGGGCGAACCGCCTTTCAGGAGGGGAGACGCAGCGCATGGCGCTTGCGCGTGTGCTGGCCAGGCCGCACAGGCTGCTGTTGCTGGACGAACCGACCTCGGCAACGGATATTCAGGCAAACGATCTGATTGAGCGCGCGCTGCTCGACTACTGCGCGGAGTATGGCTGTACGCTGGTCGTCAGCTCCCATGCGCCGAGTCAGGCGCGCCGGCTTGGCACGCAGGCCGTATTGCTCGGCAATGGCCGCATCGTGGAGCAGGGAACGGTAGAAGACGTGCTGCTTGGCCCGCAGAGCGCGCTCGCAAAGGCGTTCCTGCGGCACTGGCAGGTTTGACCGCTCCGGCCGTGTACGGAAAACGAAACCATGCGACGCCGCGTTGCATTGGGGGCGCCTTGCATGATGAGCGGATGAAGCCGGAAAATAAGATTGCGCCTGCGCAGCGCCAAACACGCAGGACCGCGGGCAGCGCGCCGGGGTCCGGGCGCATGGCTTAGGGGGCGGGCGTCCGCTTGCCTGGACCGTCGGCCCCCGGCGCTTCCGCGGCATTGTTTTTTCGGGAAATTTTCCGGTATATAAGGATGCCGATCAGGCTGATGAGCAGCGTCGCCGCGAACACGATGACTGCAAATTCATAATTTTTCAGACCAAGCGCATTTCCGCCGATGGTGGAGGTAACGATGGAGGGAATGCGCGCAAAGGTGGTAATCAAGAGCCAGGTAAAAAGCGGCATATCCGTCAGCCCGACGCAATAGGTGATGACGTCCTTCGGCGTGCCGGGGATGAAGAACAGGATGCCTACCAGAAGATTGCGCTGCTTGGGGTTCTTCAAAAACCGCAGCTCATTGATTTTCTCATGCGGGAAAAAGACCTCGACCAGCCGCGTTCCGAACCTGCGGACAAACAGGAAAACTGCAAGGCCGCCCAGCATCGCGCCAAGCATGCACAACAGCGTGCCCTCGACCACGCCGAACGCGTACCCTGCGGCAATCTCCAGCGGCTCGCCGGGAATGAACGCAATCACGATCTGCGCCATCATCATACCCACGAACGCCAGCCTGCCCCAGATGCCGTTTGCGTCCACCCATGCGCGAAAATGCGCCGCATCGCCCGCAAACCGCAGCATGGGCTTGCCGATCAGGCAAAACAGCGCAACGCTTAACAGCAGGAAAGCGGCGATTCCAAGCACCGCGCGGCGGACGCGCCGCCCGTCTCCGGCAGGGTTAGGTCGCAGGAACCGATTGTTACATGTTTGAATTTCCATGAAAAACATAATACCAGATGTTGGATTAAGATTCAGCCATACGAATCCTTAATTTTTTCTTAACGAATTATAAAATACCGCGCTTTTTGCCGTTCCGCCGGCTTTGGTGGAAACGCAAAAACGATGCTTTCCAATCCAATGTCCCGCCTGCCGGACGAATGACAAGCCGGACTTCGGGCCCCTCCAGGGTCCGCAACCTGTATCAGGGCAACTCCAAACCGACGGGCGGCGCCCTCTGCGGCCATTCCGCCATTCTTTCCGGATATGATGAAAAACGGATTGCCGGAACGCAGGGAACCGGTTCAATCCCTTGCCGCATAGGCCGGATTTGCCTTGCGCACCATCCCTGCATACGCGCTCTGCAACTGCAAAAAGGCATTTTCAACCCTTCCCGGGATATCGACGTGCGCGATAAAGCCTTTTCCCTGCGGCCCATATCCGCCGGCGTCATCGGACAGTCTTGGAATTTCGCCCATCAACGGCGCGATATACCGATCCATGTCCCACATTCCCCAAATTTCTTGCGTATAAGCCAACCCCGCGTTTTTTACGGTTACTCTGGCCGTATTGGTGGCGAAGTTGATGATGGAGGCCTTGTCTGAAACGTATTTGCGAAGCCCGGCCTCCATACGAAGCTGCATCGTCGCATCCTGGGCAAGGATGATCGTTTCAAACGCGATATTGTGTTTTTGTAGTCAAAGCCAGGAGATTTGTGATGTTGTTGCCGCAGTTTGTGGGGGTGCATTCCAGAAAATCCGGTTCCAGGCCGTATCGGCGCCATAGGTATGCGGCGAATATTTCCGCCTCCGGCAACCCCTCTGTTCTTATGTTTGAAAACGCCTTCCGCATCCTGCCGCGCAATGCCGCCGTGGTATGCCCAGCGCCGCCCACAATCAGGTATCGTTTTGCAACCCGCTGCCGCATTGCCCGCGCCAATACGTCCCCGCCGCACAGAATGCTCCCGCCAAACAGGACCATGACGTCCGCCTGGCGGACCTGGCGGGCCTTATGAAGCGCTTTGGGCGTCAGGCAGGGCAAATCCCTTTTTTCGCAGAACGCGCCCAGCAGATGGATGCGTTCAGCAATGCGCTCCATCATGACGGCTCCCTGAAACGGGTTCCGCCGCGGGCCCGGCTCGCTTTGCACAAAGGCGACGGCGGCAGAGCCCGCGCAAGGGTGACGGCGTCGGGGCATGCCCGGCGCAAAACGGCGTGGGCTTACGTCGCGGGCCTGGCCCGCTCTTCCAGCATGGACAGCATGCCGTCGAGCCAGTCGCCCTCAAACAGCTCGATCAGGCCCTGATCGCACTGCGCGGCGATGGAGGGATCAAGGGGCAGCTTTGCAACCGTTTCCACGCCATACTTTTGCGCGATTGCGCCGATATGGCTTTCTCCGAACACCGGAAAGCGCCTGCCGCAATCGGGGCAGACGGCATAGCTCATGTTTTCCACAAGCCCAAGCACCGGGATATGCATCAGGCTGGCCATATTGACGGCCTTTTCTACGATCATGCCGACCAGCTCCTGCGGCGAGGCGACGATGATGAGCCCGTCCAGCGGAATGGACTGAAACACCGTCAGCGGCACGTCGCCCGTTCCCGGCGGCATGTCGATGAACAGATAGTCGATATCGCCCCAGAGCACGTCGGTCCAAAACTGCTTGACGACCCCGGCAAGCATCGGCCCGCGCCAGACGACGGGGTCGGTTTCGCGCTCGGTGAGCAGGTTGAGCGATATTATGGATATCCCCGTCCTGGTAACCACAGGATCGATGCCCTGCTCGGTGCCGACGGCGCGCTCGTGCAGGCCAAACGCCCTGGGGATGGAGGGGCCGGTGATATCCGCGTCCAGTATACCGGTGCGGTAACCGGCGCGCTGGGCCAGCACGGCCAGCAGCGAGGTTACGAGCGATTTGCCAACTCCGCCCTTTCCACTGACAACGCCGATTACGCGGCGGATGTGGCTGAGCGCATGCGGCTGTTCCAAAAAGCAGGTCTGCTCCTGCCTGCGTTCCCCGCAGCTGCTGCCGCAGGCGGAACAATCGTGGGTACATTCTTCACTCATGCTGATTTCCTCTTTACATTGGTTTATTCGCCCATATGGCGGAATATCGCGCAAGGCCGACCGTAAACAAACAGGCAAACCCGGCGTTAGCCTCAGTATAGCAACGCGCGCTCAAATATGCAATAAGGCCCGTTCCCCCGTCCTGCGTAAAGCCAACCGGGCAGACCCGAACCGCCCCCAAAGCGTGGAATCGGCGGTGTTCTGCGTTCCCGTCCGTTGGCGTGGCGCCGCTACGCCGCCCGCCTCGGCCTTGAACCCCATCCCATTCAGCGCTTTGGGGTCCTGTGGCGTTCAACGGCGCGCAAAATGCGTCAAAGCAAGGCGGACGATTGCGGCATACCGGAGGGTATTCCAAACGGGGACAACGGGGCGATGGCGTGTTTTGCCCCCTTTGAACCGTGGTTCGGATCTGCCCGGTTGGCTTAAAGCAAAGACGCGGCCCGTTTCGCCTGCCAGGGACACGGCCGGCACAGCGCGCAAGGGGATTGTCCGGAAGACACAGGGGACGGGCTTGTCCACGACGGCGGCTTTTTGCATTGGGAATCCTTTTATACGCAGAGGGGCGTTCGGCCGCTTGAGTTTCCGGCCCGGATTTGCTATATTCTACCTATGAAACGCTTTTTATTCGTGATCGGAATGTATATGTGCTGTATCGCGGCCTGTTCGCCCGGCAGGAAGCAGGCCGACGCGGACCGGACGGAATTGCCGCCAACGCAACAGCCGCTTACGCCTGTGACAATCGAGATGGCCGGGCCGTTGCCGACCGGAACGCACGACGCGATGCCGACGCCCACGGCGCAGCCGCTTCCGTCGACGTTTTCGCTGCGCTTTGTGGGGGACCTGATGTGCTGCAACCATCAGATTGCGGGGGCGCTGCAGCCGGACGGAAGCTATGATTTCAACCCGCCGTTCGACACGATACGCAAGCATTTGCAGGGCGCGGACGTGCTCTTTGGCAATCTGGAAACAAACGTTTACGACGGGCGGCCGATCAACGGCGAAAAGAGGTTTTTCAATGCGCCTCCGGCCTATCTGGACGCGATAAAGAACTGCGGGTTTGACGTGCTGTTTACGGCAAACAACCACGCGCTCGACGTTGGCGTTGCCGGGCAGCTTGCCACCATCGGGCAGGTGCGCGCGCGCGGCATGGATCAGGTCGGCTCAAACTTGACGCCCGGGGAGGCGAAGCAGATCTATATGCGCGAGGTCCGGGGCGTGCAATTGGCGGTGCTGTCCTACACGGGCTTTACAAACAAAAACGACCCGGAGGATTTCCTGCTTGACGGCGAGGACGCGTCCTGGGCGATGAACCTGTATACGGCCGGGCGCATGGAGGCGGATGTATCCGCAGCGCGCGAAAACGGGGCCGACGTGGTGGTCATGTACTTGCACGAGGGCTGGGAAAAGACCACAAAGCCCAATAAGCGCCAGCTTGCGGCGGCGAACGCGGCGTTTGCCGCGGGCGTGGATATCCTGGTGATGAGCCACACGCACTCGCTGTTGCCGATGGAAACACGCCGGGTTGTGGTTGACGGCGTAGAAAAAACAGTATTCTGCGCATACGGGCTTGGAAACTTTATGTCCAGTGCGTTGCCGGAGGAGGCGCTCAACAACGTCATCCTCAACCTTACGCTGACCTGCGATCCTGTTCAAGGAAAGCTGACCGGCCTTGACGCGGCGTATCTTTTGACCTATACCTATAATTACTATGATGAAACCGGCGTGCGGCAATTTGTCGTCGTCGGCATGGAGGATGCGTTTGCCGACCCTTCCTGCGTGCCGGCGCGCGTAACGACCAACCCGGAACGCGTGCGGCGGGCGTATGAAAAGATGCTTGCGCGCATCGGCACGGACTGCGCGACGCCGGTCGGCGCTTTTTTGAATGCTGGGTGAAGCCGGAAAAGCGGCCCTGAACGCACCGGCGCAGGGAGGGGTTCTGCGGCCGCGTATCGGATGCCGGAACAAACGGCACACTTACTCGAAAGGAGATGAAGAGAGGATGCTCAAATCGGTGCGGAAGAAGCACAATGCTTCAAAACGATGCTTTGTCTGCGGTGTGGAAAACAGCATGGGGCTGCAGGCGGAGTTTTATGAACTCGAGGACAGTACGCTGGCAGCATCCGTGACGGCAAAGCCCTGCCACCAGAGCTACCCGGGGCGGGTGCACGGCGGCGTGAGCACGGCGCTGCTGGACGAGACCATCGGCCGCGCAATCAACATTACGGAGCCGGATACATGGGCGGTTACGGTTGAGATTACCACACGGTACAGAAAGCCCGTTCCCTACGGCGTACAGCTGACCGTTACGGGCAGGGTCATGCAGAATACCCGCAGGCTTTTTGCCGGCGAAGGCAGCATCCTGCTGCCCGACGGCACGGCCGCGGTTACGGCGACGGCAAAATATATGAAGCTCCGGCTTTCGGATATTGCGGACTTTGAAGCCAACGGCGATTCCTGGGAGCAATATCTGCGCGACGGCGACCCGGAAGCCATCGAGATTCCGGAGCGGCAAACAATATGAATGAAGACGTCCTGCCCATGCAGAAGATTTATTATAACGGCAGCATCGTTACCATGTGCGACGGCTGCCCCTCGGTGGAAGCGGTTTTAACGGAAAACGGCAGGATCGCCGCCGTCGGCGCAATGGAAACGATGCGCGCGCAGGCGCCGCGGGCCGGGCTTGTCGACCTGGAGGGCTGTGCGCTGATGCCGGCGTTTCTTGATTCCCACGGGCATTTTATGGGCGCTGCCAATGCGCGGCTGCAGGTTCCGCTGGGCGAGGCGGCGTCGCTGGACGACATTGTGCGGCAGCTGCGGGCGTTCATTGACACAGGTGGAAAGCAGCCGGGGGAATGGATTGTTGCGGACGGATATGACCACACAGCGCTGGCGGAAAGGCGCCATCCCGACCGCGGGCTGCTCGATGCGGTATCGGGCGTGCACCCGCTCGTGCTCAAGCATAAATCCGGGCATCTTGGCGTGATGAACTCGGCCGCGCTCGCAGCGCTGGGCATCACGGCGCAGACGCAGCCGCCGGAGGGCGGCGTCATCGGCGTTGCAGACGGGGAGCTCACCGGCTACCTGGAAGAAACCGCGTTTATTGAAGCGATTCAGCGCGTGCCGATGCCGGACATGGACGAACTGATGCGGGCGGTCACCCAAACACAGCGGACCTATGCCTCCTATGGAATTACGACGGCGCAGGAAGGGATGCTGGCCGCGGCCCTTGCGCCGATGTACCGGACCTATATGGACGCCTGCGGCTTTTATCTGGACATGGTCGTCTATCCGTCCCCGGCGGATATGCGGCAGGTTCGGGCCGCGCTGCCCGGGCTCGGGCGGGCGTATGAACGGCATGTCCGCCTTGGCGGATATAAAATTTTTCTCGACGGAACGCCGCAGGGCGGCACGGCCTGGGTTACCGAACCCTATTTAAACGGAGGCAGCTGCGGAACGCAGATTATGCAGGATGCGGACGTGCTTGGCGCGATTGAACTGGCCGCGTCGGAGCGGATGCAGATTCTTGCGCATTGCAACGGAGACGCGGCCGCCGGACAGTATTTGCGCGCGCTGGCGGAGGCGGAACGGCGTTATCCGATTCTTTCTGCGCTGCGGCCGGTGATGATCCATGCGCAGCTGCTGCGGCCGGACCAGTTGCCCGAGGCCAGACGGCTTGGCGTAATGTTGTCGTTTTTTGCGGCGCATGTGTATTACTGGGGGGACGTGCATGAAAAGAATCTGGGGAGCGCGCGCGCACAGCGCATTTCACCCGCCCGTTCGGCGCTGGAAAACGGCGTTGTGTTCACCCTCCATCAGGACGCGCCGGTGATTGCGCCCAACATGCTCGAAACCGTCTGGTGCGCGGTGAACCGTGTCACGCGTGGCGGCAGGCGCTTCGCGGAGAATATTGACGTGTGGAACGCGCTTAAGGCCGTGACCATCAACGCGGCGTACCAGTACCATGAGGAGGCGCAAAAGGGCAGCATTGCGGCCGGCAAGCGCGCCGATTTCGTGCTGCTCGACCGGAACCCGCTTACGGTCAGGCCGGAGGATATCCGAAGCATTCGGGTGCTCGAGACGATCAAGGACGGCGCGCGCATCTTTTCGCGGTAACCCGGCGTGGCAGGCGGCGATGCCTTCAGACCGCGGGCAAAGCGCGCCGAACGCTTAACCGGGCGGGAGCAGAAGCCCGATATCCACGTTTGTCAGGGCCTGGATGTAACGCGCGGCCGCATCGGTCAGCAGGCCCTGCTTATAATACCCGATAGAAACGGTCAGGTTGCTGACGACGGCCAACTCCGCCGCGCCCGTATCGCCGTCCAGGCCGCTGTTGATATCGACGCTGACCACGTAGGCGCCAGACGTGTTGATCCATTGAATGGCCGAACGCGCGGGGCCGCGCACCGTGCCGGAGAAGCCGGTTCCAAGAAGGCAGTCCACAACGATATCGAATTTACACAGTGCAACGGTATTGCAAAAGTCCGCAACAGGGATGTTTTTCTCCCGCGCGCGCCGCTCGTAAAGCGCCGCCGTGGGGCTTGGCTTTGCGCCGGTGCATAAGATTCGGGGCGCAAAGCCTTTTTCCGCGAGAATGCACGCCAGCGCATAACCGTCGCCGCCATTGTTGCCGCTGCCTGCGAGGATGGCAATCCCGCCATGCCAGTTCACCGCGTCGAATACGCCCTGCGCGGCGCGGCGCATCAACTCCTCTGCGGAAACGAGGCTGCGTATGGTGTACGCGTCGCTTTCCCGCATTTGTTCGACGGTCAGCACGGTTTCCATCCTTCCGTTGACGATGCGCTGCAAACCAAAAGTCCTCCCCAAACGTGTTGTTTTGGCCATTATCGCAGATTTGGGCCGCAAAATCAAATCTTCGCGGCGGGCGGGGTCTATGGGCAGCGAACGGGACGCGGGGCGGGCGGATAAATAGCGCGCGAGCAAACGCAAAGTTTGTATTGACAGCCGGACCGCGGTATGATATCTTAATGAAGCGCCCCGTTTTGGGGCTCGATTTATGATGTTTTGACCTGGGAAATGGAGGAATCGTACCATGGCAGCAGACGCACGCGTCAAGATCACCCTGGCCTGCACCGAGTGCAAGCAGCGCAATTACAACACCTATAAAAACAAGAAGAACGACCCCGACAGGCTGGAGTTCAGCAAGTACTGCCGCTTCTGCCGCAAGCACACGGTGCACCGGGAATCCAAGTAACGTAATCAAGTTACGGCAGAGGAAGGACGAAGAGTTATGGCAACCGCTGAAAAAAAGGTTGAAAAAAAGCCTAAGAAGGAACGCAGGTTCCACCCGATTCGCTATTTCCGCGAGATGTTCGGCGAACTGAAGAAGCTGACGTGGCTTTCCGGCAAGGATCTGGTATCGCACACGTTGGCGGTCGTTGTATTCGTGCTGGGCATGGCCGCGCTGATCTGGGTGCTGGACCTTGTATTCTCGTCCGCATTTGGCGCAATCAGCCAGATCAACCTCGGGTAACGGGTATCGTCATGGAACAGGAAGCAAAATGGTTCGTGGTGCATACCTACTCCGGGTATGAGAACAAGGTCAAAGAGGACCTGGAAAAATCCGTGGAGAACCTTGGCCTGCAGGATATCATCCTGGAGGTCAAATACCCAACGGAGGAGACCATTGAAATTTTGCAAAACGGCAAGCGAAAGATTACGCAGCGCAAGGTGTACCCCGGCTACGTGATGGTCAAAATGCTTGTCGACGTTGTGGAAAAGGAGCGCGCAACGGAGCGGGGCGGCGGCACGACCAAGGAGCTGGTAATGAACCCGCGTGCATGGTACGTCGTTCGCAACACCCGCGGCGTAACGGGCTTTGTCGGCCCGGGCAGCAAGCCCGTGCCGCTTTCCGACGAGGAAGTGACCGCCATGGGCGTGGAGCGCATCCCCATCATACTCAATATCGACGTGGGCGAGAACGTGCGCGTGGTATCCGGGCCGTTGGAGAACTTCATCGGCCGCGTCGAGGCGCTTGATTCCGAACGGCAAAAGGTAAAGTTAACGGTATCCATGTTTGGCCGCGAAACGCCCGTGGAGCTGGATTTCTTTCAGGTGCAAAAGCTCTAAGTCTGAAACGCGGCGATATGCCGCCGTGGATTCGGCAGATTCCGATAGCGGCCGAAACGCCGGAGCGCCGGCGGAGCGGTTTCTATACATGTGGCAGGGGGTGGCACCCCGGACGACCACAAACTATATTTTTGTAGGAGGCAACAGCAATGGCAAAGAAAATCATAGGCTATATCAAGCTGCAGATTCCCGCCGGCAAAGCCACGCCGGCCCCGCCGGTCGGCCCCGCGCTTGGCCAGCACAGCGTCAACATCATGGGCTTTTGCAAGGAGTTCAACGAGCGCACGCAAAAGCAGGTGGGCCTGATTATCCCGGTGGTCATCACCGTCTATCAGGATCACTCATTCTCGTTTATCACCAAAACGCCGCCCGCGGCGGTTCTGATCAAGAAGGCTTGCGGGCTCGAATCCGCGTCCGGCACGCCGAACAAGATCAAGGTCGCGACCATCACCAGGGAGCAGGTGCGTGAGATTGCCGAACTGAAGATGCCGGATCTCAACGCGGCGGATCTTGACGCCGCCATGCGCATGATCGCCGGCACGGCCCGCAGCATGGGCGTCGTGGTTGGCGAGTAAGGGAGGGAATGCAGCATGAAACACGGTAAAAAATATCTTGAGAGCAAGGCGGCCATTGACAAAACCAGGCAGTATGACGTACGCGAGGGCCTGGAGCTGGTTCTTTCCACCGCCAAAGCTAATTTTGACGAGACCATCGAGGCGTCCATTCGTTTGGGCGTCGACCCGCGCCATGCCGACCAGCAGGTGCGCGGCGCGGTGGTTCTGCCGCACGGCACGGGCAAAGCCGTCCGTGTGCTCGTTTTTGCAAAGGCGGATAAAGCGCGAGAGGCGCAGGAAGCCGGCGCGGACTATGTTGGCGATGAGGAGCTGGTTAAAAAGATTCAGACCGAGAACTGGTTTGAATTCGATGTGTGTGTCGCCACCCCGGATATGATGGGCGTTGTCGGCCGTATCGGCCGTGTGCTCGGCCCCAAGGGACTGATGCCCAACCCGAAGTCCGGAACGGTCACGATGGACGTTGCCAAGGCCATCAGCGACATCAAGGCCGGTAAGGTTGAATACCGCGTGGACAAGACCAGCATCTGCCACTGCCCCATCGGCAAGAAGTCGTTTGGCGTGGATAAGCTTGAGGAGAACCTCACCACGTTGATGGAAGCCGTCGTCAAGGCCAAGCCCTCCGCTGCGAAAGGCACATATCTCAAGAGCGTTGTGCTTTCGTCCACGATGGGCCCGGGTGTGAAATTCAATACCATGAAGTTCTGAACGTCTTGGAGCGGAAGACATTCCATGAATTCCGGAGGGCCGCCCGCGGGGTGGTCCTCTTGTTTATCATTTTATCTGCCGCGCGTCGCCGGGCCGGCGCTGTGCCGCCGTGCGGAGATTCTCCAAGATATTACGGTTTACAAGGCCCCGGATTGTCACTATAATATAAAAGAATCTGCAACTTTGGAGAGGCGCTTTGCTCAAGGAATCGTTAAAATGGATGTTCCTGACCCTGCTCGTGGCCGCGCTGCTGATGGGCGGGATTTTTGCGGCTGTACGCCTCTCGGCAAGCGAACGGCCGCAGGTGCAGAACGAGCCCACGCCCACGCCGGAAGCGACTGCGACCGCCGCCACGCCCGGCCCAACGTCTACGCCGTCGCCCACGCCGTCGTCCACGCCTCTGCCGGAGACTGCGGACGATTTGTTGCGCGTATACGTATCCGATATGACGACCGAAGAAAAGGTCGGCCAGTTGGCGCTATTTGGATTTTCCGGAACAACTTCGCCAAACAGCACGTTTTCCGGGTTGCTGGAACAATATCAGATCGGCAACATCATTCTGTATGGCGCTAACATCGCCAGCGAAGACGGCGACGGCGGGTTTGACCGCTGCGCCAGGCTGGTGGAAGCGTGCAAATCGCGCATGCATACAGAGATTGCGCCGCTGGTCGCCATCGATGTGGAAGGCGGCAACGTGGTGCGCTTCCGCTGGGATTCCTGGCCGGCCTCCGCGCGGTCGCTTGGACGCAGCGGCGATACGGAATATGCCGAGCAGCAGTTTGCCTACATTGGCGGCCGGCTGGTCGCATCGGGCGTGAACGTCAACCTTGCGCCTGTGCTCGATGTGGCGGAGGACCCCATGCGCACGTTTCTGGAAACGCGCATTATCAGCGCGGATGCAAGAATTGCGGCGGATATCGGCGCGGCAATTATCCGTGGCCTGCACGATGCGGGCTGCCTTTCCACAGCCAAACATTTCCCGGGGCATGGCGGGACCACGGCGGATTCGCACGACACCACGCCCGTTGTCAACCGCACGTCGCAGGAGCTTGCGACCTACGATCTGATTCCGTTCATGGAGGCCGTCAACAAGGGCGTTGACGCCATACTTGTTGCGCATATTCTTTATCCTGCGCTTGATGAAGCCGATATCGCATCCATGTCGCGGCCCATTATCACCGGGCTTTTGCGCGAGCAGCTTGGCTTTAGCGAGGGGATTGTCGTCAGCGACGATTTTCGGATGACGGGTCTGACTTCGCGCTATGATGTGGGAGAGGCGGCGGTGCAGTTTATACTGGCCGGCGGCGACCTCATTATGTGCGGCGCGCAGCATGATAAGCAGGAGGCCATCATGGAGGCGCTGCTGGCGGCCGCGGAGGACGGATCCCTGTCCCAGACGCGTATCAATGAGAGCGTGTTCCGGATTTTGAAAAAGAAACTGATTGCAACGGAGTTTACGCTGGAATTTGGCCAATAGCGCGCGGCTATCCATCCATTTGCCGTGAGAACGGCCTTGCACCGCCGTTTGCCGGCGCTGGCCTGTCAAATTCGTTCATGCATGAAAAAACCGGTGGCGCGGCGGCAAAACCTGTGATAACATACATGGCATGAAAACAAGATTTTACAATGCGCATATTTACACCGCATATGGCGACGAGCCTCCCGCGGCGGGCGAACTTTGGGTCGACGGCAGCGTTATCACGCATGTCGGCCCCGCGGTGCGGGAAACGGACGGGGAAGCTGCGTGCTTCGACCGGGAGATCGACTGCCGCGGCAACCTCCTGATTCCGGGCTTTAAGAACGCGCATACGCATACGGCGATGACGTTTCTGCGTTCGCATGCGGACGATCTGCCGCTGCAAAGCTGGCTCTATGACTGCGTGTTTCCCAAGGAGCGGCAGCTTCGTGACGACGACGTGCTCTGGCTGACTAAGCTCGGCATCCTCGAGTATCTTTCCGGCGGGACCACGGCGATGTTTGACATGTATATGTTCCGCGATCTGATTGCGCAGGCGGCCATCGAACTGGGCTTTCGCACGGTCATCATGAATGCGGCAAACGATTTTGGCGGCACGCCGGAGGAGGAGGTTGCGGAGGCGGAGCGGTATGGAAGCTTGCATCCGCTCATCAGCTATCAGTATGGCCTGCACGCTGAATATACCTGCCGGCGTTCGCTGCTTGAGGCGCTTGCGGAGATGGTCAGGTCGGTCAGGCGGCCCATGTATTCCCATATGTGCGAAACGCTGCATGAGGTGGAAGAGTGTGAGCAGCGGCACGGAATGCGCCCGTTCGAGCTGTTTGAAGAGCTTGGGCTGTTCGATTATGGCGGAGGCGGATTCCACTGCGTGCATGTGACGGAACGCGAGATGGAGATCATGCAGCGGCGCGGACTATATGCCGTCACCTGTCCGGCTTCCAATCTCAAGCTGGCCAGCGGGATTGCGCCCGTAGAAACCTACCTTGCGCGCGGCATCCCGGTCGCCATCGGTACCGACGGCCCCGCCAGCAACAACTGCCTGGACATGTTTCGCGAAATGTTTCTTGTGACCGGGCTGCAAAAGCTTTCCCACGGCGCGGATGCGATGGATGCGGTCAAGGTGCTGAAAATGGCTTGCTCCACGGGCGCGCTGGCAATGGGGCTGACAAACTGCGACGGCCTTGCCCCGGGCAGGCAGGCGGATGTTGTGATGTTGAATCTGCACATGCCCAACATGCAGCCGGAAAACAATCTGCTCAAAAACGTCGTGTACAGCGGTGGCAAGCAGAATGTGGCGCTCACCATGATTGCCGGGCGCGTACTGTATGAAAACGGAACGTATTGCGTTGAGGACGATCCGGAGCGCATCTATTTTGAAGCCAACCGCATCATCCGCGGTATGCGGTAACAAGCCCGCGGCAGCGTTTGCGCATAGTTTGCGTGCGTCCGGCGCAGAATTTTTGGTATCATGCGCGCATATTTCTGCCGGCAGACGGCTGCGGCGCCGGCGGGGGCGAGTTTTTACAATCCTTTCATCTTTCGCGCGGCAAAGCTATGCTAGAATACAGGTATACTTGTCGAACTGGAGGGTGTGATGAGCAATCGGATTCTGGTGATTGAGGATGAGCCGGCCATAGCGGACGGCATCGCCGTCAATCTGCAATATGCCGGATATGCATGCAGCGTGTTTGGCGACGGACGCGAGGCTGCGGATGCGCTCCGGGAAGATCACTCCTACGATCTGGCGTTGCTGGATATCATGCTGCCCGGACTGGACGGCTTTCAGCTTTTGCCGTACATGCAGGGCTTTGGCATACCCGTTATATATTTAACAGCCAAAAATGACGCGAACAGCGAGATTACGGGGCTTAAGGGCGGCGCCGAGGATTATATTGTCAAGCCGTTTGAAATGATGACGCTGCTGGTGCGCATTGAGAAGGTGCTTGCGCGTACGGGCAAGCTCAATACGGTTCTGCGCTTCGGCAGCCTGACGGTGGACACCAACAACCGCACCATCTGCATGGATGGCGGAACGGTGAACCTGACGCCGCTGGAGTTTGACCTGTTCGTGCTGCTTTTGCGGCATAAAGACCGCACCATTGCGCGCGAGCAGTTGCTGACCGAGGTGTGGGGCACTGATTTTTTTGGCGATACGCGCACAATCGACGTGCACATTGCGCATATTCGCAAAAAGCTCGGCCTGGGCGACCATATTAAAACCGTCGCCAAGGTAGGCTACCGGCTGGAGGATTGAAAAAAGCATGCGGCTTTGGCAAAAAATCACAATCATCTGTATTATTGTGCTGCTGGGCGTACTGCTGTTGACCAATGCGATTACGCTCAACTCGGTGCGCAACACCATTCTGGAGCTGACCGTAACCAATGCCAAGGAGAAGCAGGCGTCGCTGGTCAAATCCTTTACCAACTTTGCGGATATCACGCTGCTGGACCATTTTACGCCGGAGGCGCGCGATGCGGCGGTGCTGAACTGCTTTGCCGCATACGCCGACGAAACCGGCGTGCTGGTTAAAAATTTTGACACGCTTTATTCGTTTGTGAACATGCAGCCGCAGGATATTCTGTTGCTTTCCACCAATGATCAGCGCGTTTTTCTGGACGAGGTCGGCACGCGTAATTATCTCATTGTGGGCAGCCTGACCAAACTTGCGGCGGTCGACACGCCATATGCGGTGTATGTCGTGCGCGACATCACGTCGGTCTATCGTTCGTTTGACGCGATGGTTGTGCGTTTTGTCATCGTTGCGCTTGTAGGCATGCTGCTTGGCGCGGGCGCAAGCATCGTTCTGGTGCACAATGTTTCGCGGCCCCTCAAAACGCTGGGGCTCACGGCCCGCCGCATTGCGGACGGAGAATATACCGGGCGCGCGGCGGTCGATACCGGCGACGAGGTTGGCGAGCTTGCGCGCGATTTCAACCGCATGGCCGACGCGGTGGAAATGCATGTTGCCGCGCTTGAGGAGCGCAACACGCGGCAGGAACTGTTTATCGGCGGGCTGACGCATGAGTTTAAGACGCCCATGACCAGCATGATGCTGCACAGCGAGACCCTGCTTAACAACTCAAAGCTTACCGCGGAGCAGCGTGAAAAGTCGCTTTCGCACATCCGCGCGCAATGCGCCTGGCTTGAACGGCTGACGCAGAAACTCATGGCTTTGGTCGCGCTGGGACAGGACGTAAAGCGCGTGGAATGCCCGGTGAGGACGTTGTTTGCCCGCGTTGCCGCGAGCGCGGCCGAGACGCTGGAGCTGCGCAAGACGCCGCTTGAAACAGAGTGTCTGATCGATACGCTGCCGCTGGACATGGATTTGATGCAATCGCTTCTTGTTAACCTTGTGGACAATGCGTCCAAGGCCTCCGAGCCGGGGCAAAGCATCCTGCTGCGCGCCGAGGGACGCAGCATATCGGTCGGCGATCATGGACGTGGAATCCCGGCGGAAGCGCTCTGCCGTATTACAGAGCCGTTCTACATGGTCGATAAGTCGCGCAGCAAGCGGCAGGGCGGCAGCGGCCTTGGACTCGCGCTTGTAAAGCGGATTGCCGACGCGCATAACGCCGAACTATCCATTGAAAGCACGCCGGGCGAAGGAACGGTGGTCCGGATTACGTTTGCGGACGCACCGCCGACACAGGCATAGCCAAAACAAAATTGGATTGGGAAAACATGCGAAAAACGATTGACTTTTTTCGTATGTTTTGTTTTAATGTCGTTTAGTGACTGTAAACAAAGAGTTTAGAAGGGGTTGACCGCGTTGGAGATCGGCGAAAAGATTAAAAACCTGCGTCTGCAGCTGGGGTTGACGCAGGAGGAGCTCGCGGCGCGTACCGAGCTGAGCAAGGGCTTTATCTCGCAGCTTGAACGCGACATCACCTCGCCCTCCATTGCCACGCTCATGGACATCCTGGAGGCGCTCGGAACCAACGTCGGCACGTTTTTCGGCGAGGCGCGCGCGGATAAAATCGTCTATGGTGCAGAGGATATGTTTGTCAAGGAAGAACCGGACGGCAGTTCCGTGCAGTGGCTGGTTACCGACGCGCAGCGCAATGCGCTTGAGCCCATCCTTGTCACGCTGCCTGCCGGAACGGCCACCACGCCGGACGACCCGCACGAGGGCGAGGAATTCGGCTATGTGCTTGCCGGAAGCGTTACGCTTCAGCTTGGCGACCGGCGCTACCGCGTGAGAAAGGGCGACAGCTTTTATTTCCGGGCTCACACCGCGCACCATTTGACCAATTCCGGCAAGACGGCCGCCCGCATTTTGTGGGTCAGCACACCGCCGACATTTTGAGGGGACAGCGTTATGAACGACAGGCATTTGATTGAACTCAGGGGCGTAACCAAATCCTACGATGGCGATATCGCGCTTGAACATGTCGATCTGTATATCAAGGACGGCGAGTTTTTGACGTTGCTGGGCCCCTCGGGTTGCGGGAAAACGACCATGCTGCGACTGATCGCAGGCTTCATCATGCCTGATGAAGGACGCATCGAGATGGATGGCGTGGACATTGCCAACATCCCGCCCTATAAGCGCAGAATCAATACGGTTTTCCAAAAATACGCCCTGTTCCCGCACCTGAATGTATTTGATAACGTGGCGTTTGGACTCAAGATCAAGAAGCTTGACAAGGCGGTGATTGCTAAAAAGGTGGAGGCCATGCTCGAGCTTGTCAATCTCAAGGGCTATGGACAGCGCTATGTCGAGCAGCTTTCCGGCGGCCAGCAGCAGCGCGTGGCCATTGCGCGCGCGCTTGTCAACGAGCCGCAGGTGCTGCTGCTTGACGAGCCGCTTGGCGCGCTCGACCTCAAGCTGCGCAAGGAGATGCAGGTGGAGCTCAAGCGCATGCAGCAGCGGCTCGGCATCACGTTCATCTATGTAACGCACGATCAGGAGGAGGCGCTGACCATGAGCGACACCATCGTGGTGCTCAACAACGGCGTGATCCAGCAGATCGGCACGCCGACCGACATCTATAACGAACCGAAAAATCCGTTTGTCGCGGACTTTATCGGCGAAAGCAACATCATCCCCGGCGTGATGCTCGGCGACTACCGCGTGCAGATGAACAATGTCGTTTATGACTGCGTTGACGCGGGTTTTGGCCGAAATGTCGAGGTGGATGCGGTCGTACGGCCCGAGGACATCGACATCGTGCCGGCCGAACAGTCACGCGTGAAAGGCACGGCGGTATCCGTCGTGTTCATGGGCGTGCATTACGAGGTGGACGTGGACTGCGGCGGCTATGAGTGGGTGATCCAGACCACCGACTATGTCAGGGCGGGCGAGACCGTGGGCATCTCCATTCCGCCGGACGCCATCCATATCATGAAGAAAACGCGCCAGACCAACCTGTTTGACGGCGTGGCGTATCCCGACGACGGCGAGGTCGTCTGCGACGGCTGCACGTTCGCCTGTCCGGCTGCGGCGGGTTTTGAACCAAAGCAGGAGGTGCTCGTGCGCATCGCGCCCGCCGACGTGCAGCTCACCGCGCCACAGGACGCGCCCATCACGGGCTTCGTCAAGGCGTGCATGTTCCTTGGCACGCACTACGAGGTTTCCATACAGCGCGAGGAGAACGACTGGATCGCCTGTTCCGATGATTTTATGGAGGAAGGCGAGGAAACCGGCATCACCGTGCCGGCGGAAAAGATCCGCCTGAGCGAGAAGTGAGCGGACGATCTGCAAGAAAGGAGGCGGTTGCATGAAGCGGAGCGTATTTTCCTATCCCTACATCGTGTGGATGGCGCTGTTCATCCTCTCGCCGATGCTGCTGATCTTCTACTATGCGCTCACCAGCAACGCGGCGTTCTCGCTTGCCAATGTAATCGCCGGCCTGCAGCCGGGCAATTTGCGCGTGCTGCTGGATTCCATCCGCCTTGCGATCTATACCACGGCGATCTGCCTTCTGCTGGGCTATCCGGTGGCTTACCTGCTTTCTTGCATGAAAAAGTCCGTAGCGGCGCTTCTGAGCGTGTTTTTTATCGTGCCGATGTGGATGAACTTTCTGCTGCGTACCTATGCGTGGAAGGTGCTGCTGGGCGCGTTTTCCAGCTTCCTGTATACAGAGGGCGCGGTCCTGCTGGGCATGGTGTATAATTTTCTGCCGTTCATGATTTTGCCCATCTATACAACGCTGATGAAGCTTGATAAAAGCTATATCGAAGCGGCCGCCGACCTGGGGGCAAACGGAGCGACCACGTTTCTGAAGGTCGTGTTGCCGCTGTCCATGCCGGGCGTACTATCCGGGATTACCATGGTGTTTATTCCGTCGACCACAACGTTTGCCATCTCACAGCTTCTTGGCGGAGGCAAGACCATGCTCTATGGCGATTTGATCTATATGAAATTCATTACCGAGCAGGCATGGAATGCGGGCAGCGCGTTGTCGGTGATCCTGCTGGTGTTCGTGCTGCTGAGCATGGCGATCATGCGCCGCGCGGAGCATGATCCCGCGCAGCAGGGGGGTGGGCGCATATGGTAGGGCGGGTCAAAAAGTTCTTCTCCGGCACGTACCTGGGGCTGATGCTGCTGTTTTTGTACGCGCCGATTTTGATCCTCATCATTTTTTCGTTTAATGAAAGCCGGACGCTTGGCAACTGGACCGGTTTTACGTTCGACTGGTATACGCGCCTGTTCTCCACGCCAGAGATCACCGACGCATTGGGCGTGACCGTCAGCGTCGCAATGATCAGCGCCGTGGCTGCAACCGCACTCGGTACCGCCGCGGCCATCGGGCTGCATGCCATGAAGCGGCGGCCGCGCGCGATCATCGAGAACATCTCGCAGCTTCCGATGGTCAATCCGGATTTGGTGACGGGTATCTCGCTGATGCTGCTGTTTTTATTCATCGGGCTTCGCGACGGGTATACGCGCCTGTTCTCCACGCCAGAGATCACCGACGCATTGGGCGTGACCGTCAGCGTCGCAATGATCAGCGCCGTGGCTGCAACCGCACTCGGTACCGCCGCGGCCATCGGGCTGCATGCCATGAAGCGGCGGCCGCGCGCGATCATCGAGAACATCTCGCAGCTTCCGATGGTCAATCCGGATTTGGTGACGGGTATCTCGCTGATGCTGCTGTTTTTATTCATCGGGCTTCGCGACGGGTATACCAGGCTGGTGATCGCGCATATTACGTTCAACCTGCCCTATGTGATCTTCTCCGTGCTGCCCAAGCTGCGCCAGAGCAGCGATCTGCTCTACGAGGCGGCGCTCGATCTCGGCTGTACGCCCATGCGGGCCATCTGGAACGTGGTCATTCCCGATATCATGCCGGGCATCGTCAGCGGGTTTATTCTTGCGTTTACGCTGTCCATAGATGATTTTGTCGTCAGCTTTTTTGCCGGAAACGGCGTTGACAACCTTTCGATGTACATCTACGCTTCCGCGCGTCGCGGCGTAAACCCCGCGCTGTCGACCATCATCTTTGTGCCGGTCGTTACGCTGCTTTTGATCGTCAACCTGCGCAGCATCCGGCAGGAGCGCCAGGCGGAGATTCAAAGCCGCAAGGTAAAGATGAAGCGCTAAGAGGCTTCAGGCTGCGCCCTTTACAGGGAGCGCAGTCTGAATCGGGGGGATTTTCAAAGGACGGCTGCCCTCCGGCGCGGTCGCAGGCTGTCGGAAAATGTGGTTTTTCGACAGGGCAACCGCCCGTTTTAGGGCGACCAGTCCTTAACAATCCCGGGCTTTTCCAACGGTCTGCGGTCACCCTTTGGCAGCCGCCTGATGGCGAGGCCCTCAAATTCAATGGAACGAATGAAGGAGGAACTGACCCTATGCTTATCAAAAGGATCGCCTGTATCGTGCTTGTTGCCTGCCTTGTATTGCCGCTGGCCGCCTGCGGCAGGAAGTCCGGCGCAACGCTCAACGTGCTTAACTGGGGCGACTATATCGATACCGACCTGTTGCGGCGGTTTGAAAAGGAGACGGGCATTGCCGTTAAATACACCACCATGACCAGCAATGAGGAGATGCTCGTCAAGCTCAGCTCGCCCGATTGTATCTATGACGTATGTTTCCCATCGGAATACACCATTGAAAAGCTGATGGCGCAGGACCTGCTGCATCCCATCCACAAGGAGAACATCCCGAATCTTGTCAATATTGACGAGCGGTTTCTGGACCTGCCGTTCGACCCGGGCAACGTCTATTCCATCCCCTATATGTGGGGCACGGTCGGCATTCTTTACAACACGACGATGGTCGGCGGCCCCGTGGACAGCTGGAAAATTCTGTGGGACGAGAAATACGGCGGACAAATCCTCATGTACGACAGCGTGCGCGACACCATCGGCATTACGCTGGTGATGCTCGGCTACGATATCAACACCCGCAATGCCGACGAAGTAGCGGCGGCTGAGGCCGCGTTGATTGAGCAGAAGCCGCTTGTGCGCGCATATCTGACGGATGACATCAAGATGGAGCTCATCAACGGCAATGCCGCAATGGGCGTGGTCTACTCCGGCGATGCGGTGGCTTGTATTGCCGAAAATGCCGACCTTGCCTATGCCGTGCCGAACGAAGGCAGCAACAAATGGTTCGACAACATCATCATCCCCAAATCCTCGACGCATACCGCCGAGGCCGAAGCGTTCATCAACTTTTTGTGCGACGCGGAGGTTGCCGCGCAAAACAGCGAATACATCGGCTATTCCACGCCGAATAAGGCCGCGCTTGCGCTGATGGGTGACGATTACATCAAGGACCCGACCTATAACCCGCCGCAGGATGTGCTCGACCGCTGCACGGTGTTTCGTGATCTGGGCGATTTTATCAGCGTATTTTCCGATGCGTGGACGCATATCAAGGCTGCGTAAGCGCGAAGAACAAACCGAAACGAGACGGTATGGCCGGCGGGCTATGCCGTCTTTTTTTTTGCGTTTCCTGCAGCGCCTTTTTTTCGTATTATGCAGACAGTCTTATCGTGCCCGGCCGGCAGAGCTTAGTCCGCCAAAAGATCAGCGGCACAACCGCGTTTTGTCGCTCGTCCTGCGGACCCCCGGGGCGGAAAAAACCGCAAAGTACGGGCAAGGACGCGCATGTTATCCTTACCCATAAAAGAAAGCGTCCCTCTGCGGAGGGACTTTTTTGACTGCTTGCGCCGGATTCCGCGGGCGCGTTACCGGTGATGCCGCCTGCGATAACGGCGTTCGCGATACTGCAAAAACAATGCCAGCGACAGCAGCAGGACCAGCGTCGCCACCATGCCCATCAAAAGCCACACATCGTAATAGCTGCCAAGCATTGGCGTTTCCGTCTGCTCCTCCGCATCATGCTCAAGCCTGACGGTGGGACGTACGCTGCCGCTTTTGAGCACGGAGGTTTGACCGAGTCCGCCGTCACTTTCCCGCTTGACGGCGAGGGAATAGGTATCCCCGGCTTCGGCAGTGACGGTCACGGTATAGATATCGTCGATTGCGCCGTTAGGAGGATCGATCATGCAGCCAACGGTTTCAAAGCCTACCGCATCGCTGCCGTTGCCTTCCAAGTGGATGGCAAACGCCTCGCCCGCCTGCGCTTTCTCCTTCCAGCCATTGACGCTGAGCGCAACGCCCCGGCCCTGCCGCCCCTTTGGCGCCGCAACGCCGTCGAGCGTCTCCTCCATGGCGTCAAAATAATTTGCGTCGCCCTGCTTGCTGATCCGCAGGCTATAGGGTTCGCCGTCGCCCGCGGTAACCGTTATGGTATAGATGTTGCTGTCGCCGCCGCTTTTGAGCACGGCGCTGCAGCCGCCGTAGGTGGTCACGGAGGTCGCCCCGGTCCCCTTGCCGCCGACCAGCTCAACGTCAAACGAACTGCCGGCAGATGCGTTGCTGACCCAATGGTCAACGCCTATTTTGGGTTGAAACGCCTTTTCGGCGTACCCTTTGACCTCTCGGGAATTGGCGCTGATGTAATTTGCCGCGCCGTCGACATACGCCATGAGCGTATAGGCGCCGACGGAACTGACGGTTACGAAATATTCCGTATCGACCGATCCCGTCAGCGGAGTCACCGTACAGCCTGCGGTCGCAAAATGTACCGTCCCGTCGGAAACGCCGCCGCGAATGCGAATAATAAAGGTATCGCCGGCATTCTTGCTGTCCGACCAGCCGGAGATGGATACGCCCGGCTGTTCTGCCTGACGCGAGACGCCCGACAAATGGGCGGATGCGGGGTGATAGCCATAGTTGCCCGCGCGCGACGCCGTTATCGAATAGGGGCCTACGGACTTGACAGCGACCTCGTATGTCCGCCCGCCGGTATGCGTGACGGTGCAGCCCTCGCCCTTTACGGTCAACACTTCGCTTGGCAGTCCGCCGGCAATATTGAGCGTGAAAGATTCGCCGTAGCGCGCGTTTTCCTGCCAGCCGTCGATGACGATGGGGGACTGGCTGGATTTGCAGGCTACGCCGCTTTGCAGCGCGGAATATGCCTTGTTGTAGTTCCTGTTTCCATCCATCAGCGCGGTGAGCGTATAAGCGCCGACGCGCGTAACCGTAACGGTGAACTGCGAATCGACGGGCCCGGTTTCCGGGGAAACACGGCAGCCGTCGGTTTCAAAGGTAACGGCGCTGCCGAGCGTACCGCCGGTCACTTTGATGGCAAATGTGCGGTAATAGCTTTTTGCGGTTCCCCAACCCTCGACGAGCAGGGGCGCCTGGTCCGCCTTGCCGCCCACGCCGCGCTTGGAGTCGGACACCTCGGCATAGCGGCTGTCGCCCGCCATGATGGCCGTCAGCGAATACGTGCCGGAGCCGTTGACGGTTACGGTATACGTATCGCCGGTTGCGCCCGTTGCAGGCGAAACGGTGCAGTTGCCGCACAGAAAACGGATTTGGCCGTTGGTCGAGCCGCCCTCAACCGTGATGGAAAAGCTCTCGGAATAATTCTTTGCGCCCTGCCAGCCGCTTATGGTCAGATCGGACTGCGCCAGCGTACCGGTTGAGGCGGCGGGCTGCGTGTCGCCCCGGACAAGCGCACATGGCAGAAAGGCCGTCAGCGCGACCACAAGCGCGGCAATGTGGCGCCTATACAGCCGTCGGTTGAAAAGCGTGGCAAAGAAAGCCAGACGGCGGCGCTTCGTGCCGCTGTCCGACCAACCGGATACGAAATACAACTGCCACCGATCTTTGTTCATGTCAGCCTTTCACCCAAAATCCATCGGAGAGCATTGAAATTTTATACGTAGAATAAAATATGAATGATCACAATATATAGAAATTCATATTTTAATATACGATAATATAATACTATTCGCATATACATAGGAAGTCAAGCGCTTTACAACATATTTTTTGGGTTTTCGCCAGATT
>CAYUTA010000021.1:0-40222 GCA_964447605.1 uncultured Oscillospiraceae bacterium | reverse complement strand
CACGCACCTTTCCTTAATTTGCATTGGTTGATTCCCTGCCGCCCTTCGCCATGTACAAGGCTCTCCCTTGCTCGGACTACTACGACGGCTCCGTTGCCATGCCGGATTTTCAGGTTCTTTACCATAGCCTTTTCAGGCGTTCCGGTTTAGGCAATCCCCGTTTAGGTTTACTGGACTTGGCTTGTTGTGATGTCGGATGGGGTTTTCGTCCTTTTCCGCTTATTGCGGTTGGTCGCCACGAGTATAATGCGTCGGGTAAATTCATCTTGCCCTTTGCCGTGACGCACGGCGTTACAACCATCTTTCGCCGTTGGCTTTCAGCTATACCCCCTTGGGCTGCCCATCAAGCAGTTTAGCTTTCATCCTCATTCACAACATTTCATCTTGCCGTTCAGTCGTGGGTAGATGGTTTCCCCAACTTACGACTTCCCCAATATGCTACACTCCCCGTCAGGTTTCCCATCAGGATAAATTGGGTGATGACAGTGTGGCGCATTTGCGCCGGTTATACTTTTGCACCGCCGCCTTGCCAAAGGCGGAATCCTACATAAACCCACGCAACAGATATTGGGATTATCTGCCGCTTACGGGCGCACTAAACTCGGAAAAATTATTGACAACCTGCAACGGATCGTCCGTGGCAAAGGCTGTGGTGGTGACGGAAAATACCAACACAAGGGCGCAGAACATGATAAAGATGCGTTTTGTTTTCTTGGACATTTTGTTTTTCCTCCTCAATTCTCGGTCAGTTTTTGTATTTCTTCATCGGAGAACATTTCATAGCCCACATCCTCCGGCTGTGTGGCGGGTAGATTCTCGTCATAGTCCCGCACAAGGGAAACCGTCGCAAGCGCCTCCGTGACCTCGCCGTGCATATACGGCACAGCGCCGCCGTCCTTAATAAGCGCAATGTTCGGGTGCTTCATCAGGTCGTACTTCTCGTCCATGATGGGACGTTCCCCGCGAATGAACAGCAGCGCGTAGCGGTTATCGAGCATTCGCACCTCCGAAGCGTCGAGCAGCTCACGCCCGCTGATCTGATAGTTGGTAGAGTAATTCCCGCTCCTGCCGTTGCTCTTGCCGTAACTCGCCCGCGCGTCGAAAAGCATGACTTTCACATCACGGACGATACGTTGGGGCACGGCGGGCCGAAAGCCAAGTATCGCATGAACGTAGAGGCCATGGTTTTCGGTATATAGCGGGTAACGAGGATGCCGCCAATTTTCAGGTCGGGGTTGGAATACTTCTTGATGGCGCGAATGTTGTCATATAATTGATAAAAGCCCTGCAACGAATACCCGTCCGGACTAACCGGCACAACGACGGTGTTTGCGCTGGTCAGTGCGTTCACCGTTAAAATGCCCAGCGTGGGCGGCGTGTCCATGATAACCACATCGAAAGCGCCCATGTTGTGTTCAAGCGCCTCGCGGATGATAAACTCGCGCCCTTGCCGGTTAAACTGCAAGTCCGCTGAGGATAGGCGCAAGTCGCCGCGTATAGCGGTGATGTTCATGCAACCCTCTACGCGCTGCAAGCAGTGTTCAAAGATGGCCTTGTCGCCCTCGGTTGCGGTCATGAGGTCGTACAGACCGGGATAATCATCGCGGTTAAGCCGCAAGGTGTTCGAGGCGTTCTCCTGCGGGTCGAGATCGAAAAACAGCACCTTTTTCCCGTCCAGTGCAAGCGCCTGTGCCAATGCGATTGCCGAGGTCGTCTTGGCGACGCCGCCTTTTTGGTTCGCAAAGGCAATTACCTTTGTCATGTCGTGTTCCTCCTTCCATATAAAAAGCCGCCTGCACATTGAGCGCAAGCGGCTTCTATCTGATAGGAGCGATTATGCTCCTATTGCGAATGAAAAAGATACTTAATCTTCCATTTCAGTCTCGCCGTCATTGAGGTCAAGTTTTGCATCATCAAAGTCCATGAGAAATTCATATAGGAACGATGCAAGCAAATCGGAATTATCCGCCTCCATAATCGTTTCCAACGTCTCAGCAAAGGGCAAACCGTTTGCAAGGTATAATGCTTTGACTGCGCACAGGGCCCCTCTGTACTGCGCGCCGTCGTGCAACTCCCACAAATAGCTTTCCAATGCTTCAAGTGCATCCGCATCTCTATCTACGGACGACCAAATTGCATCGACCAATTTGGCGGTCAGTGCGCCAGAAACAATACTGACAACGTGATTGTCGGCTTTGCCGCTCGGTGTAAGAATGCCATGTTCGACAAGAATATCGGCGGGGGTGGGTGCTTTGTTTTCCATGTTGTTTTCCTCCATTTCATTTTCTATTGTTTCTTTTGTGCCTATTAAGAGCAGCTTGTTATCGGGTGTTTTGTACCCGTGTGCATTAAAAATGCATTAAATCCGTATTTGAAAGAGGAAAGCGAATCGCATTTTTATCCAATTTCTGCATGTTCAAGTTTCTACTTGTTTCCGAAAATACATTAAATGCATTAAACTATTTCAATAACATGCTTCCCCTTAGTACGATAAATCCCCGGAAACCTTAGAGTTCCCGGGGATTTTTCTGGCGTGCCTGAAAGGATTCGAACCTTCGACCCTCAGAGTCGGAGTCTGATACTCTATCCAGCTGAGCTACAGGCACATATTCATTTTTTCTGCATATCCCGAAGCTACGGCGGTCAGAGTCGGAGTCCAACGCTCTATCCAGCTGAGCTACGGGTACATATTCACTTTTCTTGCATATTCCGTGGCTGCGACGGTCGGAGTCCAACGCTCTGTCCAGCCGAACTGCGGGTACGTACATGCTTCAGGTTTTTGCAGACCGGAGCTTCCGCCCCGGGATTCGCCGACAGGGTACCGTGCGGCGCCATTGGCATTATAGCACAAGCTTTCGTTTGGAGCAATACGAAATTGCTTCACCGATGGTCGCAATGGGTACGAGCGTTATCCCGTCGGCCCTTGTCTTTTTAAGCGACCTGGGCGCAAGGATGGTTTTGTAGCCCAGGCGCGCGCATTCGGCAATGCGTACGTCGGGTCTGGTGATTCCCCGCAGTTCGCCCGTAAGCCCGATCTCGCCGAGCGCCGCGGTGTTTTGTGGCAGCGCAACGTCCATGAGCGCGCTGGCAATGCACAGCGAAACGGCCAGGTCCGCGCTCCGCTCGTCAAGGCGCAGATTTCCCACCACGTTGACATACACGTCCTTGTCTGAAAGCTTGAGGTGCGCGTGCTTCTCCAGCACGGCCAGCAGCAGGTTCAGTCGGCTGACGTCCACGCCCGTGGCGGCGCGGCGCGGGTTGGAAAACGCATTGGCGGCCAGCAGCGCCTGCACCTCGGCCAGGATGGGCCGGGAGCCTTCGAGTGCGCAGGTAACCGCGCAGCCCGGCGCGCACGCGCCGGAAAGGAACAGCTGCGAAGGGTCCGTCACCTCGCGCATGCCATTGTCGCACATCTCAAACACGCCGACCTCGTTGGTGGAGCCAAAGCGGTTCTTCACCGCGCGCAGCAGCCGCAGCCCCTCGCGGCGGTCGCCCTCAAAATACAGCACCGTGTCCACAATGTGCTCGAGCACCCGCGGCCCGGCAATGTTGCCGTCCTTGGTCACATGCCCTACGATCAGCACGGCTACGCCCGTTTCCTTGGCATAGCGGGTCAGCCGGACGGTCGCGGCGCGCACCTGGGACACACTGCCCGGCGAGCCGGTATTCTCGTCGACATACATCGTCTGGATGGAGTCCACGATCAAAATTTCGGCCTTGCGCGCATCGGCCTCGGCCAGCGCGTTTTCCAGCTCCGTTTCGCACAGGATACGCATGTCGTTTTTTACGCCAAGCCGTTCGGCACGCAGCTTAATCTGCGCCGCGCTCTCTTCGCCGGAAACATACAGCACCGCCGCGCCGCCCGCCAGCTGATCCGCCGCCTGCAGCAGCAGCGTGGATTTGCCGATGCCCGGGTCGCCGCCCAGCAGCACGGCCATGCCGCGGATCAGCCCGCCGCCCAGCACGCGGTCCAGCTCCGCAATGTTTGTGGACACGCGTTTTTCCGGCAGCCGGACAACCTCCGAAAGCAGCTGCGCGCGCGCGGCTATGCCCGCTGCCGGCCGGGTTTTGACCGCCTGCGCCTCCACAAGCGTGTTCCAGCTGTCGCACGCGGGGCAGCGGCCCATCCACTTGGCCGTTTCATAGCCGCATTCACCGCAGATATAGAGTGTTTTTTCCTTAGCCATATTCCCCTTCCGCCGGCACGACGCGCCGGTCCCAATTCATCCGCCGGATTGCGCAAACGCCGCATATACGCGGCGCCGATTCGTTCGCGCGGCCTTGCCGCCGCCCGTGAGGGCGTCAAAATCACCGCATATGCCGCTGCATTTAACGGATTTGCCCGGTATGCTGAATCCTGCATCTTTTCGTCACAGGATTGGCCGCGCAATCCCGACGGCAACCTTTTTTTGATACGCCGACCTGACGCTCGGCGGCGGGATTCCTTCAGCCGGCGGAGGATGTGTGTGAAAACGGGCGCGTATCCCGGGTTCCCCGCACGGCGGCCGGTATCGGTGCGTTTCATTACGAAAGGCTGCCTGTATTATACGAAAACGCGGGCGCATATGCAATCATATTTCCATGCCCCGTCATGCGCCGCTTCCGGGAACGTCTCTCCTGCCGCACATCCGATCCCTTTCCATGACCGCATGTTGACGCTTTTTTCCGCCGCGTGCGCGCAATCCTGTGTGAAACCGTCGCCAAGACCATTGCCCGCGCGGGCAAATGCATGTATAATTCATATACGCGCCTTTTGCAGCGGAGTTCCGCAGGGGGCGCGCCATCGCGGCGGCAACGCCGCAGGGAGGACCGCTTTATCATGCAATGGCTGGAAATTGCCGTCTACACCACCGATGCCGGCACGGATCTGGTCTGCGCCGCGCTGTCCGGCGCGGGCATTGATCAGGTGTCCATTGAGGAGAGCCGGGAACGCGCGATGGCGTTTCTCAACGAACGCGCCGTTTACTGGGATTTTGCCGATGCGGACAGGATCGGCGCGGATGTGCCGTGCGTAAAGGCGTATCTGGCCGACGTGCCGGAAAGCGCCGCGCGGCTTGCGTCCGTCAAGGAGGCCGTCGCCCGGCTGAAAACGCTCGAAACAGGGGTTGACCCCGGCCCGCTGTCCGTGGTGATCACACGTGTAGACGACGCGGACTGGGAAAACAACTGGAAGGCGTACTATAAGCCGCTGCCGGTCGGCGAGCGGCTGCTCGTTTTGCCAAGCTGGGAGGCGGAGCCCGCCGGGCACGGCCGGATCGTGCTGCGGCTGGACCCCGGCGTTGCATTCGGCACGGGCACGCACCATACCACGCGCATGTGCCTGGAATTTCTGGAGCGTACGGTGCGGCCGGGCGCGCGCATGCTCGACCTGGGCTGCGGCAGCGGGATATTGTCCATAGCCGCGCTGCTGCTGGGCGCATCCGAGGCGGTGGCCGTGGATATCGATCCCATTGCGGAGCGGATCGCCGCGGAAAACGCCGCGCTCAACGGCATCGCGGGCGCGGCCTGCCGCGTGCATATCGGCGACCTGCTTCATGACGAGGCGCTCTGCGCGCGCATTCTGGACTCGTACGACGTGGTATGCGCAAATATCGTGGCGGACGTGATCCTCCGGATTGCGCCGTTTGCAAAGCGCTGCTTAAAGCCCGGCGCGCCGTTCATCGCCTCCGGCATCATCGACGAGCGACGCGGCGAGGCGCTCGCCCGGCTGGAGGAGGCGGGTTTTGCCGTAACCGCCGTCAGCGGAGCCGAGAGCTGGGTTGCCATACTGGCCAGAGGGTAGCGGGAGGAAACAGGGCATGCACCGATTCTTTACCGATCAGATTGCAGCCGGCACGGCGCAGATCACAGGCGACGACGTACGCCATGTGGTGCGCGTGCTGCGCTTAAAGCCCGGCGACGAGGTGACGCTGTGCGACGGCCGCGGCAGCGAGTACGGCGCGGTCATCACCGGGCTTTGCGACGATGCGGTGATCTGCTCCGTCGGCAGGCCGCACGCGTCCAAAGCGGAGCCAAAGTGCCGCGTGAGCGTGCTTCAATGTCTGCCCAAAACGGGCAAGATGGAGCTGATTGTGCAAAAGTGCACCGAGCTGGGCGCGGAAGCCATTGTGCCGGTTGTCAGCCGCCGCTGCGTGGCACAGCCGACCAGCAACTTTGAAATCAAACGCGTGCGCTACCAGCGCATTGCCGAGGAAGCCGCCAAGCAGAGCCGCCGCGGCATCATCCCCCGTTTTGAGGCGTTGACGCGCATCGAAACGCTCGACCCGGCCGCGTTCGAGCTGTTTTTGATCGCGTATGAGGACGAACGGGCCGTTACGCTCAAGGCCGCGCTCAGGGCTCGCAGGGGCGTAAAGCGCATGGGCGTGCTCATAGGCCCTGAAGGCGGGTTCACCCCGGAGGAGATTGCGCGCCTGACGGAGCGCGGCGCGGTCACGGTTTCGCTTGGCGCGCGGATTCTGCGCACGGAGACCGCCGGCATGGCCATGCTCGCGCAGATTCTGTATGAGGTGGAAAAGTGAACGTTGCGTTTGCCACGCTCGGCTGCAAGGTCAACCATTATGAGACGCAGGCCATGCGGGCGCTGTTCGAGGCGGCGGGCTTTGCGGTCGTTCCTTTTTCGTCTGTTGCGGACGTGTACGTGGTGAACACCTGCACTGTGACGGGTATGAGCGACAGCAAGTCGCGCAGGCTGATTGCGCGCGCCCATAAACGGAGCCCGGACGCGCTGATTGCGGCGGTGGGCTGCTATGCGCAGTCCGACGCGCAGGCGGTTGCCGCGCTGCCGGGCGTGGGGCTCGTGCTCGGCACAATCGGGCGTTCCGCCATTGTCGGGCGGGTGCAGGGCGCGCTTGCGGCCCGTGCGGCGAACCGGGGCGCCCCCCCCACGCGCATGGATCGGGCGGCCGGGGAAGCGGACGCCCTGGCGCCGGCGCTCTCCTTTGTAACCGACGCGCGGGAAGCGCGCGCATTCGAGCCGCTCAATGCCGTGCGCGACGGGCGGACGCGCGCCACGCTCAAGATTCAGGATGGCTGCGCGAACCACTGCGCCTACTGCATCATCCCCCATGCCCGCGGCCCGGTCCGTTCCCGTACGCTTGCCGATACGCGCGCGCAGCTGGAGGCGTTGGCCGCAAAGGGCTACCGCGAAATCGTGCTTACGGGCATCCATCTGGCCAGCTATGGGCGCGATCTGGGCGATTGCGACCTGCTTGACGCGCTTTCGTTAACGCAGGGCATCGACGGACTGGCGCGCGTGCGGCTCGGCTCGCTCGAGCCGGGGTTTGTCGACGAGCGGTTCGTGCGGGCGGTTACCGGCAATGAGAAAATCTGCCGCCAGTTTCATCTTTCGCTGCAAAGCGGCTCGGATGGTGTGCTTTTTCGCATGCGCCGCCGCTACACAACGGCGGAATACGCGCGCGCGGCGTCGCTGCTGCGCGCGGCCATGCCGGATTGCGCGGTGACCACGGACGTGATTGCGGGCTTTTGCGGTGAAACGGAGGCCGAGCACGCCGATTCGCTCGCCTTTGTTGAGCAGATGCAATTTGCGCGCATACACGTGTTTCCCTTTTCCGTGCGGCGCGGCACCCCGGCGGCAGCCATGCCGGGGCAACTGCCAAACGCCGTCAGAGAGGCGCGCGCAAGGGAGCTGATCGCGTTGGGGGCGCGCCTGACGCACGCCTTTTTGACCGCGCAGCTCGGCACGGAGGCCGTGGTGCTCATCGAGCGGGACGGCGCGGGGTATACGGGCAACTATGCGCGGGTCCAAACGAATCTGACCGGCTGCGAGGGCGCGCTTGCGCGCGTGCGGCTGACAGGCTTGAACGGTGAAATTCTGACTGGAGAGGAGAGACTGTAACCAATGAACGAATGTATCTTTTGTAAAATTGCGGAGGGCGCGATTCCCTCCAGCAAGGCGTATGAGGACGACCGCGTGCTGGCGTTTCACGACATCGACCCGCAGGCGCCCGTGCATGTGCTCGTCATCCCCAAGCGGCACATCGAATCCGTGGATACGCTGACAGCGGATGACGCGGACATCCTGTTCCGGCTGTTCGAGGCGGCGCGGTCGCTTGCGGCAAAACTGGGGCTTTCCGAAAAGGGTTACCGCATCGTGTCCAACGTCGGGCGCGACGGCGGACAGAGCGTGCCGCATCTGCACCTGCACCTGCTGGGCGGGCGTTCGCTGCAGTGGCCGCCGGGCTAAGGGGGCATCTTTCCTTAGCCTTAGACCGTGAAAAAACCATGTTTTTTGACGGGAGCAACCGCATGTTGCCTCTCGTCCCGCGGGCTCCCGGGCGGCGACATACCCAGGGGAACCGCCCAAACCGGGCGATCCGTTCCACCGGCAAATCAGGCGGAGCCGGATCGAAACGATGTGGGAAAGACGACAGGCTCCGTCAAAAGCGACGGCGCGCACGTCGCTTTTGACCCGTTACAGACAGCGGGACCGGCAAACGGCGCAGCCGTTCGTGATTGCGGCCGCATGCAAAATCCGCGCGATTTGTGCGCTCCCGTTCTTTTTGACGGTCTGTTAAGGGCCATGCCCTTGAACGGCGGTTTGGAGGCGGCGCCTCCAGCGTACCTCCGTATCCCCATCCAACATTCAAACAAGCGAGAGGTTGATTCCATTATGAAAACGGACGTTGTCATCATCGGTTCCGGCCCGGCCGGCATCTTTACGGCATACGAAATGCTGCAAAAGGGCAGCAAAAAGAACATCGTGCTGGTCGAAAAGGGACAGGCCATTGAAAACCGGCATTGCCCCAAGGAAAAGACGCGCCGCTGCGTAAGCTGCAAGCCGTACTGCCATATTACCACGGGCTTCTCCGGCGCGGGCGCGTTTTCCGACGGCAAGCTGTCGCTCAGCTACGAGGTCGGCGGCGACCTGCCCACGCTCATCACGCCGGAGGTCGCGCAGGATACCATCGGTTACTGCGATGAAATCTATCTCAATTTCGGCGCGGACTCCAGAGTTGAAGGCGTCGGCCATTCCAGCGCGGTAAAAAACATCCGCCGCAACGCCATCAAGGCGGGGCTGAAGCTGGTGGACTGCCCCATCCGCCACCTCGGCACCGAGCGTGCGCAGGACATCTATCTGGCCATCGAGCGGGATTTGCAGTCCCGCGGCGTGACCATGCTCTTTGGTCACGAATGCACGAACCTGATCCTTGAAAACGGCGCGTGCCTGGGCGTTTACGTCAACGACCCCAGGGGCGGCCCGCTCGAGATCCGCGCCGCGCACACCGTCGTGGCAACCGGCCGCCGCGGCGCGGACTGGCTGGAAAAAATCTGCGGGGAGCACGGTATTTCCCATTTGCCGGGCACGGTGGATATCGGCGTGCGCGTGGAGGTGCGCAACGAGGTCATGGAGCAGATCAACGAGGTGCTCTATGAATCCAAGCTTATCGGCTACCCGCTGCCGTTTAAAAACAAGGTGCGCACGTTCTGCCAGAACCCCGGCGGCTTTGTCAGCCAGGAGAATTATGACAATGATCTGGCCGTGGTTAACGGGCATTCGTATAAGGACCTGAAATCTGAAAACACAAACCTCGCCATCCTGTGCTCTCACAACTTCTCCGTGCCGTTCAACCAGCCCATTGCATATGCGCAAAAGGTGGGCGAACTGACCAACATGCTGGGCAACGGTCACATCCTCGTGCAGCGGTACGGCGATATTCTGAGCGGCAAGCGCACCTGGCAGAAGGAGCTTTCGCAGTCCAACGTGCGGCCCACGCTGCCGGATGCGGTCGCGGGCGACATCACCGCCGCCATGCCCTACCGCGCGATGGTCAACATCGTCAATTTCATCCAGGCCGTGGATCAGGTCGTGCCGGGCTTTGCCGCAACGGAGACGCTGCTGTATTCGCCGGAACTGAAATTTTACAGCAACCGCATCAAGATGGACGACACGTTCCACACCAACATCTCCGGTCTGCATTGCCTCGGCGATTCGAGCGGCTGGACGCGCGGGCTGATGATGGCCTCGGTCATGGGCACGCTCATGGGCAGGGCGTTGGCATAGCTCCGGCAGGACGCGCCGCAGCCATCAAAGAGCGCTGTTTCCGGACGGGCAGGCGTTTGGCCCGGGCAACGGGGCCGCAAAGGACGTCGCGGCGGAGGCATGTTTCATTGCCGGAACCGCCGGAAGGCGCGCATCTTGCCGGACAGTCGAACGGCAGCGTCGCCGGGCGGCCGGCCTGCCTTGTGTTGCCGCCGTCGATAGCGCGTACGTTCTGCTGGTACAACGGCGGCAGAACCGAATCCGCCGTAAGTGCTGGGATGCAATTCCATCCTCTTGGCAGCCGGAATAGATGCTTCAATCATGCGCTGGGACGGCGGATGCGCCAGCCCGCCCGTTATCTGCGTCAATTCGCCGCACGGGAGCGCCTATGCGCGGGAGGCGGGCCGTCGTTTTACAGCGGGATTTCCCATCTAAGGCCGGGCTTGCCGAGCTTTTTTGCTTCCACAAGGAGCCTTTGCGGCGCGCCGGATGCGTCCGGCAGGGCCGTGCAGAGCCGCTTTGGCTCGATTCGGTGCGCGCGCAGCGCACAGAGCAGGCTGGTAAGCTGCGCGGCGGGATAGCATAAAAACAGCCTGCCGCCGTTTTTGAGCAGCAGGAACGCCGCGGCCAAAAACGTATCGAGCACACCCGGCGCACCGTGCCGCGCGGCCGCGCGCGACCGGTTTTTGGACACATCGCCAACGGTAAAATACGGCGGGTTCATCACCGCAGCGGAAAACGCGCCGTGACCGAGAACGCCGGGCGCGTCCGCCACGTCAAGGCAGTAAAACGCGATATCCTGCCCGTTTTGTTTTGCGGATTGCCGCGCGAGCGCGCATTGCGCCTCGTCGCGCTCCACGCCGGCAAAGCGCGCGCCTGTTTTGGCCTGCCCCAGCATGCTGATCACGCCGTTGCCCGCGCCGAGGTCGACGGCAAAATCGCGCGGGGTCAGGCATAAAAAATGGGCCAGCAACACCGCGTCCTCGCTGAAGCACGCCGCGCCGCCTTCCTGTAAAATGGTCAGTCCCTGAAATTGCAGATCGTCCGTTCGGCGCATGCACACCCCCCTATGGTTTTACGCGGAGCCCTCCTAAACTGGATTCGAGCAGATACGCCGCGCGGATGGCCAGTTCGTCGCCGCCGACGCGCGCGGTCAACACCGCCGATTGCAGCGAGCCGTCCCCGTTTGTGCGCGTGCCGCCAAGCGGGATCGACACGCTGGGGTTGAGCGGCGTATTGCTGTAGGCCGCGAGCGCCGCGTCGCGAGAGAGAATCAGGTCGATTTCATTTTCAACCATAAATTGTTCCAGACTATGTTCGCTGATATAGCGGTCCACGGTATCCACGGAAGTATAGTGCATGGGCGCAAGCAGCGCAAACGCGTTGAGCCGCCCCTGGCCGTATGGAATGGCGTCTTCGTGCCGTTCGTTATAGCGCAGCAGCTGCGTGATGCTGTTCACGCCCTCGACCGCCTGTTTAGCAAGAAATGCGTTCACGCTGTCGCGCACGCCGTAAATATACGGCATGCCGGAGAGCTTTTCCATGGCCGCATCCTCGGCGTAAGGGTCGTAGGTCAGCCCGCCGACAAGCTGCGCGCCGGCGTGCACAAGCGCGTTGAGCGCCGCTTCGGGGAGTTCGTCTTCTCCATCGAACAACAGCACGCGCAGGCCTTCAAGCGCGCTTGCCGCCGTGGCGTTGAGAAATTCTTCCGGGTCGTTTATGGGCGCGTAATCGCCGGTCTGCTGATAGGCGTCGTTCATATCCGAGCCCTGCATGGCATACAGCAGGTATGCGGCCTCCTTGACCGATTTTGCAAACGGAACCGCCACGTCGAACGCGGGATTGGCGGGAATGAGCCCCGTGCGGGAAACAAGCGCGTGCGTCGGGCGGATGCCGACCACGCTGTTTGCACGGGCGCTTTGCAGCACGTCGCCCACGGTATCCGTGCCCACGGCCAGGGGCGCGAGCCCGCGCGTAACGGACATGGCCGCGCCAAAGCTTGCGCCGCCCGCGTCATGCCGGCCGCCATAGGGGCTGACGGGAATGCCGCCGAGCGACGAGCCGTGCGGCACCTTTTCCGAGTACTGTATGACCAGGCCGGAAAGCTCGTCGAGGTTCGCCTTTGCCAGCGGAATCGCGCCCTGTACGGTGAGCATGCGGATGAGAAACGCGTCGGCTTCCGGCGTGCGCGCGCGCAACAGATAGGCCCCGCCCGTTGTGGGCGCGCCGGCAACGTCGATATTGTCCAGCACGATGAAGGGAATGCCGTACAGCGGCGAGCCGTTCCCCGGGCTGCGGTCGCATGCGGCGGCGCGCGCGCGCGCGCCGCTCAGCGTGCAAAGGATGCTGTTGGACGCGCCGTATTCCTCAATGCGGTCGAGATAGAAACGCGTGAGGTCTTCGTAACTGTAAAGTCCGTCGGTCACGTCCTGCTGGATCTCAAACACGCTGATCTCCCGCTCGATCAGCCGCGTATACAGCGTGTCAAAATTGTCCGGATAGCCCGAGACCCGCGCGGGCATGCGCGTGTCGACGGGCGCGGGCGTTGCGGGGCGCTGCGCGGGCGTTGCGGATGCGGCTCGGCCGTTTTGCGCCCGCGTGCAGCCAAAGAGCGCCCAAGCGCAACACAGCGTGCAAACCAGCATCGCCAAAGTACATTTGCCCCATAATCGTGTTTTCACGATTAACAGTATAGCCGCGCATTCCGCCGCGAACAATAGCCGAACTATTATCAAGCCGTGAACAATTTGTGACATGATACCCGGTAAACCGTCGTTTTTACGTCCGGGTACGGCCCGGGGGGCCACAGGCGGCATATGCTCCGTTTTTCAGCGCCCCGTAAACGGGCAGGGATGGCGCGTTCCCAGCCCCCCCCGCAGGGGAACGCTTTCGGGACGGCATGTGCGTCCCTGCCTCTGCTTCGTGCATTTTTCCGCACGGAAACCCGCGGGGCGAGCGGCAAATTGCGGTTGCCCCGTCAAAGAGCCGCGTTTTTTAACGGCCTGCCGCAGCGCTCGGCCGCCAGCGCCGTCCGCCGCTCCATCTGCGTCCATTTGCGCTCCATATCGCACAAAAGCGCCATCTGCGTGCGGCTGCGAACAAGGTTGTGCGTGTCGTAATCGATCTTAAAATAGGTGTCGCCCATGACGTAATCGGTAAGGAAGCGCATGCCGCATTCGAGCGTCATAAGCTTTGCGCCCAGCGGCAGGCAGCGAATCTCCAGCTCCGTCAGACTTCTTCCGCAGGCGGCCAGAAACCCCTCCGCATATATGGAGAACCGCTCCAGCTCCATCGAAACGCGCGATACGTCGCGCTCGTCCTCCGCCGCGGTGGAGGCGCCAAAGCGGATTGCGTCGCCAAAATCATGCGCGGACAGCCCGGGCATGACGGTATCGAGGTCCACCACGCACAGCGCCTTGCGCGTCGTCGCGTCGAGCATGACGTTGTTGAGCTTGGTATCGTTATGCGTAACGCGCAGCGGCAGCGCGCCGCTTTGCTGGAGATCATACAGCGCCGAGGCTTCGCCCTCGTGCGCAAGGTAGCGCGCCACATCCTCCGCCACCCCCTGTCTGCGGCCAAGCGGATCCGCTTCCAGCGCGGCGTGGAAAGCGCGGTAGCGCGCGGGCGTATTGTGAAAATTCGGAATGGTCTCGTGCAGCGAATCGGCCGGAAACCCGGCAAGCATGCGCGCAAAGCTGCCGAAGGCTACCGCGCTTTCATAAAAATCCTGCGGGAATTCCGGCGTCTGCAGGCAGATCGCCCTGTCGATAAACGTATACACGCGCCAGCAGCCGCCCGCGTCGTCCAACACGTAACAGCCGCCGTCTGCGCGCGCGGGCAGCAGCGACAGGCATGCGCGCGGTTCGTTGACCTGCGGGCGGAGAAAGGTTGTAACGGCCACAACGTTTTCCATCACGTGTATGGGATTGGGAAACACATGGGCGTTGAGGCGCTGCAAAATATAGCTTGTGCCGCTTGCGCAAACCACGCGGTAGGTGTCGTTGATGTGCCCCTCGCCCCAGCTGCCGCCGGAAACGGGCGCGCTGTCGAGCAGGAACATGCCGGCAATTTCAAGAATGTTGTGCTGCATGAATTCGATTCCTTTCCTGATTGGCGTTTTGCATATTGGAAAAAAGCACACCGCGTCCCGTCCCCGCGGCCAGAACACGCTGTTTGGGAGGAAGCGCCGCGCGTTCCCTGCGCCGGGAGCATGGCGCGCCCGGCAACATGCGCGGGAAAACGCCCGCATGGGCGAGCCGCCGCGCCGGCAAAGCCGGAAGGAATGGATGAACGGCGAACGCTCCACTCCGATAACATTTATTCAATACCCGGAGGGGCTTGCGCGTCCCGGCCGTCTCAGGCGAACGTGCAATGCACGCATCCTGCGGCGCATCGGGCCGGCCCGATTATGCGACGCCCGCTTCGCCGGCAGACGCCTTCAGCGGCGCGCCGCGTTTTCGTGCACGCACATACACCGCGGCAAGCGCGGCGGCGGTCAGGAATGAAACGGCCTCCGCCGCACGCCAGAGCGGCCGCCCGGAAAATACAACCCGGATCGTCCCGGCAAATCCCGCGGGAACTATGAGCCGGATACGGCAGAACGCGCCTTTTTCAAGCGCAAACGTACCGCCGTCCGCAGCAAAAGCGGTATAGCCGGGATAATAGATCAGCGGCAGGTCCACCGCTCCGTCCGCAGAGGCTGCGTTGCTTACCGCAATGGTTATGCGCGTCCCCGCGCGGGAAAAGGATTCCACGTTCAGACCGGCGGCGGCGTTGACCGGCTCGTCAATGCGATAGGGCGCGGTTCCGTCCGACCCATGGGGCAGGTACTCCGCGTCGCCGACGGAGGAGGTCTGATCGAGATCGGCAAACAAACGAACGTGCAGCGCGTCCCCCTGCTGCAAAAGCCGGTCGCAGTAGGCAAGGGGCGTAATCAGCGCAAACAGGCAGAGCGTGTAGGCGGCCAGCCGCCGCGCAAACGGCTCGGGCACGGCCGCGGGCAAAAGCCGGAAGCATGCGCACGCGACAATGGTGACAAGCAGCGTTGCGGGCGCAAGCAGCCGCCAGGGGAACTGCAGCATATTGGCAAGCTGCGCAAACACACCGCCGAGGTTGTAAACGCCCTCCCAGGGAAACAGGCTCGTGGTCATAATGAGCAGCGCGAGCGCAAGCACATAGCAAAGCCGCGCCATGCGCGCGCAAGCGGCCGCCTCCACCGCCGCCGCGTTCTTTGCCCGCGCGCGCAGTACGGGCCAGGCCAGCAGAACCAGCGCGGCGCAAAAGCCCAGCCCAAGGGGCATCTCGCCGGCGATTCCCTCGGACAGGGCGATGCTCTCGCCCATGCCGCCGGGCAACAGCGGAAACAGCTGCGCAATGTTGAGCGCCTCGTGCGCGCGGTTGGTCACGCTGTAATGGAACACCTGATAGGTATCGTGGCCAAGATAGTCGAGCATGGGAACCAGAAAGCATAGCGAAAGCAGCGCCGTGACCACGGCGGCCTTGCAGATGGCCCAAAGCCGCTTTTTCTGAAAGACCACCCGGATGCGGCACAGGCAGACGACGGCGAGCAGCGGCAACGCCATCTCGCAGGAAAGCAGGTGCGTGCCAATTAGCCCGGTCATGCCGAGCGTCAGCGGCAAAAACGCCCGGCGGTAGTCGGACCGCTCCGTGTCGGCGGTCAGGATTTGATACATGCCGTAGGAAAGCAGCGGCAAAAAGGCCATGGCCGAAGCTTCGCCAACCGCGGCGCGGGTATACAGGTTGATCAGCCGGTAGAGAGCAAGCGTGTAGAAGGCGCTGCCGGCGATTCCGATTGTTCGGGAGCGGAACATGCGGGAAAACGAAACGTAGGCGATATAGGCCGTCAGCACGTTGAGACAGAACAAAAACGTCTTGTACGCGCCCATGATGGAAAAGCCGCACAGCCGCAGCGCGGCGGGGAAATACAGCAGCAGCTCCGGGTAGAACACCGGGTTGGCGTACCCATAGCCGTACAGGGTGTTGGGATGCAGCCTGACCGGGAACTGCCCCTCCATCAGCCCATCCTTCACGCCCTCGATGCGGAACAGGTGGAACTGAATGTCGTGGCCGTCCACGATATAGTCGGTAAACAGCGGGACGGATGCAAGAAGCGCGAATAGCAGCAACAGCAGAAACGTCCTGCGGCGCGGCGGATAGGCGGCGTCTCCGGCATGCCGCCTGTCGTAAAGGAGCGCGAACACGACCAGGTCGGCCACCACGAAAACGAGCGCCAGCAACGGCACATATTTCATGCGGAACGAAAATACACCCAGCACGCGCAACGCGGAAAATACGGCCCAGACAACGGCCTGCGCGGCGATGAGGAAGCGCCAAAGGACAACTGTTTTCCCCCGTTTGGTTTTCATAAGCATTCTCCCGTTTCCCGGTAAAAGCGCCGCCGCAAAACGGGCCCGCCTCCCCCGTCATGCCGGAAAAGGCCAGAAAGTCCGGCAGGCGCTCCTTATGACCGACATCCATAAGGTATCACAATTATCCCCGCTTGGCAAGGACGGCCCGGGTCCGCGCGCCGCGGCGCGGGAGGCGTTTTGATCCTGCCCGGCGGCCGGTTCACGGCGCGCGCCTCCCCCTTTGGTTTGCACCACCCCGGTTCGTTGCGTCCAACCTCCCGGACGGCAATCGTTTCCACCCTCCAACCCATGCGGTCAACCGGTTTTGCGGTTCCCTTGCAAAAAAAGTTCGATGCTGTTAACATAAAGCTGTGAAAGCGGAGGGTGAGCCGGATGCAAATCAACGAATCCACTGAAAATTATCTCGAATGCGTATTGATCCTGCAGCGGGAAAAAGGCTGCGCGCGCGCGGTAGACGTCGCGGCGCGGCTCAACGTAACCAGGCCCAGCGTCAGCCATGCCATGAAGCTGCTGCGCGAAAACGGCTATATTGCCACGGGGGAAGGCAACCGCATCGCCCTCACGGCCGCCGGCAGGGAGATTGCCGAACGCATGTATGAACGGCATGTCGCCCTTGCAGGCTTCCTCATGCGGCTCGGCGTAAGCGAGAAGACCGCCTTTGCCGACGCATGCAGGATGGAGCACGACATCAGCGAGGAAAGCTTCGACGCCATCTGCAGCCATGCGCGGGGAACATAACGCGGTCCGCGCCGTCCGGCGGCCGCGTGCCCGGCGCGGCGCTTAGCGGTGTCCGTTTGCGACCGGGTCGTATTGCGCGCGCGGCCCGCCCACATACTTCGGGCGCGAACGCGCAAGGATGAGCGTCGCCTCGCCGATCTGCCGAAGCTCCGTGTGCACGGGAACCACCACCGGGCTAAGGTGCATGCCGATGAGCGTGCCGCCGATATCCATCCCCAGCGTGGCGCGCGCCTGTAAATCCTCAACCATGACATGGTCGGGGATGCGGCAGGCCGCCTCCGTCGAAAACGCGCCGCCCGCATGCAGCCACGGGCGCACCCAGACCTCCTGCAAGCGATACCGCTCCATGCACGCGCGCGGCACGCACAGCGCGCGGTTGATGTGTTCGCAGCCCTGCACGGCCAGATACAGCCCCGCCTCCAGAACGGCCGGGTACAGGCCGTCCAGAACGGCCTTTGCCACGCCGGCGTTGCTGGCCGAGCCGATGCGCCGGCCCAGGACCTCGCTGGTGGAGCAGCCGACGACGAACAGCTCGCCCGCCCGCGGCTGCCTGGAGGCAAGCAATAGGGAAACGGCCTGCGCGGCCGCGTTGGTGATCTGCTGAAAGTCCATGTCCGATTCTCCTTGCTGTCAGGCGGCCCAAGCCGGCCGCGAAACCCTTTGCCGCACCATTATAGCAGCATTGCGCGGCAATGGGAATAGCCCGCCGGGAACTTTTGCCCCGCACGCGCGGCGCAAATATGGTATACTGCACCTATGAATTTTGTTGCACCGCTGTTAAACTGGTACCGGCAAAACGCCCGCGACCTGCCCTGGCGCAGAACGTCCGACCCCTATGCGATCTGGGTCAGCGAGATCATGCTCCAGCAGACGCGCGTGGCCGCCGTCATCCCGTATTACGAACGCTTCCTTGCCGCGCTGCCGGACGTCGCCGCGCTGGCGGGCGCGGACCCCGACCGCCTGCACAAGCTCTGGGAGGGCCTGGGCTATTATCGCCGCGCCGGCAACCTGCAGCGCGCGGCAGGCGAGGTCATGACCCGCTTCGGCGGCGCGGTCCCCACGTCGTACGAGGCGCTTTTGACATTGCCCGGAATCGGCGCGTACACGGCCGGCGCAATTGCTTCCATCGCGGGCGGCGAGCGCGTGCCCGCCGTGGACGGCAACGTGCTGCGCGTATTTGCCCGGCTGAACAACGACCCGCGCGATATCGCCCTCCCGCAAACAAAGCGGGACGCGCAGGCCGCGCTCGCAACGATCATGCCCGCCGACTGCCCGGGGCGGTTCAATTCGGCCATGATGGAGCTTGGCGCGTGCGTGTGCGCGCCCAACGGCGCGCCGCGCTGCCAAAGCTGCCCCGTTTCTTGCCGCTGCGCCGCCCTTGCCGCCGGGACCGCGGCCATTTTGCCCAACAAAAGCGGCAGGCGCCCGCGCCGCATCGAGGAGAAAACCGTGTTCGCGCTTTCGCAAAGCGGCCGGTACGCGGGCTGCCGCCGTCCGGCGGACGGGCTCCTCGCGGGGCTCTGGCAGCTGCCGGAGCTTCCCGGAACGCTGAACGGCGCGCAGGCCGCCGCGCAGCTCGGCGCGTGGCGCATGCGGCCCACGGGCGAGCTGCGCGTATACGCACGCAAGCATGTGTTCACGCATATCGAGTGGCGCATGCGCGTGTTCGCGGCGGAGATCGACTGCCCCCTGCTGCCCGAAGGCTGGCGGTGGCTGGATGAGAGCTTCGCCCTGCCGACGGCGTACCGGGTGTGTTTATAGGGGGCAGGCAAACGTCCCGTTTGCCGTATCATCGGGGGCTATTTGCGCAAAAACGCCGGCACGTCCGGCTGATTGCGCGGCCTCTTGTGGTACTCGCGGCGCAGCTCCTCCCCGCCGTAGACGGGCTCCTGCCGCTGCGGGAGCTTGGGAAACACTAACGATGATGCTCCCAATTCCATGATGTTCACTCCTATCGTAAATCGATAACGCCTATAGTTTCTTTCTATGATGTATAATTATTACAGGCTGTTATGGTTCGGCCAGCAGGCATCCCGTGCCTGTTACCGGACACCAACCGCATGATTCCCCCACGGAAAAGAAGGTACTGTATACGTGGGAATAAAGCACAGCGAAGCGGCGTATGCCCGGCAAGACGCCCGCCGCGCAACCCAAAATGGATCGGACGCAAGGGGAAATGGAACAGGTGACAGGAGGCGGCGCAAATGACAAACCGGGAGGAATATGCATATTTTATCGAGCAGCTGGCAGGCAACGCGCAGAAGGCGTATCGGGCGACGGGGGAAGCCGCGCATGCGCGGGAGCGGCGGGAACGGATGGAGCGGGAATGCGAATGCAGGCTCAACGAGGACGAGCGGGCGTTTGTGGCGCGGTGCTTTGAGCAGCTGGAGGACGACATGGCGCGGGAGCTGCCATTTGTCTACCGGCAGGGCCTGCTGGACGGGATCGAGCTGCTCAAATGGCTGAAGGCGCCGGCATGAGCGAGAAGCAAGGAGGGGTTGTGAGGAATCAGCGCGGAACGGAAACGCGGGAAGCGCCCGTTGTGGCCGGCGAAACGGGCGGTTGGAACGGAGCCTGCTTGCCACGGACAAGCCTGAGCGATAAGGAGGGACAATTTGCCATGGACATGCAAGAGGCCGTCGCCGATTTTGTCGTTGCCCGGATTGAGACGACGGCGACCAGCCTGTATGCGACCAGCATCGAATTTCTGGAAGCGGGTCAGGCGTATCGGCAGCGGCACGACGCTTTTTTAGAGGACTTGTCCGAGCCGATGAAGAAGCGGCTCGACGAGTTGGAACTGGCCCAAAGCCGGGATGCGGCGCTGATGGAGAAAGCCCTCTACGAGCAGGGGTTCCGCGACTGCGTCGCGCTGCTCAGGCTGATGGGGCTGCCGTAAGCTTCTATCTGGAAGCGGAACCAGGCGGGCGGCCCTTTTGCGGGCCGCCCCGCCAGCCCAAAGAATCCTGTCAAAAGCGGCGGCGTGCGGTTACCCCCGTCAAGCACAGGGTGTTTGACGCCGGACAGGCGGCTCTTCCCATTTGGGTAGAGCCGCCTTTGTGCACGCCTTTGTGCATGGGATAACGAACCTATTGTTTCTTGCCAAGAGCCGCCTTCACGGCGCCCTTGGGGTCTTTTACAAGCAGTATCACAAGCCAGATAAGCAAGCCAAGCGCCACGATCGAAAGACCGAGATAGAAGTCGTTGAGCATATCCACCGGCGCGGGGGTGAAGTATTCAGCATGCAGTTCGGCATACTCAAATATCGCATCAATGAGCCACATCAAGGCAGCGCCCCAATACATCCAGCAGAGGATGCCGACTTTCATTTCGCTTTTGGGAGCGTTCTTATACCAGATAATCGTGCAGATGATAGCGGCAAAAACCGTAGTGAGTAGCGTCATATTCCGTCCCCCTTATTTGGCGGAAGGCTGCACCTTGAGCGCCTTCTTCTCCATTGCATTCGAAACAAGCAGCATAACAGCCCAAACAGCCGTTACAAGCACCGCCATGCTGACACCGACCGTCGCCATCTCATGCAGCATAACGGATGCCTCCACAGGGTCGCTTGCCGCCGTTAAGAATGGAAACCACGGCACCACCTCGCCATGCCATACATGCTCAAAAGCAAGAAGAACGGAGCCGCCCCAAAGCATATTGGTGAGCCATTTCAGCTTCTTGGAAAACGGCGTTTTGACATCCGCCGCATCGCGGAGTTCGTTTGCATCAGCCTTTTGCGCAACGATATCCTTTGCTTCATTCTTTTTCACTGCCTGCGTGATTGCAGTGACTACAATCGCTTCCGCCACGGGAACAAGAAAGCATGCCATACAATAACCCTCCCATATTATGTCTTCAGTACTATTCACAAGCTGAAACTTGTGCATCCGAATCGATTCACATTGTCTATATCACAAATGCCTTAATCGCGCAAGCCCCCCCTGGGGGATGTATTGTTTGATTCCAAAGGGCGCAGAGGCCTTGTAAACTGTGGAATCCGATATTGATGAAAATCCAGGACTATGAACACATGCGGGTACTTATCGGAAGCGCCTTGCGGCACAGAAAGCAGCACGAGTAACGTCGGTGGGGGGGCGACCCCTATCGTTAGTTGAACCCCCTCTCTGTTTCATTTGCGCCTTTACGCAATTTGCATCCCCTGGGTGCATTTCTATCATAATTAGCGTTCTTTTCCATAATGTATAAGGTTATTTTGGTCCGGCCAGCACACGTCAAGCGTCTGTTGTCGGACACCAGCCGCAGCATTCCCCCATGGAAAAGGAGGCGCTGTTTACGTGGATATAAAACACAACGAAGCGGCGCGCACCCGGCAAGATGCACACCGCTTCACGCCGCGCTTCTCCCTTGGGGAGGAAGCACGCAAACAGCATGACGCGCGCGCCGACCGCAGCGGGACGTGCAGTCGGAACCAGGCGGGAGGCCCTTTTGCGGGCCGCCTCGCCAGCCCAAAGAATCCTGTCAAAAGCGGCGGCGTGCGCGGCGCGTTTGACGCCCCGCCGGGGGATTGACGCGTCAATCCCCCCGGGGAAAGCCCGCAAAAAAGGGACGCTCGCAGGAATCGTCCCTTTTGCCGTATCATCGGGGGCTATTTGCGCAAAAACGCCGGAACGTCCAGCTTATTGCGCGGCTTCTCGTTGTAATCGCGGCGCAGATCCTCCTCGCCGTAGACGGGCTCCTGCTGCTGCGGGATGGGCGCGGCGACCGGCTCGTCCGCCACGATCGGGCGGCGCGGGGAGTAGGAGGCGCTCGAAAACACCTGCGGCCCTGAGCCCGGACCCGGGCCATGGCCATGTGAGGATTGCGAAAATGGCATGGGGCCCGCTCCGCGCTCCCGGCCCATATTGGTGCGGCCGGTGTTGCCCATGTTGGTGCGGCCGGTGTTGCCCATGTTGGTGCGGCCGGTGTTGCCCTTTCCGCCGTCAAACGGCGTGCCGCCGAACCCGCCGCCCATCGGCGCATTGGGCGGGGGCCCCTGGCGGTAGGACGGGCCGTACGATCCGCCGCCGAACGACGGGGCGCTCTGGCTGCCGTACGCGCTCTCCTTCCGGTCGAACCCGGTTGCGATGACCGTGATGCGCAGCGCGTCGCCCATCGCCTCGTCGATGTCCGCGCCAAAGATGATGTTGGCCTCCGGGTCGGCGTTTTCGCTGATCAGCTCCGCCGCCTCGTTGACCTCGAGCAGGCTTAAATCCGGGCCGCCGGTGATGTTCATCAGCACGCCGCGCGCGCCCGTGATGCTGGTTTCGAGCAGGGGGCTCTCGATGGCCTGCCTTGCCGCCTCCGCCGCGCGCTTCTCGCCCGAGGCGTTGCCGATGCCCATGTGCGCAAGGCCCTTTTCCTTCATGATGGTTTTCACGTCCGCAAAGTCGAGGTTGATCATGGCCGGCACGGCAATGAGGTCCGAGATGCCCTGGATGCCCTGCCGCAGCACGTCGTCGGCAACGCGCAGCGCGTCCGGCAGGCTGGCCCGGCCGACCAGGTCGATGAGCTTATCATTGGGGATGGTGATGAGCGTATCGACCGTGGGCTTGAGCGCCGCGATGCCGATTTCGGCATTGCGCATGCGCACCTTGCCTTCAAATGTAAAGGGTTTTGTCACCACGCCGATGGTCAGCACGCCCAGCTCCTTGGCGCATTCGGCGATGATCGACGTTGCGCCCGTGCCCGTGCCGCCGCCCATGCCGGCGGTAATGAACGCCATGTCCGTGCCTTTGAGCGCCTCCACGATCATCTCGCGGCTTTCATCGGCCGCCTTTCTGCCGATCTCGGGGTCAGCGCCCGCACCGAGGCCCTTGGTCAGCTTTTCGCCGATCTGGATCTTGGTCTCCGCCTTGGCCAGATACAGCGCCTGCCGGTCGGTGTTGACTGCGATAAAGTCCACGCCGCGCAGGCCGTACTGAACCATCCGGTTGATGGCGTTGCATCCCGCTCCGCCAACACCGATGACCTTGATCTGGGCAAACGATGCGTTTTCGAAGTCCTGTTCAAACATGGTTTTTCCCCCTTATTTTATGAAAAGATTCCGCAGCTTATCCACGACCCGGTTTTCCGACTGTGTATCGACAGCTTCTGCGTCATCCATTGCTCGCAATACAAAGTCCAGCGCGGCAAAAGCGCTTGTGTAGTTCGGCGTATCCATGTCCTGCACCCAGGGCGTATCGCGCCTGACGGGCAGTTGCAGATTCGCCCTGAGATAGTCGACCGCGCCTTTCATCATGGCCATTCCCCCGCCGGTGAGATAGGTGATTGGATTGGCCTCGTGCGAAACGCCCATCTCACGCAAAGCCGCCCGGATCAGCGATACCAGCTCGCTTGCGCGCGACTCGACGATCAGCTCGATGGCCGCGTGGTTGACGCGCTTTGCGCCCGCGCCCGTGCGCACGATCTGGGTGCTGCTCAGCGGCTGCTGCAAAAACACGTACCGCCGTTTTACGTTTTCCGCGGTTTCCAGGGGTACGTCGAGGCCAAAGCTTAAATCCGAGGCAAAGTGCTTGCCGCCGACGTCGATGGTATGAACCGCCACGAGCGCGGAGTTTTCGGCAATGCCCACGTCGGTATGCGTATACCCCACGTCAATGAGCACTGCGGGGCGCACGCGCTCGCGCTCGGGAATGATGGTCAGGACGTTGCAAAGCTGCTGGCTGACGCACATGGAAATCTCCACATCGATGGCCGAGAGGCTCTGCTCCAGCGTTTTGACCAGCTCCTCCTGCACGTACATATGCGAAACCCGCGCGCCAAGCTCGTCCGTTTTTGCCCCCACCGGCGTGCCGGCCACCACAAGGCCGTTGACGGTAAACGACACGGGCGTGCTGTGCATGAGCGCATAGCCGGGCAGATCGACCTCGTTCAGCGAGCGCGAAATCACCTTGTCGATATCCTCGGCGGTGACGCGCCTGTTTTTCCCGGTGGTGGGCACGGCCGCCTCGGAAAGCTCCCCGCGCACAAACGGCGCAGGTACGGAGACGGCAACCTCGCGGACGCGCATGCGGGCGTTTTGTTCGGCCTGCTGGACGCTGTCGACAATTGCCGCGTGCAGCGCGCGATGGTCAAAAAACTGTCCGTCCTGATAGCCCGCGTATGGACATACCGAAACCCCGTGCACCGTTATGCCGTCCCGGTTGACAAAACTGCCGCACAGGCAGACGATTTTCGAGCTTCCAATGTCCAGTATTGCAGCGGTTTTCAAACCACACGCCTCTCTTTATACATACGGTTGAATTATATCACAGTCGCTTTTATACGCGCAACCTCTGCTCATTGTTTCACATTTGTTTCTTTTTCCGACAAGTTCAGCAAATATAATTTGCACAGCGGACGGCGCGCCGGCCGCTCCATACATCGGTGCGAAAAAAACAAATCCTCCTCCAAAATTGGCAGTACGCAAACCTCTTTTGGCGCCTGCGCGGCAAATGGGGCGGCCGCGGGAGCCCCTCAAAGCGCCCGGAAACAGTTACAATCGCGGCGCGCGCCTCCCCCCGCGTCTTCGGCCGCCCCTTGCAAAAAAGCGCGGGAGCTGCGCCGTTCAGCCATGGGGAACCAGGGTTTTCCAGCGGCTGAAGCGCCGCGCCCGCATCGTAAAACCCCCGCGGCGGGGAAGCGCGCGCAACGCATGCGGCATGTCGGGCTCCGCGTTTTCCGACGGCCCGCGGCCCTACAGCAGCGCGCCCAGCGCAAGCTGCCCCGCCTCGGTCATCTCCGCGTCGAGACAGGCCGACGGCGTAAACGTCAGTTCGCCGAACAGCGGCTTTCCTCCGTGCTCGTAAAGATCCACGCGCACAAAGGGAAACGGCCGCGCAAGCGTTTTTGCGTACGCAACCATCTCGTCAAGGCAGGCGGGGCGCGGCGGGATATCCTCCGGCGCGTTGCAGGGATGATATTCCGGGCGCGGTTTCCAGTCCATATCCATAAACATATAGTTAGCGTGTCCCGAATCGTTGCGATTATAGCAATAGAGCACGAACTTCGGCGCGCCATGAAAACAGAACAGCTTATAGTCGGCAAGCATGTTGCCGTCTCCATTGTCGACGAACGCTTCCCCCACGACCTGCGGACGCACGTCCGGACCGGGCGCGTATTGCAGCTCCGAATACGCCAGGTCGTACCGCTCGCGCAGCGCACGGCGCAGCGTCTTTTCAGCCGCCGCAACGTCCAGCGCGGCCTTGTCGCGGCAGAACACATGCGAGCCGCAGCCCATTGTGGATTTGAGCACGAATTGCGCGGGCAGCGCATCCCAGGGCACGTCGCGCGCGCGTTCCCACAGCCCCAGGCAGGGAATCAGCAGCCCGCCAAGCCCGCAGGCCTCCACGTACGCGCGCACGCGGTATTTATTGGCGCACTGGCGCACCAGCGGGTTATGGTTGTAATCGTTCAGCTTGAGCGCCATGAGCTTTTCGCTCCACCAGACGGGCCGCTCAAGGTTGAGCGGCCGGCCGAAGACCTTAAAAAAGCGGCGGCGGCTGTTCCACGCGGGCGAAACGAGCGTGCACAGTTCGTAGGATCGATGCGACAGAAAGATATAGATTGGATTTTGCTTTAGCTTACTCCTCAGCATCGAATTTCCCTCTGTTGCGAATCCACTGCGGCAGCTCGGAAAACCGCCTGAACGCGCCGAAATACCGCGCCACGAACTCCCGCGATTCGGCAAACAGCAGCGGCGCCAGCAGCGCCTGGATCACGTTGACAAGCAGGATGGCAACCGCCGCGCCCATGGCGCCCATGGCGCGAATGAGCAGATAGTTGAGCAAAATGCTTGCCACGGCGCTGACCATACAGAAGTATTTGACATACCGCTGCTTTTCCTTGGCCAGCGTCCAGATGTTGCGCGCCGTTCCGATGCTGGTGAATATGCCGATCCACGCCAGCACGCGCAGCAACGGCGCGGAAGAGGCGTAAGCCGGGCCGTAAAGCAAACCGACAATCCAGGGCGCCAGCGCGCACAGCCCCGCGCCGGCGGCCACGCTGATGACAAAGATGGCCAAAAACAGCACCTGATACCGGGGCCAGAACTGCGCCTCGTTGGTCTTGTTGGTTTCCAGCAGAACGGGGTTGGCCGACTCCACAAACGCCTGCGGCACAAAGATCCACATCATGGCGATGTTGAGCGCGGCGTTATATACGCCGAGCGCCGCGTCGCCGAGAAGATTGCTCAAAAGCACCGCGCCGATGCGGTTTGTAATCACCACCGTCAGCTCGGCAAAAATCAGCTGGTAGCTGCGCCGCCAAAGCCGCTTTACAACCGCGCGCGAGAACCCGATGCGGACGTGCGCGATCTTTACAAACATGGGCAGCACGAACAGGTAGTTGGCAAGCATCTGCACCGCGCTGGTGAGCGCGAACCATTCCACCGAAGCGCCCTGGATCAGCAGCATGATGCGCCACGCCGAACACGCAAGGTTCCCGATGGCCGAACCGATGGCCGCATATTTGCTCATCAGCTTCATCTGGAACCAGAGCCGGAATACGTCGCAAACCTGAATGATCAGCTGCAACGATTGCAGCGCCGTAACCACGAGCATAAGCTGGTTGTTCGGCTTGGTTATGGCAACCAGCAGCAGCAGCGCAAATATCGACAGCATGGTGGAGCCAATCCGCATCACGAGCGCTGAGCCGATGATTCTGCCCGTGTCCTCGGGCGTATCGATCATGCATGGAATCTGCACGTCGTTGAGGCTGAGCGTGCAAAACGGTGAAAACAGCACCATCATGGCCGCGCCGTAGCTGAGGATGCCATAGTTGCTCGGCCCCATATACCGCGCGGCAAGGATGCCGATGATTGCGGAAAGCACATACTGGAACACGTTTTGCGCAACCAGCCAGCCGGTGTTGGCGGCAAAGCGCCGCAAAACGGTGCTTTCTTTTTTCTCCATGAACACTCTCTTTCCGGGGCCGGGGCTTTCCAGGGGCTCCGCCCCCTCACCCCCGCCCAGGGGACGCCGCCCCTGAGAACCCCCTTATGCGGCCGTGACCGGCTTGCGCGGCAAACGGGACGTCTGAATCTTGACGCACGGGCTCCGCCCCCTCATCCCCGCTCAGAGGTCGGCCAGGGCGGTTGAAACCGTCAAGCCATTCCCCGTCTCCGTTCATTCCTCCCGCAGCGCCTCGATCACCGCCCAGCGGTAGGACTCGTTTTCAAGCATATGCCTTAGCAGCGGCTCGTTGAGCGCGCGCCTGCGCACAAGCAGCTTGCCCGCGTTTTTCACCTGCTGCCAGCCGCTGCCGGACAGCGCGCCCGTAACGGCAAAAAAGTCCGGCACGGCCTCCCGCTCGTAGAACGCGCGGCAGAGACCGTGGATGGCGCCTGCGTAAGCCGCATCGTCGCCCAGCACGCGGTTGATCCCATCAAGGCGCGCGGCCGTGGCCTGCCCGGCGTCGAAACGCACCTTCCCATCCGCATACGCAACCGGCCGTACGGCAAAGTCAAAGCCGCCGGCAGGCAGCAGCGTGACCGAGCAAAGCAGCGCGGTCCGCGCCGGAAAGTCGCGTTCCGGCTCCCAGGCAAGGTTGCCGAGGCTATAGAAGATCACGCCCTGCTTATAGCGCTCCCAACCCTGCGGCACGTGCGGGTGGTGACACACGACCACCGAGGCGCCCGCGTCGATAAACCCCCGGTACGCCGCGCGCCACCCGGCCAGCGGCTGGCCGACGTCCTCAAGCCCCGCATGGCAAACGACCACCACATGGCTGCATTCGGTGCGCAGCAGGCGGATGTTGTTGCGCGTTTCGGGCGCGCAGACCCACGCCGTGCCGGCGCCGCGCGTTCCATCGAGCGTGCCGTACTGCCGTTCGGTCAGGGCCAGAAACCCCGCCTTGACCCCGCCCCGCTCGAGGATATACGGGCGGTACGCAAGCGGCGCGCCCACTGCCGCGCCGATGGTTACAATGCCGGAAAACGCCTCCAGCGCCGCGCGCAGGCCCGCTTCGCCATAGTCCATGACATGGTTGTTGGCCAGCGTGACGAGGTTGAATCCGCTTGCCAGAATTCTTGCGGGCGCGGTTTTGCCCTGCATGAGCGCGGGGCCCGCTTTTTTTCCGGTTACGGCGCTTTCATGATACGCCGCGCCCTCAAAGTTGCAGCAGCGTATGTCGTGCGCGTCGGCATACGCCTGCACGTCCGAATCAAGCAGGCTCCCGCTCTGCGCGTCCAGCAGGCGCACGTCGCCGCCGAACAGCAGCCGCAGGCCGGAGGCGGGGGATAAGGCTTGTTCCATTTGCGATCATCTCCTTTATTCGGCGGAACCGTATTCGGGGGCGGCGTCCCCGCCACGCCCCCAAAGGGGATTCACCCCCTTGGACAGGCCGTCAAAAAACCCTGTTTTGGTGGCGCGCCGCGGCGCGAATTTTGCAGGCGACAACAGCCACGAACGACTGCGCCGGTTGTCGGCCTTGCTGCCGGTAAAGAGTCAAAAGCAACTTGCACGTCGTCGCGATTGACGGAATCCAAAGCCTTCCCCGCATCGTTTTGCCGCAAAATTGGCGGGCCGGACCGGTTGTGCCGCGCTCCTGGCAGTCCGGCCAAAGGCTGCCGCCCTTTGGAATCCCGGTTTGGGGGAAACGAAAAGGGATTCCCCCGCGGTCACTCCGCCCGGGGCGCGGGGCGTTCTTCCGCGCCGCCGTTGAGGGGGGACGTTTGACCGGGTTCTCAGACAGCGCGCTCCCTATGCGGGATTGCGAAGGCCGCGCGCCCGCGAACGCGCCTGCAACGCGCCCATAAAGTCCAGCATGCGCCGCGCCTGCGCGTTGTTGGACTTATGCGCAAGCACAAACGCCTTGGCCGCAAGCCCTTTTTCATGCAGCTCCTCCCGCGGCAGTTTGAGCAGTTCCGCAAGCGTTTGCGCCATCGCTCCGGGCGTTTCGCCGTTAAACAGATACACGTAATCATGGTACTCCGCCGGCATGCCGGGCAGGCGCGTGGTCAGCACCGGCGTGCCGGAGGCCATGTATTCGAGATTTTTGCTCGGAAACGAAAATTTGGTAAACTCCTCGTCGCCCGGGCGCGGATTGATCAATAGCGTGGCGCGCAGTTCCTCGGCCACCACGCTCGCATTGTCCGCCACGCCGCGGTATTGGATGCGCGCATCCTTCTTTGCCGCCGCCTCGATGGCCGCGCGCGCGTCGCCCGTGCCGTAGATGACAAGACGCGCGTCCGCCGCGTCCACCTGCAAAAATGCTTCCACCAGCCGCAATATGCCGTAACGCGCGTGCAGCATGCCCGCATACAGGCAGACCCGCTCAAAATGCTTGTTTTGCAGCGCGTTCTCCCGCGCGGCAAGACCGGCGTCCGCCTGACCCTCCACAACCAGAAAGGGCCGGCCATGCGGGTTGACGCGTCCGTTCATGGCTTCTGTAAGCAGCACGTACCCGTCGTAGCGGGTCAGCTCCCGCGCGGCCAGCCGCATGGCGCGCCCGCCGCCGAGCTCCTCCGGCACGTCGGACACGATGACGCCGACAGGGCATCCCTTCCACCTCGCCGCCGCCCTTGCGCCGCCGCAGGCCGAGACGATCAGCCCATAGCAGAGCACCAGCGTGCCGGGCCGGATACGCCGCAGCGTGGAAAAAAAGGCGCATATCCATGTGACGAACTGCTTGAGCACGGGCAGGCCGACAACCGGGAGGTAATGGAACGAGACGCCCTCCGCCCGCTCGCGCTTGAGTTGCACAAAGCGCTGTCCGGAGGTCCGGCGCGAAAGCGGCGGGGCGGACAGGGCGGTTACCTCCGCGCCGGAATGCACCATGCCGGCGGTCAAAAGCGCGTTGTACTTCTGCGTGGCCTGGCTGGGCGGGTACGGCGCGCCGCGCAGCAGCCGGTCGTAGGTCGCCTGCGCAAGGAACGACGAGACGTACAGCACGTGCATGCCGCCGCTCCCGCGCCGTCCGGCCGCGTTCGTTTTTTTTTCGGGTTCACGCGTCAATGAAGGATTCCCCCCAGGTGGTGATTGTTACGATGCGCGCGTAGCTCTGGATAATGCGCACGACCTTGGCGCTCACATTCACATCCCCGTAATCGGCCGGCATGGCAACGGGCTCGCCGTTTTCGAACATGGACACCGCCAGCTCCAGCGCCTGCCCGACAGAGGTTTTCGTAATGCCGCCGAGCACAACGGTTCCCTTGTCCAGCACCTCGGGCCGCTCGGTGGAGGTGCGGATCAACACGGCCGGGAAACCGAGCATGGCGCTTTCCTCCGAAAGGGTCCCGCTGTCGCTGAGCACGCACTTCGCGCCCATCTGCAGGCGGTTATAGTCAAAAAAGCCGAACGGCTCGAGCGAACGCACCAGCGGATGGAACAGGAAGCCGCGCGCCGCAATGAACTTTTTGCTGCGAGGGTGCGTGGAGTAGACGACGGGCAGGCCGTAACGCTCCGCGATATCGTTGACCGCCTGCATCAGCGAGTAAAAGCGCGCCTCATGGTCGATGTTCTCCTCGCGGTGCGCCGAAAGCAGGAAGTACCGCCCCTCTTCCAGCCCGAGTCTTACAAGCACGTCGCTTGCGGCGATTTTATCGCGGCTGCCGGCCAGCACCTCGCGCATGGGCGATCCGGTGACAAAAATCGTCTTGCCGTCCATGCCCTCGCCGAGCAGATACCGCCGGGAATGCTCCGTGTAGGGCAGGTTAACGTCGCTGATGTGGTCGACAATGGTGCGGTTGACCATCTCCGGCACGTTCCAATCCCAGCAGCGGTTGCCCGCCTCCATGTGGAAGATGGGAATTTTCAACCGCTTGGCGCTGATGGCGGAGAGCGCGCTGTTGGTATCGCCGAGAATCAGCACCGCATCCGGCTTTTCCTCGCGCATCACGGCATAGGACGCGGCGATGATATTCCCCATCGTTTCGCCAAGGTCCTTGCCGACGCTGTTGAGGTAGTGATCCGGCGCGCGCAGGCCGAGGTTCTCAAAGAACACCTCGTTGAGCGTATAGTCGTAATTCTGGCCCGTATGCACGAGAATGTGGTCAAAGTATCGGTCCGCGCACCGGATCACCGCCGAAAGTCGGATGATCTCCGGCCGCGTGCCGAGAACGGTCATAAGCTTGAGCCTGTCTGCCATAGGGTTAGACCTCCAGATACATGGTGTCCGGTTTTTGGGGGTCGAACGGCTCGTTGGCCCACATGATGGTCACAAGGTCCGTATCCCCGAGATTCTCGATGTGATGCGTATAGCCCGTGGGGATATCCACCACGGTCAGCGCGTCTCCGCCGACGAAGTATTCCATGATCTCGCCGCCGTCCGCGTGGCGGAAGCGGATGACCCCATGGCCGGATACCACGAGAAACTTCTCGTTCCTGGTGTGGTGCCAGTGGTTGCCCTTGGCGACGCCGGGCCGGCTGATATTCACCGAAACCTGCCCCCGGTCGGGCGTGCGCAAAAACTCGGTGAAGCTGCCGCGCGCGTCTACATGCATGTTGAGCGGATAGGAAAAGCCGTCCTCAGGCAAAAAGCTCAGATACGTGGCGTAAAGGCGCTTGATCAGCGGGGCGGACATATCCGGCACGCTCAGGTCGACGCGGCTTTGGCGGAACGAACGGAGCAGGTCCGCAAGCTCGCCGAGCGTCGCCGTCTGCGTGACGGGCACCGCGCAGAATTTGCCGTCCATCACCGTCTCGCCCGCAAGCAGGCCGACCAGCGCGTCCACCACGTCGTCGATATACACGAGCGTCATCACCGTAGACGGGTCGCTGACCGCGATGGGCAGATCACGCGCAATCTGGTGGCAGAACGTCGCGACAACGCTGTTGTAGTTGGGCCGCGACCATTTGCCGTATACGTTGGGGAAACGGAACACAAAGACGCGCGCCCCCGTTTCCTCGCCATAGCGGAACAATAGCTCCTCGCCCGCCTTCTTGCTTTTGCCATAGAGGTTGGAAAGCGCGGCCTGCGTGGAGCTTGCAAGCATCACGGGGCAGTTGTTGCGGCGCTTTTGCAGCATGCGCAGAAGCGTTTCGGCAAAGCCGTAGTTGCCGGCCATAAACTCGCTCTGTTCCTTTGGACGGTTTACGCCCGCAAGGTGAAAGACAAACTCGCAGTCCCCGCACCATGCCTCAAGCCGCTCCTTCGGCGTATCCAGATCGCACGCATAGAGCGTATGGCAACCCAGACCGTTCAGCCGGGCCAGGAGATTTTTTCCGATAAAGCCGCTCGCGCCCGTAATAAGAATCCGCATGTTCACCGTTCCTTTCCAAATTCTGTGCCCGTGGGACCATTCCCCCGCCTGAAAAGCGCGTTTTTTGTTGAGAACCTTCCGGTTTAAGCTCCAAACGCGCGCCCGAACCCGGCGGCCCGGCATCGCTTTTGCGCAGTTGCCGCCAGGGCCCCGCCGCCGCGGTTCCCGGCAGATGCCGCGGAGCCTGTTTCCGGCTTTGCGGGCTTCCTCCCGGGCAGCCTCCGCATCCGAAGGCCGCGAGCTATTCGCCCCATCTGGCAAGCTCCTGCCGGATATACGGCAAAACCAGCAGCTTTTGCCTGACCTCCTCGACATTCAGCAGCCGCGTGTTGCTGGAGTTGAACTCGCGCAACCCCGTGTGTTCCACGCGGCCCTCGTCGAAATACTTTTCATAGTTGAGATCGCGCGCGTCCTTGGGCACGCGGAAATAGTCGCCTAAATCGATCGCATGCGCGCACTCCTCGTTGGTCAGCAGCGTCTCATACATCTTTTCCCCATGCCGGATGCCGATGATCTTGACGTCCTTTTTAACATGGAAAAGCTCGCAAACCGCCGTGGCCAGCACCTCGATCGTGCACGCGGGCGCTTTTTGCACCATGATGTCGCCGGAAACGCCGTTTTCAAACGTGAACGCAACGAGCTCCACCGCCTCGGCAAGGCTCATGATGAAGCGCGTCATGGACGGGTCGGTCACGGTAAGCGGCCTGCCCGCGCGGATCTGCGAAATAAACAGCGGGATCACGCTGCCGCGGCTGCACATGACGTTGCCGTAGCGTGTGCAGCAGATGGCGGTGCGCTCCGGGTCGACCGTGCGCGATTTGGCCACGATGACCTTCTCCATCATGGCCTTGGACGTACCCATCGCGTTGATCGGGTAGGCCGCCTTGTCCGTGGACAGGCAGATGACGCGGCCAACCCCCTCCGAAATGGCGGCGGAAAGCACGTTGTCCGTGCCGAACACGTTGGTCTTGACCGCCTCGAGCGGAAAGAATTCGCAGGAGGGCACCTGCTTGAGCGCCGCCGCGTGGAACACGTAATCCACGCCGTACATGGCGTTTTTCACGCTGGCAATATCCCGAACGTCGCCGATGTAATAGCGAATCTTCTCGTTTTGATATGCGCGGCGCATATCGTCCTGCTTCTTCTCGTCGCGTGAAAAAATCCGGATTTCACGAACGCCCGTGTCCAGAAACCGCTCGAGCACCGCGTTGCCAAAGCTCCCGGTGCCACCCGTAATCATAAGAATGGTTCCATCGAATGCCGAACCCGCCATATCTGTTTTGTTCTCCTTCTTTACATGCTGAACATCGAAACCGCCGCGCCCCGGCGGGCGTTGCCTACGGTTTTTGCAGCGTTTCATAATATTGCCGCGTGGCGGCCTTTCTGTCCAGCCGCGCCTGCGCGTAAGCGCGGGATAGCGCGCCCATTTCCGGCAGCCGCGCCCGGTTTCGGTACGCCGTTTCCACCGCTCCGGCCAGCGATTGCGCGTCCCCGGGCGCGGCGCAGTATCCGCAGCCGGCCTCTTTAACGGCCCGTGCCCACGCGCTGCCGCTGTCCGCTGTGATAAGCAGCGGCCGCGCAGCGGCCATCGCCGTCCAGGTCTTGCTGGGCATGGCCACGCGCGTGACCCCGGCGGCAAGCGGAACAACCGCAACGTCGCCGATGCTGTAAACCTCGCCCGCGCGCTCCGGCGGCTGCAGCGGAAAGAGCCGGACATTACCGAGCCGCTCCGCGGCGATGCGCCGCTCGATGTGCGCATACAGGCCGCCTCCGCCAAGCAGAACGAACAAGACCTCCCCGCGCCCATCAAGCAGCTTGGCCGCGTCGAGCAAAACGTCCGGGCATTGCAGCGCCCCCAGCGTGCCGGCATAGAGGACGATGAACGCGTCGCGCTTCAGCTCCAGCTCGTCAAACAACGGGTTGTCCGCGCGCGCAACCGGCCGCACGGCCGCGCAATCCGCCCAGTTTGGAACGACCGTGATGCGCGCGCGCGCCACGCCTCGCTGCCCGAGCGTTTCGGCCATGTCCTCCGAAATGGTTATAAACCGCGTGTTGCCTGCGTAGCTAACGCGCTCCATGCGGCGGCACAGCCGCACAACCGGGTGCGATTCGGAAAACCTGCCCATCAACAGCATGCTGTCTGGAAAGATATCCTGCAAAACGTATACCGTACGCGCGCGTTGATTGAGCCGCGCGCCGATCAGGCCGAGAAACGGCGGCATGCTGCCGAGCAGGTACGCGTCCGTCGGCACGCGCTTTGCCGTGCGGTACAGCGCCCACGCGCAAAAAAGCAGACGCAGCCCGCGCAGAAGGAAATTCGTTCCCTCGCGTCCGCCTCCCGTGCGCAGAATGCGGTAGCCCTCCGGCGCGCGTTCATCCGTACGCGTCCGGTACGCCGCACGGGTCTCCTCGTCCAGTCCACGGACGGCCGGGCCGGTGACCACGGTCACGTCCGCGCCGTATGCCGCAAGGTCCGCGGCAAGATCGGCGTACAGGTGCGTGACGGGTGAAATCTCCGGCCGAAAGTAGGCTGTAACGATGGTGATCTTCATGCCTGCGGCCCCGCCTTCCCGCCGGAATCCCCCTCGACCACGCCGTCCTGCTGCGCCACGCGCGAAAACGTGCCGAAAAAGCAGCGGCAGTCCATGACAAACCCGAGGCGCTTGACATATTCGCCGTCGCGCTGCGCCTTTACGGCAATGGGCAGTTCGTCGCGCCCGTTGATCTGCGCCCAGCCGGTCAGCCCCGGGCGGATGGCGTTGGGCGTTAGCCCCCACCGGCCCGCATATGCGTCGCGCGCGGCAATCAGGTCATATTGGTTCCACAGGGCGGGCCTTGGCCCCACAAACGACATGTCGCCGATGAAAATATTCCAAAGCTGCGGAAGCTCGTCCAAACTCGTGCGGCGCAAAAACCGGCCGGCGCGTGTAATCCAGGTGTCGGCGTCGCCCAGCATGTGCGTGGGAATCTCATGCGGGGTGTCGATGCGCATGGTACGAAATTTATAGATTTGAAAATACCGCTTATTCCTGCCCACGCGCTTCTGGGTAAACAGCACCGGCCCGGGGCTGTCGAGCTTAATGGCTGCGGTCAGCAGCAGCATGGGAAGCAGCAGCGCCAGCCCGCCGACCGCGGAAAGCAGGATATCAAGCAGTCGTTTTACAAATCGGTACATACCGTCTGGTTCTCTCCGTTCGCGCGGGCAAGCGCGCCCGCCTTTTTTTGCAGGAAGCTCCGTTGTGTACGGTATTTGCCAAAACAGCGTTTCTTCCTTGGATATTTTAAAAAGTTTATCATTTCAGCACACAGGTGTCAATCAAGGAGCGCTATGGTAACAGGGCAAGCGCATGAACCGCTATTGTATAGAAGGAAGTGCATCCATTGTAGAAAGATCATCACCGGCCTTTCAGGCCGCCAAAAAACGGGGGCGCTATGGCGCCTCAGCCTGTCAAATAAACCAAGGCAGGGTTCGGAGGTCCGCGGTCTTCCGGAGGTTCGTTCCGGCTCCGCCGGATTTGCCGGCGGAACGGATCGACCGGGTTGGGCGGGTTCCCTGTGCTTCTTGCCGAACGGGAGGCCGCAAGGCTTTCGGCAACATGCGGTTGCCCGTCAAAAAACAGGATTTTTGACGGGTTCATACAAAACGATCCCGCGCCGTTCTTACGCAAGCCGGGGACAAAAAGCCCCGCCGCAAGGACAGACAAACGCCCGGCGTTTCCGCCGGGCAGGTCGGTTCTGGGCGGGCCCGTCCGTAAAATGGGGCCTGTCGGCGGTCTGTGCCGCCCGCACGCCGTCAAAAACCATGGTTTGACGGAAATGTCCGGTTCGCGCCGCCCATTTTCCAAATAAACTCCTGCGGAGCGGATCGGGGCAGGCGCCGCAGGCTGCGGGGGGATCCCTCCCGCCTGTCTATTTCTCGTTCGCGTCCACGTGCGCTTTTGCAGCCTCGATGGACTCTTCGGTCTTCTCCGCCTGCGTCAGCAGGTTGGTGGCATAGGGCTGGCTATCGCGTTCGGTTTCAATATCCACGGCGGCTTCACCTCCGGGATTAGTCTGCGCAATTTGCACGCTGTCAAACCCGGCCGGCGCGGATGCGGTCCGGCTTAAATCCAGCGCAACCGTGGCGACAACCAGATCGCCGCTGACGTCGAGCGCGAACGCAGCGTTTTGCAGCTCGGCAAGGCTCTTGGCAATGGACAGCCCAAGCCCGCTGCCCTCGGAGTTGCGGGACGCGTCGCCGCGCACAAAGCGCTCCGTCAGCTCGGAGGCCGGGATATTGAGCGGGTCGCGCGATATATTCTTAAACGCTACGGCCACGCGCTTCTCCGCCTTCACAACGTCAATGTAAACGCGCGTTCCGGGCAGCGCATATTTGACGATGTTGTTGAGCAGGTTGTCGAACACCCGCCACAGCAGCCGTCCGTCCGCCTGCACCAGCAGCGGTTCGTCATTCCCGCCCGCCGCGGAGGCTTCCGCTATCGTTACGCTGCCGGAACGCAGGACAAGCGTGCCGGTCCGCCGGCTAAGAACGGGCGTCAGCTCCGCCTGCCGCAGCCGGTCGCCATATTCGGCAAGGCTCTGATTGAGAATTTCCAGCACATCCGTGGGGGCAAGGCTGGCCTTAAGCACGCCGCTCGACGCTTTGGAAGCCTCCACCAGGTCCTCCGTCAGTTTTTTCAGCCGCGCGGCCTGCCGGTCGAGCACCTCGATATAGTCCGCGGCCGTCTCGTTGCCCAGAGCCTCTTTTTTAAGCAGGTCGACATAGCTTACAATGCTCGTCAGGGGCGTTTTTAAATCGTGCGACACATTGGTGATCAGGTCGGTCTTCATGCGCTCGCTTTTCATGCGCTCGTTCACCGCGCGGTTCATGCCGGCCGCGATGCTGTTGAGGTTCTCGCCGTGGCGGCGGAACTCCGGCAGCATGCCCCTGGTTTCGATCTGCCGGGAAAGATCGCCGCCCGCCAGCGCCTCGCCGCCCTTTTTGAGCGCGTGCAGTTGCCGGATGACCGCGACCATCAGCACAAACAAGCCGACAACCCCCGCAAAGCAGAGAAGCCCGCCCATGCCGCTGCCGTTGCGTGCGGCGGTATACGAAAGCAGCAGGAACAGCCCGATTCCAAAGAAGCCGAGGATTCCCTTCCAAAGGATGGGCAGGCCGGTAAACAGCCCCTTTACCCAGCGGCACACGCCGCGCACGATGCGCCAGCAGAAGACGAGCGCATAGGCGCAGAGATTGTTGCGCCAGAATGTGCGGGTCTTGATGCGCGCGGCGAGCGTCATGCACATCATCAGGGCCCAGAGGATGTTCAGCACAAGCAACACGGACTCGGCGGCAAGGAACAGCTGCCACATCAGGTGCATGCCCACGTTGAACGGCAATACGGCAAGCGCGGCCACGCCGGCGCTGACAAGCAGCAGCAGGTCGAACGGGATGCGGTCGATCAGGCTGCGCCGCGGGTCGGCGCTGTCCCTGTGGCGGCCTGCCGCGCACATCAGGAAGATGAAGACCAGAACCGCCAGCGCAAGCGACACGATGCCCAGCGTCAACAGCGTGTTTTGCCCGTCATAGAGAAAGGCGGCCAGCCGGAGCGTCTCTGCAATATCGTCCTGCACGGCCGGCGGCACCGCAACATACCCCTGCACAAACAGGTCTTCGCGGCCCACCCCGGAGGACTTGTGCGGCCAGCCGGCCTTCTGCACGGTCTGTCCGCCGATGTTGCTTGCCAGCACCTGGCCGTCCGCATCGGTGAGCACAAAGCGGTAGTTCGTTTCGCCCGTATAGGATTGCAGCCTTTCCGCAAGCGCGTCCGCTGAAACCGCGCCGGTCTGCGCGTCGCCTGCCTCCCGGTAGCTCATCGCGGCCAGTTCGTTGTAGCCGCGCAGCTCCCCGCTGAGCAGGCTGCTTTCATATGCGGTATCCTGCCCGTTTTGCCGGTCGATATAGGGAATCAGCGCGCAGCACAGCCCGAGCACCGCGCAAAACATCAGCACGGTAAACGCAATTACCGCAATGGTCTTGATGAAAAAATTGTGGGTCGGCCGCCGTACGTCCGCGGCTTGGGTTGGTTTCATGTCTTCCATGGAATTGAACTCCTTTAAAATTGGAATCGTCCGGAGCGCATGCGGGGGTATCCCTGCGGCAGAGGCCGCGCCGCCGGCTATCTGTTCGGCGACGAGCTGAATTTGTACCCCTGCCCCCACACCACCTGCAGATAGCGCGGTTCAGCAGGATTGATCTCAAGCTTTTCGCGCAGGTGGCGGATATGCACGGCCACGGTATTTTCCGCCGCCAGCGACGCTTCGTTCCATACCGCGCGGTAGATCTCGCGGGAGGAAAACACGCGGTCCGGCCGCTCCATCAGCAGCTTGAGAATGCCGTATTCCGTGGGTGTGAGCGCCACGCGCTCGCCGTCGACGCGCACCTGCTTGCGCTCGTCATCCAGCGCAATTCCGCCGATGGCAAGCTGCGTCCGGCTCTTTTGCATCGCGCCGAGCATCGTATAGCGCCTGAGCTGGGACTTGACCCGCGCGAGCAGCTCCACCGGGTTGAACGGCTTTGTCACGTAATCGTCCGCACCCACGGTCAGGCCGAGCACCTTATCGGTGTCCTCGCTCCTGGCCGTCAGCAAAATGATGGGCACATTGCTTCGTTCGCGCAGCTTCGCCGTTGCGCTGATTCCGTCCAGCCGCGGCATCATCACGTCCATGAGCACAAGGTGCGCCTCGTGCCGTTCCAGAACGGCAAGCGCCTCACGCCCGTTTTGCGCCGTCAGCACGCCGTAGCCTTCCGCGGTCAGGTAGATGCGCAGCGCCTGCGCAATGTCCGGCTCATCGTCACAAATCAAGATGGTATACATGCACGCTCCTTTACATCCGTTATTCTATGGAATCTTCTCTTAACGTAACAGTGGGCAAATGCTTAAGATTCTCTTAATGTTGCGAAAAAATACCCGCCGCAGGCGTCAAACCCCCGATAACAATATTTTTTCAGGGGATCGTGCCGCAAGCGTGACTTTTTCATGCAGCCGGACGGCCGCGCCGTTTCCTCTGTTGAAAAAAGAGGGGCTTCGGTTGCGGACGGTTTCTGCCGCCCCCGCAAAGGCCCGGGCAACGAGGATCGTGCATGCCTGCCGCCGCCATATCCCGGCAAAATCAAACAAAGGCGTTCCCGTAAGCGGAAACGCCTTGCCTGTCGGTTTTAACTGTCTTCCGATTATATCCATGCGCCGCACGGAACAAAGGGGAGCGAGTTAGTGAGTCTTGTGATTCTGGAAACAAGCGCTGCAATAAATGGGGCGGTCGTTTCTCGGTACGAACGGGATCTTGGTGGGCGCGCCGCACTCTGCGCAGACCGCATCGTACATTTCGCGCTCGGTATTGCGGGTGTTTTTGCGGTTATTCCGGCAATCCTTGCAGCGGACGGGCTCGTTTTGGAACCCCTTCTCCGCGTAGAATTCCTGTTCACCTGATGTGAAAATGAATTCCGCACCACAATCCTTACATACCAGTGTCTTGTCTTCGAACATGTTGTGTTTTCCCCTTTTCGGTACAGATAATTTTTTTGATACCCATGTGTCGGCTGACCTGGTTTTTGCCCCCACACCCGCCAACTGGAGGGTTCGCTACCGGGCTTTCCGCCTCTCACTACTGCCCCTCTCGGCGCTGGGCCGGTTGGACTTACCACTAGACCGCACCATGCTCACGAACGCTTTGTCCGCTTACGTGGATCGTTTCGCCTGCGACTGGCATCGATTTTCAACCACAGACCCGGCACAGGTACCTTTTTTATTATAATCCAAACAACAGGGTGATTGCAACAACTATATCTGGGGTAAAATTGCTGGAATCAGGCATATTTAGGCTTTTGCGGCATATCCTGCTTTGCGTAAAGCGCGCGAGCGGCGAAATGCGGCCGGCCGG
>CAYUTA010000020.1:0-40800 GCA_964447605.1 uncultured Oscillospiraceae bacterium | reverse complement strand
CCAAAGGCAGACATACTTGGTGGCATTATAGAGCGCATAGCGCAGGTATCTGGAGGCGATGATTTGGAAAAGGACTTCGAGCAATTATTCCACACCTACTATATGCAGGTGTATTCGTTTCTTATAACGCTGTCAAGAAGCCGGGATGTCTCGGAAGAGATTACGCAAAAGACGTTTTACAATGCGATGATAAGCGACAGGAAACGCCGTGGCGATTCATCCGAGCTTACCTGGTTGTGCGCAATTGCAAAGCATTTGTTTCTTGACGAATGCAGGGCGCAGAAGAGAGCCTGCGGATTCAGCGTGGAAGCCGTTTCGGATGTTAACATGGAAAATGCTTTGGCAAATGAAGACGCCGCATTCAGGATCCATCAGGCGCTGCATGATTTGGCCGAGCCGTATAAAGAGGTTTTTCAGCTGAGAGTTTTTGGCGAACTGCCCTTTCAAAAGATTGGAAAGCTGTTTGGAAAAACGGAGAATTGGGCGCGCGTTACCTATCATCGCGCCCGCCTTAAGATTCAGGAAAGGATGGAATAGCCATGAATGATTCGTGTGACATGATTCAGGACTTGTTGCCCCTTTATCATGATGGGGCTTGCAGCGCGCAGAGCAGAAAGATCGTGGAAGAGCACCTGCCGGCGTGCGACGCGTGCAAAAGCATGCTGAATAAGATTCAAAACCACGCCTGCGACGACCGTTTTCAGGAGGAAAAGGCGCGGATTATCGGCCATTATAAACAGGGCGTGAAACGAAAGCTGCTGTTTGTCGGGCTCTGCATCGCCGCTGTCTTTCTCCTGGTCTGCCTTATTGTCAATCTCGCCACGGGCAAAACGTTGGATTGGTTCTTTATTGTCCTGACCTCCCTGACGGTATTTGCTTCGTTTACCGCGGTACCGCTGCTTGCACAAGAGCGAAAACGCCTATGGACGCTTGGCGGTTTCGCCGCAAGCCTGAATTTATTGCTCCTTACATGCTGCCTGTATAGCGGTGGCGACTGGTTTTTCGTAGCTTGCTTCGGCACGCTGTTGGGGCTGTCGGCGCTCTTTTTACCGTCTGCAATCGGCCAGCTGCCCTTGAAAGGCTTTGCTCTGCGTAACAAAGGCCTGCTTGTGATGGCCGTTGATACGTGGCTGCTGTATGCGCTCATTATCGCGTGCGGGTTCTATGGCGATGCGGGAGATTATTGGAGAAACGCAATGCTGATTACAACGGTAACGGTGCTCTTTGCCTGGGGCCTGTTCGTTGTGATTCGATATCTCAGGGTCAACGAATTGATCAAATCGGGAATCTGTATGATGGCCTGCGGTCTTTTCCTTTCCCTCATCCACGACATCATCTATTGGATCATGGAGGGAGTTGTGCACATCAGCTTTGGCGACGCGAATCTTCAGGTATGGAATACGGACGCAATGGTAAATGCGAACGTTTATCTGTTGATTCTTCTTTCCGGATGTGCATTGGGTTTCATCCTGCTGCTGCTCGGGGGGATTCGTCAACGCAAACAGGAAACCAAAAAACGCAATGACAGCTGATTGACCGATGCGCAGCAGGGCGGGCCGGCGGCGCCGGCCGCTAAAACGGGAGGCTGACGTGTGGCCAAAGGAAAAAACTGTTGCATCCCAATTTCAGGGGGATGGGGCCTGGGGGACGATTCTGCCCGGTTATCCTCTGGAATGCTGCTTACGGCGGCAATCGGAGGCGCAGAAACGGATAGGCGCGGACGGACGTGCTTCAAACCTATTCGCCGCGCGGCGTCCGTCCAAAGACCGGTCCGGCATAGGCGGGCGCTAGAGATTTTTCTGGTAAAGGTGCCGGATTTCCAGCATCATCTCCTTTTGACCGTAGTCGGTGTGCCAGGCAAGGTTGATCTCCCGCATTGGCTTATACCCCTCGACCGGTACGGCGACCATTGCCCCGCACGCGATCTCTTCACGGCAGACGCTGTGGGCGAGGATGGAAACGCTGAAATTTTGCATGACCAGCGCCTTGATGGTTGAAATGCTGTCGGTCTCGATCACAATGTTGAAATCGCGTATATTCAGCGCATGCGTTTCCAGATAGCCCTCAAGCATCTGACGGGTTCCGGCAGCCTCGCTGCGCAGCACAAACCGCTCCCGCTTGAGCATGTCCCAGCCGACGCATTCCATCTGCGCAAACCGGTGCGCGGGCGAAACGACCAGGCAGAGATAATCGGTGCTCAGCAGTACCGACTGAATGCGTTCGGAAGGAAGCGTTCCCTCCACAATCGCCCAATCATACTCGTAGGAACGCAGTTTTTCATAAATATTATTGATTGAGTCAGTATAAATCTGTATGTGCGTGTTGGGGTGTGCATTGCAATATTCCGCAATTACCCGGGAAATGACAAGGCTTGCCGCCGTGGTCGTCACGCCGACGGAAAATGTGTTCATGCCCTGGCGGCTGTTGTCAAGCGCCTGCTGCGCGCGCTCGGAAAGCGCAACGATGCGCCGTGCGTACTGCTCCAGAATCTTACCCTCCGGCGTAAGGGCCGGCGGCTTTCTGCCCGGATAGAAAATCCGTACGCCGTAATCCGATTCCAGCTGCCGGATATGGTGGCTGACGGCGGGCTGCGTTAAGGAAAGCGCTTCGGCGGCCTTGGTATAACTGCCGGTTTGCAACAGCGTCAGGAACGAGCGGATTTTTGGATCGATCATATCTATGGCGCACCTTTCTATGGGTCACATCAATATTCTTTATAGTAGAATCAGGAATCATCATTTGATTTTACCCCGAAGCGTGCATATAATCAACACATTCTCAGAAAGGGGCAGGCAAATGCATGAACCGCCTTCATAAAGGCAATTGCATTCTTGCAGATGAACATGCGATTTTTTGCGTTCCCCTGAAAGGAGGCGTTGCAAATGGCTGGATTTATGCGTCTTACCTTTGCCGCATGCGGAATTCCGCAGCTGTACCAGCCCGGCCGGCCGCTGGTGGTGCAATCCGCTTATGCGTCTGAACCGTACCGCATGCCGTGCGCGCCGTTGGCGGGAAAAAAAGCCTCTGAGTCAGGAAAAACAGGGGGAAAGAACGTGGACGGCGACGGCATGCGCCGTTGATTGGAAAGGCGGGTGTGTGCAATGCTGTCCGGAATCGAACGGCTAAATGGACCGGCAGCCATTATTATCAGCCTGGCCGTGGCGCTGTTTACAGCGTTTCTTGTTACGCGGCTGACCAAGCTGGCGCGGCTGCCCAACGTAACGGGATATATTCTTGCGGGCGTCCTGATCGGGCCGTATGCGCTGGGCGTGATTCCGGCTGGCATTGTCCAGGGCATGGAGTTTGTCGCCGATATTGCGCTGGCCTTTATCGCGTTTTCGGTAGGCCGGCACATGGAGCGGTCCGCATTGAGGAAAAATAGCGTCAGCGCGATTGTCATCACCTTGACGGAATCACTCTGCGCCGCTGCGGTCGTAGCGCTTACGATGCTGTATATCTTTCGTCTGCCGCTGCAATTTTCACTGCTGCTTGGCGCAATTGCCTCCGCCACCGCTCCGGCGTCTACGCTGATGACCATCCGGCAATATCGTGCAAAGGGGACGTTTGTGGACATCTTGCTGGAGGTCGTTGTGCTCGACGATATGGTTGCGCTGATGGCGTTCTCCGTATGCGCGGCGGCCGTGCAGGAGCTCGGCGGCGGCGGAACAGCCGGCCGCGCTGCGCTGCTGCTGCCGCTGCTAATGACGCTTGCCTCGGTGTTGCTTGGCATCGGGATGGCGTTTATTCTTCATTGGATGGTTGACCGCGGGCGCAGTACGGACAACCGCCTGATTCTGACGATTGCCGGCATTTTGGCGCTGACCGGCGTATGCACCGCGGCGGAGATATCGCCCTTGCTTGCCTGTATGGCGATGGGCACGACGTATGTCAATATCGGCGGTCAACAGGGCGCCTTTGATCAGCTTGACCGGTTTACGCCGCCTGTGATGGCGCTGTTTTTCGTGTTGTCCGGAATGCGCTTGAATTTAACGGCGCTCGCTTCGGCGGGCATGATCGGCGTGGTATATTTTATTGTGCGCATCGTTGGCAAATACATTGGCGCGTTTGCCGGAGCGGCGTGTACGGGCGCGGAAAAGCGCATTCGCAACAACCTCGGCGTTGCGCTGATTCCACAGGCGGGCGTTTCCATCGGCCTGGCGCTGCTCTCCCAGCGCATGCTCCCGCAGGAATCGGGAGAGCTGCTCTCAGCCATCATCCTTTCGTCATCCGTACTGTATGAGATGATTGGCCCGGCCAGCGCCAAGCTGGCGCTCAAGCGCGCCGGCGCCATAACGGTGCAAAAAACAAAACCGGCAGCGCAGCCTGCGCAGCCGGTAGAAAACGACGTTCGGACCGGGTTGTGATCAGCTGTTTTTGAGCAGAACCATTTCGATGCTGTCGGTAACGTCCTCGCATTTATCGCAGCAATCCTCGAGCCAGTCAAACATTTTGGTCCACTGGATGCGTTCGAGCGGTGAAACGTCTTCGGCGTAAAGGGCCCGCATTGCGGAGTAATGCAGTCGGTCGCCGGTTTCTTCGAGCTCGTTGACCAGGATGATGGAGGAACGCAGCGTATCGGATTTCTGGAAATTATAGATTTCGGCAAGCGCCTGCTTGGTCACGGTGCAGCACTGGGAAATGATGCTGACAAATTCATGCATTTCGGGCCGGATTTTTGTAATGTTGAACATGTACATCCTGCGCACGACATCCTCGATATTATCCGTAACGTCGTCGATCTGCTGGAACAGGAGCATGATGTCCTCGCGCTCGATGGGCGTGATGAACTCCTTGGCAAGCTTTTCGATCAGCGCATGCTTGGCCAGATCAGCCGCGTGTTCAATCTCATGCATTTCGGTGGCTTTGGCCTCGAGCGTGGCCGGATTGAATTCCACAATGATGGCTTTAAGATATTCCGCAGCCTTGCAGGCGTAGTCCATGCAGGTGACAAATCCGTCAAAGTAAACGTTGCTTTTCTGTTTCATAAGAAATCCTTTCCTCCGTTAAAACCATAGAGTGAACAGCTTGGTCATCAGGTACCCGATCAGGCCGCAGCAGGGGAACGTGAGCACCCATGCGTAAATCATCTCCTTCACCACGCCCCAGTTGACGCTGCTGAAGCGCCGCGCCGCGCCCACGCCCATGATAGCGGTGGTTTTTGTGTGTGTTGTGCTGACCGGAATGCCTGTCAGGGAAGAGAGCAGCAGGCAGCCGGCCGCCGCAATGTCCGCTGAAAAGCCCTGATATTTTTGCAGTTTAACCATGTTCATGCCGACGGACTTAATGATGCGCGTACCGCCGATGCTGGTGCCCAGCGACATGACCGCCGAGCAGAGAATCATCAGCCATGTGGGGATGACGAAGCTGGTTACGTTGGCCTGTCCATTGGCCAGAAACGACCCCAGCAGGAATACGCCGATGAATTTCTGGCCGTCCTGCGCGCCGTGCATAAACGCCATTGCCGCGGCGCCGCAGACCTGCGCCTTTTGAAAAAAGCCCTCCGTATGCCGCCGGTCCATCCTTCTGCAAACCAACTGCGTCAGCTTCGCTGCGGCAAATCCCATGCCAAAGCCCAGCACCGTGGAGAGCGCGAGGCCGTAAAGCACCTTGATCCATTCGGAACCGTTGATGCCGGCCAACCCGCTGTGCATGGCGATGGCGGCGCCGGAGAGGCCGGCGATCAGCGCATGGCTCTCGCTTGTCGGAATGCCGAACCACCATGCCAGCGTCGCCCACAAAACAATCGCGAACATGGCCGCGCACAGCGCAATGGTCGCCTCGTGCGCGTTGCCGCCGAAATCCACCATGTTATAGATGGTCTCCGCAACGGTTGCGTTGATCAGGGTCATTACGAACACGCCTAGGAAGTTGAAAACCGCCGCCATCAGAATGGACGCGCGCGGCCCAAGCGAACGGGTGGAAATGCACGTGGCAATGGCGTTTGGCGCATCCGTCCAGCCATTGACCAGAATGACGCCCAGCGTGAGAACAACCGTAACCAGCAACGCCGGGTTTTGCGAAAGTTGATTTAAAAAATCGGATAGCTCTATTGTCATGGAACTGTTCCTTTCCCATTTTCGACCAAGTTTATCTTAACACGCATGCAAAGATCATGTAAAGCGTTTCATGCAGATATGTAAAGTTTTATCATTTGTAGCTTGCGCGGCGCAAAATGACAGGGAATATATTTTGCGTATGCACCCAAGGAACCCGGCGGCGGAGCCGTGTTTTTTAATACTGATGGGGCGCTGAAACACAAAGGGGGACCGGGCGTTCCCTGCATGCCGCCCTCCTCCCTGCCTGTATTGCGGCAATTACACGGCATCGACACCCCTTATAGGCGCATCACCCCGCCGGATATCTTTGTCAACCGTTTTTTTGGATAAGCGGGGACGGCGGAAACAGCTGCCGAAGACATATGAATGTGTGTGCAACAAAATGGATGAGTACTGCCGGACGCTATGGCGGACAGAAGCGGAACGGCCCGGAAACGGCACAAGAAACGCGGAGCAATCTCTGTTTTTACACGGCTTTTGTGAGCGCACGAATTGGCAAACAGGGCAAGCGTGGTCGCGCCCACAGCTTTCATGCACGGCAGGGCGGAGCGGCGCACATGGCTAAGCAACGGGGGAGGACGATGCCTCCGGCTCTGTTTGACCGCCGCCGGAGTTTGTGGAAAACGCCCGCAGCGTCAGCGCAAACAACAGCGGCATGCACACGATGATGGGGTATATGTACCGGATATAGATGCAGGGCGCAAACAGAAGCCCGATCCAATATGCCAGCAGGGGAACGAACGCAAGCAGCGTGGAAAACCGCCTCCGGTAAAGCAAAAGGATCGCCGGTACAAACATGCTCCAGCAGATAAATCCAGGTGAAAACAGCATGGATATGACGGGGATCTTCTGATGGATATTCCCCATGGAGAACATTTCATACAATTTTTCAACGGCAGGCAGATAGCTGTGCTTTTCAACGGATACGGGCGCTTCATCCCAGACATAGAACCAATCGCTGGTATGCACATAACCCTGATCGTCCGTATGCACGTCCGCATGCGTGATCTCATCGGGGTACCAGATGCCAAGATTCAAAATAAGAAAGGCGTTCAGATAGGCAGCGGGCGCCTTTTTGCCGATGCTTAAATAGAGCTTCCAATAGGCGTCCCGGTTCTCCCAAAGAACGTCCTTATCAATGAACTCCTTGATTGGGTCGACGATTTGCGGAAGATAGCGCCACTTGGTCTCGATCAGATCGTCAAAAAGCGCCTGTTCCTCCTGCGTGAAGCATTCGGGGTGATAGATATTGGCGTTTACAATCTGCTGCAATGGCACGGCGAGCATCTCCGCCGGGTTACCGCCGCCCGCATGCAGCCCGGCCTTTAAAGCGGCGGAGGCGCCGAAAAACATTCCGATGGAAAGCAGGGAGGGAAGCAACAGCCGAACCCACAGCGTTTGTGCAAACAGCAGGATGCAAAGGGCAGCGGCCAGATACGCGTATACAACGCCGTTTCTCAACAGCATGGCCAGGATTGAGGACAGGACGAACAGCAGATAAAGCGTCCAGCTTTTACAAAACGGTTTCGGCGCGTTGAACAGCAGCATGCAGAGCGCGGAGAGGGAAACCAAAAATGCGCCGGATGCAAGCACGTCCTTGGTTGTGGTGATTGCAAACAGGTGATTGGTAGGGTACAGCGCAAACAGCAGCAGCACGATCCAGTGAAACGCCGTCTGCCTGGGCACAAGCCGCACAATGCAGCAAAACGAATAGGAAAAGCACGCTGTCAGGAGCAGGGTCTGCAAAACCGCGTACACCATAAAGCCGTTGGTATAGCTGTTCCAAAGCGCAAGGCCGATCTCGAGACATCCCTTAATGAACAGCGTGTGCAGAAGGGGATGGTTTGTTGAATAGACCTCCGTAACGGCCTGCCGCGTTTGATTGGCGATGTCGTAATTGATATTTGCCGGAAAAAACGCGAGGAAGCAGGGGATATAGCAGAGCAGCATTCCGGCCAATACGAATAAGAACAGGTGTTTCCGGTCGAAGAAGGCGCGCCGCGTTCCGGGATCAACGCAGGGCGGGCGGGTTGCGGCCCGTGAAAAGAAGCGCATGGCGGTGGCCAGGGCGGCGGCCATTGCCGGCGTCAGCAAAAGCGCGTATACAAAAACGCCGGCGATGCTTTTGACCTCATTGTATAAGTAAATATAACGCCCAAGCACATATACAAAGCTCAGCCATAGGCCAAAAGAAAGAAAGTATATTCTGCCGCGCGCGGATGGAACGGCCCGGCAGGCATGGCGAATCATAAAAAACAGCCCGACCGCGCAGAAGATCCAAACCGCGCTGTTCGTCCTTTCATGCAGCGGCGCCGTCGTTGGCAACACGAGCGCAAGCGCAATGGCGGAGCATAGCGCAAGTACCGCCTGGATACAGGCTTGCAAAATATCCGTTCGACCGGAATGCATACGGCTCATAATGGAATCATACGCTCCTTTTACCGCGCTTGGGGTGCGGGTGAGATCAGGCCGGCATGCCGCCGCGCACGCGCGGGCTGTGGGGATATCGGGAACGGGTGCGTGTTCATGTCGATTGAAAAGAAAATAGCACGCGCTCAGGCCCTTTGTCAAGGTCGCCCGCTGACGGCGCGCGCCGCGCCATATGGAACAGGAGCCGCCGGCGCCACCGCACGCGCGATGCGCTTACCGACGGCTCCTGAATCCGGTTGACAATGGTCCTTGTGCGGTTATTTAAGGTTCTCCGGGTTGAGGCATTTGAGCTCCGGCAGCACGAACAGGCCGTTTTGGCGGATCAGCACGTCGTCGAAATAGATTTCGCCGCCGCCGTATTCCGGCGTCTGGATGAGCACAAGGTCCCAATGCTGCGCGCTCTTGTTGCCGTTGTCGCACTCGTCGTAGCAGGAGCCAGGCGTAAAGTGGATGCTGCCCGCGATCTTTTCATCAAAGAGCGTATCCTTCATCGGGAATGTGATGTATGGGTTGACGCCGATGGCAAATTCGCCGACATAGCGCGCGCCCTCGTCGATATCGAGCTGCTCGTTGATGCGCGCATCATTGTTGGCGGTCGCCTCCACAATCTTGCCGTCCTTGAACGTAAACACGATATCCGTATATGTAAAGCCGTTTTCCTGGGAGGGCGTATTGTAGCTGATCTTGCCGTTGACGCTGTCTTTCACCGGCGCGGTGTAGATTTCGCCGTCGGGGATATTGCAGCGCCCCGCGCATTTGATGGCCGGAAGCCCCTTGATGGAGAAGTTCAGGTCCGTGCCGGGGCCGACGAGGCGCACGCTGTCCGTCTGTTCCATGAGCGCCTTGAGCGAATCCATCGCCCGGTCCATCCTGCTGTAATCGAGGCAGCATACATTGAAGAAAAAGTCTTCGAACGCCTCGGTGCTCATGTCCGCCATCTGCGCCATGGACGGGGACGGATAGCGCAGAATGACCCACTTTGTGTTGGGCACGCGAATCCGGCCGTGCACGGGCGTCCAATAGTACTTCATATAATCGTTCGTCTTATCGCTGGGCACGTCGGCCATTTCGCTGGCGTTTGCGCCGCCGCGCACGCCGATGTACGCCTGCATTTTGTCCATCAGGCGCGCGTCGGTTTCCGCGCGCAGCTTGAGCTGCTCTACATTGCAGCCAAGAACCAACTCCCGGTCGAACGCCTTGTCGCCCAGCCAGAGAAACGGGTTGCCGCCGGCCTGGTACACGGCCTTGATGAGCGCCTTTGCCAGATCGTCGTTGCCGCCGATGCTCTCGATGAGCACGTTTTCGCCAGGCTGCACGCTGCAGGAAAAATTGACCAGCCCATCGGCCAGCTTAAGAATCCTTGGGTCAAACATCTTGCTTTCCTCCATATGTTATAGATTGATCGCCCGCGCATTTCTGCTTCGTATTATCCCACGAAATGGGAATGATGTAAAGCGGCGGGGCATCGATTGGGCTTGGGCGGATATGCTGATTTTAAACTTTTATGCATGATTGTGCCGAAGGGGAAAGATGGCGTCGCCTTGAACGCAGGAAGGTTTTACATCCGGATTGTATAAAATCCACTTATACACTTGACAAATCAAACTGTAATAATTATAATTACAATAAATGAAAAATATGGATAAAAAGGAAGATGTTGAAATGCGGTGGAGATTCAAGCGTAAAAAGAATGTCGCTCGAGAAACGGACTCGCCGGATGCTTCGGCCCATGCGCGCCGGCCCGGCGGCCGCACAATGCGACTGCTGCCAATGATTTTGCTCACGCTGCTCCTGTCTGCCTGCGGGCTCGACGCGGCGGGCCGGGCGGAAACAACCTCCGATGCGAAGGAGGCCATACCGGAGAGCGCGTATCACAAAATCACGGCGCAGGAGGCCAGGGCGATGATGGACGGGGGCGGCGTGACCATAGTCGATGTGCGAACGCGGGAGGAATATGACGAGGCCCATATTCCGGGTGCGCTTCTGGTTCCTTTGGAAAGCATAGGGGACGAACCGCCGGAGGCGCTTCCGGATATGGGTGCACCCCTGCTGATCTACTGCCGCAGCGGGCGCCGCAGCAAGGCGGCCGCAGACAGACTGGCGGAGCTGGGATATTCGGGCGTGTATGATTTCGGCGGTATCATTGACTGGCCCTATGAAACAGAAGCGTCATGAGGCAAATGCCATGGGCATTTTTAATCAATGAATCGGAGGGAAAAGGCTGATGAAAAATGTTGACGCGGTTATTTTGGGCTTTGGCAAGGGCGGAAAGACCCTGGCGGGGGCATTGGCGGCTGCGGATATGTCCGTAGCGGTCGTGGAGCGCTCTGAAAAAATGTATGGGGGCGCCTGCATCAATACCGGTTGTATTCCATCCAAATCCCTGATAACAAGCGCGAAGATGTCGGCGGCTCTGGGCGGCGCGTTTTCGGAGAAGGCGGCGCGTTATGCGGAGGCGGTGCGGGAGCGGGAGCGGATCGTTTCCCTGTTGCGGCAAAAGAATCTTGACAAACTGACCACACGGCCCAATATCACAGTATTAACCGGGGTGGCGGAATTTCATGGTGAGAGAACGGTACGCGTCGTCTTTCCGGATGGATCCGCCGATAAGCTGACCGCTTCACGCATCTTCATCAATACCGGCTCCCGGCCTTTTATCCCGCCCATCGACGGCGTGCATGAAAGCGGCCATATCTATTCCAGTGAAACGCTGATGTCGCTGGAAACGCTGCCGAGACGATTGGTCGTCATCGGCGCCGGATACATCGGTATGGAGTTTGCCTCCATGTATGCAAACTTCGGCGCGCAGGTAACCGTGGTGCAGGATGGCGCTGTATTTCTTCCACGGGAGGACGAGGAGATTGCGCAGGCCGTGCTGAACAGGCTGGAGGCTTTGGGCGTGCGGGTATTGTTCTCAACCAAGGTTGTGCGCATAGCGGATCGGAACGGATATGCGGACGTGTCGGTTGAGACGCCGGCGGGGCACGAATCCCTGCCGGCTGAAGCGGTGCTGATGGCCACCGGCCGTCGCCCAAATCCGGCGGAGCTGCATCCCGAACGGGCGGGCGTAGCCCTGACGTCCCGCGGCGCGGTCCAGGTGGACGAGCATTTGCGTACCACCGCGCCCGGCGTATGGGCTATGGGAGATGTTACCGGCGGGCTGCAATTCACATATATTTCATTGGACGACTTCCGCATTGTCAAATCCGACGTTCTGGGCGATGGCAAGCGTACGACGGGCAATCGTGGCGCCGTGCCCTACAGCGTATTTCTGGACCCGCCTTTTTCCCGGGCCGGGCTGAGCGAAAAAGAGGCGCTGGCACTCGGGTATGACATCTCTGTGGTCAGGCTGGCCGCAAGCGCCATTCCAAAGGCACAGGTGCTGCGTGAGACGAGCGGACTATTGAAAGCGGTCATCGATCAGAAAACCGGCAGAATCCTGGGGGCGCATCTGTTCTGCGCGGAGTCGCATGAGATGATTAATATCATAAAACTGGCTATGGATGCGGCAATGCCCTATGCGGCGCTGCGCGATCAGATATTTACGCACCCTACAATGGCGGAGGCATTGAACGATCTGTTCGCCGGCGAATAGGCGCGTGTAAAGTTTTATATCCCGGCTTGGACCGCTGTGTGCAATTGCGTGGCTCGGGCCGTGGCGGCCCGAGGCCGGGGGAGCGGTTGTTGCGCGCTTTGGTTGACAATATAAAAAATGGCAGTATATACTTAAAACGGATTTAGGGCAAAAATATGAAATACGGTTCGTGTAAGACGGAGCGCTTCATAATGACGGGGGTTGAAAGGATGCGCAAATTTTCTTGCTGAACGGGTTCGGCATGGCCAGGTACAGGGGGGGCGTTGTTTCGGCATGCCAGGGCAAGAAGGTTTCTGCGCGGTGTATTTGAACCGTCTGTTTGCAGGGGACCGCGGGAAACGCGGCTTTCCGGCATGACACCGGCATGGATTCCAGCTGCGGGAACGAGTTTTCTTGCAGCTTTTGTGTTATTTGCCGCAGTGTGGATGCCAGTGCCGTCCGGCGCATGCGGCGCGGAGGGAATCAGAATGTCTTTAATCCATGTCAACCGTCTTACCTTTGCCTATGCGGGCAGCAGCGACAACATTTTTGAAAACGCAAGCTTTCAGATCGATACCGACTGGAGGCTGGGCTTTGTCGGCAGAAACGGCCGCGGCAAAACGACTTTTTTAAAGCTGCTCATGGGCGAGTATCCCTATGGCGGCAAGATCTCGGCAAGCGTTTCGTTCACCTATTTTCCATATGCCGTGCAGGATAGGGCGTGCGTTACGCGCGTGGTGTTCGGCGGCATTCTGCCAACCCATGAAGCGTGGCGGCTCATGCGTGAGCTGCAGCTGCTCGGCGTTTCACCGGACGTGCTGGAGCGGCCGTTTGGGACGCTTTCCAATGGTGAGCAAACCAAAGTGCTGCTGGCCGCGCACTTTCTCAAAGAAAACAGCTTTCTGCTTATCGACGAACCGACCAACCACCTCGATGCGGCCGGCCGGACATCCGTCGCCCGTTATCTTGCGGGCAAACGCGGCTTTATACTGGTGTCGCACGACCGCGCCTTTCTGGATAGCTGCGTCGATCATATTCTGTCGATCAATAAAATGAACGTCGAGGTGCAGAAGGGAAACTTTTCCTCATGGTGGCGCAATAAATCCATGCAGGATCAGTTTGAACAGGCGGAGAACGAGCGTTTGGCGCGCGACGTCGGCCGGCTGGAATCGGCGGCCAGACGCGCGGCGAGCTGGTCCGACCGGGCGGAAAGCGCCAAAAAGGGCGCGCGCAATTCCGGGCTGCGGCCGGACCGCGGCTATCTCGGGCACAAATCGGCGAAGATGATGCAACGCGCCAAGACCATTGAAAACAGGCGTACGGCCGCGGCGGAGGAAAAGGCCGCCCTGCTGAAAAACATTGAAAGCGCAGAAACGCTCAAGCTGCATCCGCTCGTCTATCGCGGCGGCACGCTGGTGCGGCTTGAAAACGTCGGCGTCTGTTACGGCGGGAAAACCGTATGCAGCGGCGTGAATCTTGCGGTTGAGCCGGGTGACCGCATTGCGTTAAGCGGCGGGAACGGTTCCGGCAAATCGAGCGTTTTAAGGCTTATCTGCGGCCGGCAGGTTCCGCATTGCGGCACATTGTACCGTGGCAGGGGCCTGGTCATTTCCTATGTTGCGCAGGACGCGGAGCATCTCTCGGGCCGGTTGACGGATTTTGCGGGAGCGGCCGGGATCGACACAACCCTGTTTTTAACGATATTGCGCAAGCTCGGCTTTTCCCGCACGCAGTTTGAAAAGGACATGGAGGCGTTCAGCGCCGGACAGCGGAAAAAGACGCTGCTTGCCGTAAGCCTATGCCAACACGCGCACCTGTATGTCTGGGATGAGCCGCTCAACTATATCGACGTCATCTCGCGCATACAGCTTGAGGAGCTGATTGCCGCATATGCGCCGACGCTTTTATTTGTCGAGCACGACGCGGCGTTTTCAGACGCCGTTGCGACAAGGCGTATTACGCTGTAAACGAAAAACGCCCCTGTGCCGATGGGAAACAACCGGCACGGAGGCGTTGTCCGCGTTAAAGCGGCGCAACCGCGGCACGGCCTGTTCCGCCGTGGCTATTTGGTCAAAAAGAGTACGCCGAGGGTGTTTGGGCCGCAGTGCGCGCTGATGGTGCAGCTTGCGTGCGTAGCAAAGACCTCCTGAAAGGGTTGCAACTCCTTCACGCGCGCCATGACCTGCTCTGCAAGGCCGGGATCGATGGTTGAAAATGTGACAAAACAACGCCCGGGCACAATGTCGTCGCGATCTTTCAGCGTGTCCTCGACATACTTTATGAGCGAGCGTTCGAATTTTCCCATGTATTTTTTACCGACCACCATGCTGCCCTGCAAATCATTGCGCACGAGAATGGTCGGCTTGATCTTGAACATCTCCGCCGACAGGTGCGCAAGGCCGGAGCAACGGCCGCCCGCATGCAGAAATTCGAGCGTATCGACCATAAAGCTCGCGCTTGTTTTGGACACGAGCGCGCCGACCTCCTCATAGACCCGCTCTATGGGCATGCCGGAACGAATGCGCTCGCCCGCCTCGCATACCAGCAGGCCAAAGCCGGTCGAGAGGCTGCACGAGTCGATGACGTATACGCGTCCGGACAGCGATTCGGCCGCAGCCTTACAGTTCTGGTATGAACTCGACAGGCCGGAACCGAGCGAGATGTGTAAAATATCGTATCCATCCTCCAGATACGGCTGAAAGTACGTTACATATTCCTTGGGATTGATGGCGGCCGTTTGCGGCAAAACATGTTTTTCCCGCCATGTCCGGTAGATGTAATCCGGCGTGATGTCCTTCCCGTCGGTATAGGACTTGTCCTCAAGCAGGATGTGCAGCGGGAACAGCGACACGCCGTAACGCTCCTTTAGCTCCGGACCGATATCGCATGGAGTATCCGCGCTGAGCAGGATTTTTCCAGTTGCAGGCATGGTGACACGTACCTCCGAGTAAATTCATATCGCTAATATTAGCAAAGCGCATGCGTTTCGTCAAACGTGCGGCCGCCGGATTTAGAAAACGCGGCAGGCGATAAATAAACAAACCTCCAACCTCAAATGTATGCACCAACCAAATGCGTTATGCGTATTATACAGTAATCGGCGCGAGAACGCCGAAATGCATAATGTATATAGGAGGACATATATGGGTTGCTTGAGTAACTTTGCCGGAGGGAACTCCATGTGGTGGATTCTCATTCTGCTTCTGATCCTCGATGACGGCTGCGGCAATACCTGCGACAGCCTGATCTGGATCCTGCTGCTCTCCCGCTTCTGCGATTGCGGCGAGTCCAGCTGCGGCTGCGCCGCTCCCCCGCGGAATCCCTGCGGTTGCGGCTGCAACTAAGGAATCACGCATACATATGAAGTAAGATAATTCAAGAAGGCCTCCTTTGCGCTATCCTGCAAAGGAAACGCAGAGGGGGCCGGAGCCGTCAAAAAATATGTTTTTTAACGGGAAAGCTACGCTTTGCCTCACGCGCTTCACGCGCCCGGGAGGCAAAACGTGCAGATGCATGGGCGGAGAACGTACATGCCGTCCTTACCCATGATGACGGCTTCACTCTGCGGAGGGCTTTTGACAGTCCCGGTCTCCTTTGTGTTATACTGTAAACGAAACACAGAGGAGGCGATTTGTTTATGAAGCGATATCAAGTGACCATCGAGGGCATGGGCTGCGCGCATTGCGTAAAGAGCGTGACGCAGGCGTTGAGCGAGCTTGGCGCGCAGGTACATAACTGCACAATCGGCGCGGCGGACCTGTCGTTTGACGGTGACATCGAGGCCGTAAAGGAAGCGGTTGCGGAGCGCGGCTTTGCCGTAACCGGCATGATGGAGGCATAGACCCATGCGCACGGGCCACGTAATCGCCGGGATGTCGGGCGGGGTGGACAGCGCGGTCGCGGCCTATCTGCTCAAGCGGCAGGGCCGCGACGTTGTCGGCGTATTTATGAAGAACTGGGAAGAGGCCGGGGAGGACGGCGTCTGCACGGCGGCAGGTGATTACGCCGACGTAAAGGCCGTGTCCGAAAACATCGGCATTCCGTACTATACCGTCAATTTTGCCGGGGAATACCGTGACCGCGTATTTTCTTACTTTCTGGACGAATACAAAAAAGGGCGAACGCCCAACCCGGACGTGCTGTGCAACTGTGAGATCAAATTCCGCGCGTTTCTTGATTTTGCCCTGCGGACGGGCGCGGAAACCCTGGCCACCGGGCATTATGCCCGTTTGGACAAATCGGAAGGCGTAAGGCTTCTGCGCGCGGCGGACGGCGGCAAGGATCAAACCTACTTTCTTGCGGGCCTGATGGCGGAGCAACTCAAACATGCCGTGTTTCCCATCGGTGCGCTGCAAAAGGGAGAGGTACGCCGCATCGCTCGCGAGCGGGGGTTCGTCAATGCCGACAAGAAGGACAGCACCGGCGTGTGTTTTATCGGCGAGCGCGATTTTAAGCGGTTCCTCATGCGGTATCTTCCGGCGCAGCCGGGGGACATGGTGGATGAAACGGGAAGGACCGTCGGCAAACACGACGGATTGATGTACTATACGCTGGGGCAGCGCAAGGGGCTTGGCATCGGCGGCCGAAGCGACGGAACGGGCGAGAGCTGGTTTGTCATCGGCAAGGACTTGCCGCGCAACCTGCTCATTGTGCAGCAGGGTGAGCATGACGAGTTGTTCAGCCGCTCGCTCGGGGCGGAAAAGATCAACTGGATTGCCGGTGCGCCGCCGTCATGCGAATTCAGCTGCACGGCAAAGTTCCGCTACCGCCAGCCGGACCAGGGCGTGAGGGTGCGCATTGCGGGAAAAGGCGCGGATGTGGCGTTTGACAGGCCGCAGCGCGCGGTAACCCCGGGGCAGTGGGTTGTGTTTTACCAGGGCGACGTTTGCCTTGGCGGCGGGCCGATTGATGTAACCGGACCGGTGAAGGCCGTTCGGGTTTAATCGGAAGCGCAAAAGGCATACCGCCCGCTTTTCCTGGCAAGCTCCGTGCGCTTGGAAACGGCACTTTTTCCAAGTCCGGCGGCAGGTGCCCTTTGCGCAATCCGTGTAATTGACCGTACCGGCGCGCCTGTAAAGCGTGCGGCAGGTGGGCGCGGGCCGCTTGCGGGGACGGTGTTAGCGGGCTTGCGTTTGCAATCCCGGCCTTTTTTTATTATACTGAGAAACATGGAACCCGTTCGATATATTCATCCCCGTCCCAGGCTTTCCGCGGCCATCGGCATGCTGCGCGGCAGCGGTACTGTGGCGGATATCGGCTGCGATCACGGCAGGCTGAGCTGCGCGTTGATCCAGCAGGGCGCGGCCAAACGGTGCATCGCAGTGGATATCAGCGCGCCGTCGCTCGAAAAAGCGCGGCGACTGGCAGAATTTGTCGGAGCCGGCAGCTGTGTGGAAACGCGCCTTGGCGATGGCCTTGCGCCGCTTGCATTGGGCGAGGCGGACGCAATTGCGCTTCTGGGAATGGGCGGCACGCTGATGGTAAGGCTGCTGGAACGGTGTGGGCAGCCGCTCAACGGCGCAACCCGCGCGGTGTTCCAGCCCATGCGCGCGGTGAATGATATCCGGCGGCATCTGTTTTACAGCGGATATCCCATTCTTGCCGATCGCGTAGTGGAAGAGGCCGGGCGGCTGTATCAGGTGTTCTGCGCGGGCGTGCCGGACGGCAAGGCCATCGTCCTGCCCGACGGCTGGCCGGAGGATTGCTTTTGCCTGGGCTATACGGCGTTTGCGCGGCGAGACCCGCTGACAAGGGCGCTTGCCGGCCGCATGCTTGCGCGGCACGGGAAGCGGCTTGCCGGAGGCGGCGCGCCATCCCTTGCGCGCGAGGCGGAGCAGTTGCGCCAGATCATAGGCCGCTGGGCGCAGGGGTGAATCAAGCCTGGATGGGGGCGGGCGGCAAAGTGCGATGGGTAGCCGGGTGCAGGTACATACGCGGCGGGGCCTGAATAAATTCTGTTTTGATTGAAAATAAAGGGGGAGCGCCAATGCAGCTGCAAGACCTGATTTGCGCAATGGAGCGCATCGCGCCGCCGGAGCTGGCGGCGCCCGGCGACAATGTCGGATTGCTGATCGGCCCGGACCATACGCAGATTCGCCGGGTGTTGGTGGCGCTGGATTGCTCCCTGACGGTGGCAAAGGAAGCGGTCAAGGTCCGCGCCGACCTTGTGCTGACGCACCATCCGCAGTTTTTTCGGCCCATACAGCGTATTTTGCCGAATGATCCGCAGACGGCGGCGGCCTATCTGCTTGTGCGTAACGGAATCGGCCTGTATACCGCGCATACCAATCTCGACGCTGTGCCGGGCGGCGTCAACGACGCGCTGGCCGCGCGTCTGGGGCTGACGTGCGTGGAGCCCTTTGGCGACGGTATGGGGCGCGTGGGGATGCTGGAGCAGGCGGCGCCGCTGCATGAATTTGCCGCGCAGGCGGGCGGCGCGCTCGGTGCGCACGCCGTTTACTGCGGCGCGCCGGATGTGCGGATCAAGCGCGTCGCGGTGCTCGGCGGGGCGGGCGCGGACACGCTTGCCGACGCCAGGGCCGCGGGTGCCGACGTGTTGGTGACCGGCGAGGCCAGGCATCACGAGGGCTTTGTCTCCGACGTGCTGGAAATGCCAATGATCGTTGCGGGTCATTACGAGACTGAAAAAGTCGTGCTGGAGCCCCTGATTGCCCGTTTACAGAGCGTCTCGGATGATGTACAATATCAGTTAGCGCGTGCGGACGCAAGTCCGTTTGCGCAACTCTAGGAGGGATACTATGGGTAAACTCGACGCCCTTTGGGCGTATCAGGAAGCGGAGCTGCAAAAAGCGCAGGTGGAGGCGGCCATCCGCTCCACCCCGTCGCGTCAGCGGTTCAATAAGCTGCACAAGCTGCTCAAGACGCAGCAGGAGATCATTGCCCGGCTGACGGTGGAAATGGACGCGCGCGGACAGCTGCTGTCCAAACTGACCGAACAGGCGGAAAAGCTTGGCGACCGGCTCGATATGGAGCGCAGCGAATACGAAACCATCCATGGCGATGCGGAGAGCACGGCCGAGGAGATGACGGAGCTGCGGGGAGATATTGAAAAGCTCCATCGTGAAATCGGTTCGATTATACGAGAGGTTAAGTCGCTGCAGGCCGACATCGCCAAGGCGGAGGAGGAGTATCAGCAGACGCGCCTGACCGCCGGAAGGGCGAAAAAAGAATATGACCAGCTGCGCGTTGTCTGCGAGCAGGAGCGCGACGCAAGCGCGGGCGAGCTTAAAAAGTGCGATGCGACGCTTGAAAAGCTGGGCAAAGCGGTTGAACCCGCGCTGTTAAACCGTTACAGTCAGGTCAAGCAGCATCATCCGCAACCGATGGCGAAGGTACTCAACGCCAAATGCAGCGGCTGCAACATGTCGCTGCCGATGGTGGTGCTCAAGAAGCTTGCGGCAAACGACGTGATCGTGGAGTGCGAGAACTGCGGCAGGATTTTGTTTGCAGATCGGGCCTGATGCGGCCGCCGGGCGGTTGGAAGCGGGATTATAATTCAGAAAGCAACCGCGCCGTTGGCGCATGTGGTTGTGGATAATATGGAAAGTCTTTTACGAGTAAAGAAGACGACCGCGCCCCTTAACCGGGGTGAGGAAAGTCCGAGCACCGTAGGGCAGGGTGCCGGGTAACGCCCGGCGGAGGCGACTCCAGGGAAAGTGCAACAGAAAGAAACCGCCCGCGATTTTGCGGGTAAGGATGGAAAGGCGAGGTAAGAGCTCACCCGCGCTCCGGCGACGGAAGCGCGCTGTAAACCCCACCCGGTGCAAGATTGGTATGGGAGCATTCAATAGCGGCCCGCTACGCTCCCGGGAATCGCATGAGCGCGGCGGCAACGCCGGGCCTCAGATAGATGGTCGTCCCTCGACAGAACTCGGCTTATTCTTTACTCGTAACTTTTTAACGGCTCCGACCGCAGGAGGACGGCGCGTCACGGGGGGCGTATCCGCACGGAGTTTTTTGGCGCGTATGTTGCCGAAAATACGGATTTCCCTGTATTGATGGATGCATTCCGCCTCAAATGGGATTCCAGAGGGCGGCCGCCTTTTGGCGGGAGCATGGGGCGGAGCCCCCAAAACATGATTTTCGAGGGATGGATATGGAAGCGACGCAACAGACTAAAAAGACGGTGCTTTCCGGCGTTCAGCCGACAAGCGGGCTGACGCTTGGAAATTATCTGGGCGCGCTGCGCAACTTTGTGGCCATGCAGGAGGAGTTTGACGCATACTACATGGTGGCCAATATGCACGCGGTAACCGTGCGGCAGAATCCGGCAGAACTGCGCCGCCGCAGTATGGAAACGTTCGCGCTGTTCCTTGCATGCGGCATTGACCCGGACCGCTCGGCCGTGTTCATCCAGTCGCATGTGCCGGAGCACGCGATGCTCACCTGGGCGCTGGCCTGCAACACGTACATGGGCGAACTGCAGCGCATGACGCAGTTTAAGGACAAGAGCGCGCGCCATGCCGACAACATCAACGCCGGCCTGTTCACCTATCCTGTGCTCATGGCCGCGGATATCCTGCTGTATCAGGCGCATCTCATTCCCGTGGGCGCGGACCAGAAGCAGCATGTCGAGTTGACGCGCGATATCGCAATCCGCTTCAATAACGCCTATGGGGAGACATTTGTGGTGCCGGAGCCGTATATCCCAAAGGTAGGCGCGCGCATCATGAGCCTCCAGGAGCCGGAGAAGAAGATGAGCAAATCCGACCCCAACCCCAACGCGTTCATCCGAATCGTGGATGAGCCGGACGAAATCATGCGCAAGCTCAAGCGCGCCGTGACCGACAGCGAGGGAGAGATCACCGATAACCCGGCCCGCGCGGGCGTGTATAACCTGCTTTGCATCTATTCGTCCTGCACGGGACGCCCGGTTGCAGAGGCGGTCGCCGCGTTTTCGGGCAGGGGATACGGCGTGCTGAAAACCGCTGTGGCGGATGCGGTAATCGCCACGCTTGCACCCATTCAGGATGAGTATAAGCGACTGCTTGCCGATAAAAAGTATCTTGCCGGCCAAGCGGAGCTTGGCGCGCAGAAAGCGCAGGCCAAAGCGCGTAAAACCGTGCGTAAAGTATATCATAAACTTGGATTTGACGCATAGATTCCAGCCCGGCGAATCGGGCAATCATTCATCGCGGTTAAGACCAAATCACCGCTGTACGGACTGTTCGAAAAATGAAGGGCAACCCGTTATTCATCATTGCCTGCCGCTTCCATCCGGATGAAGGCGGGCTTGATTTTTAATTATGAGGCAGGGGTTTTATAGAAAATAAGGTTTGAAATATACATTGACAGGCGATGTATTACAATGTAGGATATACCATAAAGAAACGAAAGGGGGTGCGTTATGTCAATCGCATCGGATTTGATCCGCGGGAACACGGAAACCATCATTCTGGCGCAGTTGATGCAGGGCGATAGCTACGGTTATGTGATCAATAAAGCGATTCTATACAAGACGGAGCGGCAGTTTGAACTCAAAGAAGCTACGCTGTACACGGCGTTCCGTCGGCTGGAGGACGCGGGCTGTATCTGCTCATACTGGGGCGACGAGACCACGGGCGCGCGGAGAAAATATTACTCCATCACGGATACCGGCCGCAAAACCTATACGCAGCGCAGGCAGGAATGGAAATCGGCAAAGGAATTGATCGACAAGTTGCTCGCACAGGAGGTGACGGGAGATGAACGGTAAGCTTTGTGCATACATTGATGCGTTGTTTGCATCCGTGCCGCAGACGACCACGGTGCGGGAACTCAAGGAAGAGATGCTCCAAAACCTGACCGATAAGTACAACGACCTGATCGCGGAGGGCAAGACGGAGGAGGAGGCGTATAAAATCGCCGTTTCCAGCATTGGAGACGTGAGCGCGCTGATCGGAGGAACCGTGGGCGCGGCGGCTGCGCGGCCGGCGGTGGAAAAGGCGGCTGGACGTCCGCGCAACGGCCTGATTACGGCCATAGCCGTGGTGTTGTATGTGCTGTGCTGCATTCCCTTTCTGCTCCTGAGCGAGGATGTGCTTGCCACGCTGCTGATGTTTGATCTGATCGCCGCTGCAACCGGCCTGCTGATTGCAGATTCGCCCAGGCATACGCGCGCCGGCGCCGGCGTGATTGCCGTAGCCGTCATGCTCTATATCCTGTGCGTCACAGCGTGCGTCGCGCTGCAAAACGTGTTCGGCGTGCTGGTGATGTTCCTCATGATCGCCGCGGCGACGGGGCTTCTGGTCTATAACGGTTCCAAAACGGTCGGGCCGGTTTCCGGCGGCGGCGCGGGCAATGTCTTTGCCGCGGATGCAGCCGCGCCATCCGACAACGCGCGGTGCTGGGTGGCCAGGATTGGAGCGGGACTGGTGCTTGCGCTGATGGTCGTGCTGCTGATACTGGCCGGCGCGCGCAGCGGGCGGGCACACGATCGCTTGCATGATTATGACCGGGGCGGTCGTTGGGAAGCGGCGATTCCCATGGTTACGCCGATACAGAACGATCTCGCCCTGCAGGATGGCCGGAATGCGCAGCAGGCCGACGCGGCTGCGCAGGAAGTTACCGCTGTGCCAATCGATTCCACGCACCAGGGGCAGCAGGACAGGAAAGGGGAGAGGCGCGCCTCCTCAGTGCTTGCCGGCGGCGCAAGCGTACCGGTCACGGACCTTTCGGAAATTGAAGTCGACTGGGTGTCCGGAACCGTTCACGTGGCGGTAGGCGGGGGCGGCGACATTACGTTTGCCGAAACCAGCGCCAGGGAGCTTACCGAGAAGCAAAGGCTGCGTTACCGCGTCCATGACGGCAAACTATCCATCAGCTACTGCGCGGCAACATGGACGATTTGGGACTGGCTGGATATAGACCGGCTCAATATGCCGAGAAAGGATCTGACGGTAACGATCCCCGCATCGTTTGTTGGGCAGTTTAAGGAGCTCGAGATCAACGGCGTAAGCGCGGACGTCATTGCCGTGGGCGCATATGCGCGTGAAACGAGCTTTATGACCATTTCCGGCAGCATTCAGGCAAGCGGCGTGATGGGGGAGGAACTCTCCGCGGAGAGTACGAGCGGCCGAATTGAGCTGAGCGGCTGCACCGTACGCGCGCTTGATGTGGAAACCGTCGCCGGAAACGCAGAGGTTTCTGCCGCAGCGGAGGACGTGGATATGCAAACGGTATCCGGCACGCTGCGCGTGGCGCTGGCCAATGCGCCATATAAACTGGAAACCGAGTCCGTCAGCGGCGACATTACCATCATGCTGCCGCGGGGCGCGGGCAATTTTACCGCAAAGGTGGACACCGTCAGCGGCGGCTTTACCTGCGATATTCCCACCGTACTTGAGAACGGTCGATATATTGCGGGAACCGGCGCGGCCGAATACAGATTTGAATCGGTCGGCGGGGACATCCGGATCGTGACGAACTGACGGACAAAAACGGTCTGACAGAACGGAAGGGACGGCCCAATCCACAGGCGTGCGCGTCGACATTTCAGCTTTCATCCATACAAAATCTGCCCGGCGCATCCCCCTTTTTACGGGGAGTCCGGGCAGGTTGTGATCAATACCGAGAAGAGTATGGGCCGCCGTGGCGCTATTGCAAATGGAACGCGACCTTTAAGTCTTCGATCTCCTTGTTGGTGATATGCACGATCTTTCCGATGTCGTGCGAGAGAATGATGGAATGCGCGGTCGCCTCGGCAACCTCAAGCCGGTCGAACGCTTCAAGCAGGTTCTTGCCGGTCATGACGATGCACTCGTTTTCAAAGATGATTCCCGGAACGGCAGAAGAAAATTGTTCGGCGGCAGCCTCCGGCGTTTTGTAAATATCCCCAAACGGCTCTTTGCAGGTTTCACGCAGCATAATATAGCTTTCCGGAATTGTACGCGGGTCAAATTTCGTTTCCGTTACCGCAAACGCCATCGTATATGGCGGATGCGCAAGCAGAATGGCGCCGATTTCCGGATTAAGCCGGTAGATCATCTGGTGGAAGCGCACGGCGCGCGAGGGCGTCTTGCCCTGTTCTTTCATACCGGTCTTGATATGAACCAGGTCCTCCTCGCGCAAATAGGCGCGATCCTTGCCGTACGGCGTGATCAAAAAGCTGTCCGAGCCCAAACGGACGGAATACGTGCCGTGCGTCGCGTTGAACAAGCCGTGCTCATAGGATCTGTGGATGAGCGTAATCATATCACGCCGCGCCGCGCATTCCCTGGTGGAACGCGTATTGGCCACATAATCGTCCATTGTCAGGTGATCGCGCGTCTCGGTTGCATTCATCTGCGACTGGCTGAGGGTGCGGGGCTTGCCGAGCTTGTTGGAAATGGTTTCGAGCTTTGCGCTGTATTCCAGCGTTTCAAACACCATAAATGCGGAGAACAGGTTGGGCCCGCCGACGCATACGCCGTGGTTCTCCAAAAATACAATGTTCGCCCCGTTGCCAAACTCCCTGGCAATGCTGTCGCCAAGCTCCTGGCTGCCCGGTATGGCATAGCGCGACAGCTTGATGTTGCCGCATGTTTTGTAGGTCGAGGAAAGCAGCTCGACATTTGGCAGCGTACGCGTAATAGAAAACGCAACGATATTCGGCGGATGCGCATGCAGCACGGAACGGATGTCCGGGCGCGCCTTGTAGATGGAACGGTGAAACGGCAGCTCGGACGAGGGTGCATGCGGGCCGACGCAGGTACCGTCCGGCCTTACGCAGATGATGTCCTGCCGTGTCAGGCTGCCCTTGTCGATTCCCTTTGGCGTAATCCAGATATCGCCGCTATCGTCGAGGATCGACAAATTGCCGCCGGAGGTGGTGGTCATGCCGCGGTCATAGATGCGCTGCATAATCATCACAAGCTGGTCGGATGGGTGCAGATATTCAAAATCCATAGCGCGCTGCTCCTTGCAAAAAACTCACATGGATACGGCGTATGCGTATGCCGCATCCCGCTGAATCGATGTTATCACAGATAGTCGCACGCCGCAAGCGGAGCCGTGTGGGCATAGGTCCCCGCATGCGCGCCCCCAAGCAATTTACAGTGCGGACACGCGCGGACGCTTTCGCGCGAACAAAAAGGGTTACATCGGGATTGCTCTGCCAATCCCGTAACGAAAAAAGCAGGGTCAGCCAAACGATCTGTCAACCCACGACATGTGCGTGGAGTTTGACACACTGCATACGGCAAGGCCGACAAATACCGCAGGAATTCGAGGCGGAAGCCGCATGAAAAAACGCGCCGCAACGCGCCTTTGGCGCCGCCCGTCCGGCAGAAATACGTTTGCATGTTGGATGATCATCTCCGTCTCTCCACTGCCACTGCGGGTTGCATGGTTGTGTTTATAAGCCGTTTTTGATATGCGCGCGGCGTTTCGCCGGTGTATGCGCGAAAGAGCTTTGTAAAATAATTTGGGTCCGCAACGCCCACCTGTTCGGATACATCCCGTATGCGCAGATAGGTTGTTTCAAGCAGGCGCTTGGCCTCCTCAATGCGGATTTCGTTGACCAGCGTCATGACCGTGCTGCCGTGCATGGCGGTTACTGCGCACAGCTTGGTTTTACCAACGGACAATGCTTTTGCAATCCGTTCCAGCGTAAGCTTTTCAGTATAGTGGGCGCGGATGTAGTTTTCCAGCCGCTGCTCCAGACCACAGGTTTCGGCATGCGGATCGGCCTCGGCATAGATGGCGGAAACCCCGTTGAGCAGCATCTGCGCGCAGGAGGCGGTTTCGGCAGCGCTCATCTGGCGGATGCGCAGGTAGGAACGCAGCATGGAGTCGGTCAGCGCCAGACCGCGCAGGTCGCCGCGCGCGCTTTCCAATGCGTGCTCCGGCGAGTGCTGGATTGGAATTGCTGAAAACAGGATGGTTCCGACCCGTTCGTACCGATAGTAGACGGGAACGGCGGTTTCACCGACGCCGGCATGGCAGCGCACGGTGCGGAACGTATGCCTTGAACGGGCCGCGCCGGCGCTTTGAATACATGCCATACAGCGGGCCGCACCACCGGAATGCCGGAGCATACGCGTACAGAACAGCGCTTTTCCGGCGGGCAACAGCAGCGGGCTGCCATCGGTATCCGCATAGCAACACCAAATCCCCGTCACCTGGGAAACGTGTTGTAAGAATTCTCCAATTTTGTCCAAAGGATGTGCAAAATCCATAGCGACCTCCCGGCAAAAATTATAGCATGATTGTCCGTACGCATGGAGAATTCCGTATTTGATTTGATGGAACGTTCATTTCTGAGTGACAGATTGTTCACAATTTTGCACCATATTTTTCTGAGCGCCGCAGAACAATTTGTATTCTGAATCAAGAGGTAAAAATTAGTCGTTTTTTCTTGACAGACGAAACTCAATGTTATAAAATAACATTGAGTTGAAACAATATAACACCATGGATTTAAAGGAGGCGCTCTATGGCAACTGCGGTCATCATGCCCCGGCAGGGGCAGTCGGTAGAAAGCTGCATCATTACGGAGTGGAAAAAAAATGTCGGCGACACGGTTCATGTTGGCGATATTTTATTTTCTTATGAAACGGACAAATCCTCCTTTGAGGAGGAAGCCAAGGCTGAGGGCACAATGCTGGCGCGTTTTTTTGAAGCGGACGACGACGTGCTCTGCCTGCTCAATGTTGCCGTGATCGGCGAACCGGGCGAGTCCTTTGCGGAATTTGCGCCGGAGGGTGTGGGCAGCGCCGGCGCGGCCGCCGGGGGACAGGGGCCTGCGGCAGAAACGCAGGCGGCCGCGCCCGTTGCGGTGGCAACGGCTGCCCGTCCCACGGGGATTTCGCCGCGCGCAAGGATCGCCGCCGGGCAGCTGCACATCGACCCGGCGTCGGCAACGCCGACCGGGCCGCACGGCCGTGTCATCGAGCGCGACGTGCTGCAGGCGGTCAGGGACGGCCGCGTTGGCACGGGCCTTGGCGGCAGGGTGACCGCAGAGGATACAGCCGCCGTGCCTGCGGCTGAAAAGGTGTCCGCGCCCGCCGCGCCATCCGATGTGGAATACGACGAGATCAAGATGCCGAACCTGCGCCGCGTGATTGCCAAAACCATGCATGAGAGCCTCTCCGAAATGGCGCAGCTGACGCACAATACGTCGTTCGACGCGTCCGCCATCCTCAAGTTCCGCGCGCAGCTCAAGGCGGCGCCGGAGAGCATGGCGCTGCCCAGGATCACGATCAACGATATCATCCTTTACGCGGCGTCCCGCACGCTGATGAACCATGAGCACCTCAACGCGCTCTGTCTTGGCGATAAGATACGCTATTATAAGCACGTAAACCTGGGAATTGCGGTGGATACGCCCCGGGGCCTGCTGGTGCCGACCCTGTTCAATGCCGATCAAAAGAGCTTGAAGCAGATTGCCGCCGAGTCCAAACAGCTGATCAAGAGCGCGCAGGAGGGGACGATCAGCCCCGATTTGCTCAAGGACGGCTCCTTTACCATCAGCAACCTCGGCGTGTTCGGCATCGAGAGCTTCACGCCGGTCATCAACCCGCCGCAGGTGGCGTTGCTGGGCGTGTGCTGCATTACGGAGCGCGTGCGCGCGGTCAATGGGCAGCTTGGAACCTATCCTGCAATGGGACTGTCGCTGACGTACGACCACCGCGCGGTGGACGGCGCGCCGGCCTCCCGCTTCCTCAAGGATCTTGCGACCGCACTGGAGAATTTCTCCGCGCTGATGGTCGGGTAAGGGGTGGAGCGTATGGCAAACGAAAGATACGATCTGATCGTGCTTGGAGGCGGCCCTGCGGGGTATCTTGCCGCGGAACGCGCCGGACATGCGGGTATGCGGGTGCTCTGCGTTGAGGCGCGCAGCTTCGGCGGCGTGTGCCTCAACGAAGGCTGCATTCCCACCAAAACGCTGCTTTACAGCGCGAAGCTCTATGACGGCGCGGCGCATGGCGAAAAGTACGGCGTGTCCGCCGCGGGGCTTTCAATCGACCATGCCGGGGTTGTCGCCCGCAAGGACAAGGTTGTCAAGCAACTGGTTTCCGGCGTGGCCGCCGCGCTGAAGGCCAACCGGGTAACCACCGTCAGCGCGCACGGCTTGATTACGGGCCGTACGGCGGAAGGCTATACTGTGGAAGCGGGGGGCGGGGCCTACACCGGCAAGCGTCTGCTCATCGCCACCGGCAGCAGCCCGGCGATTCCGCCGATTCCCGGCCTGCAAGAGGGGCTTGCAAACGGCTTTGTGCTGACCAACCGCGAGATACTGGCGCTGACTGAGCCGCCAAAGACCCTTGTCGTCATTGGCGGCGGCGTAATCGGGTTGGAACTGGCCAGCTACTTTACCTCCATCGGAACCAAGGTCGCGGTCATTGAAATGCTCGACCATATCGCGGGTGAAAACGACCCCGATCTGGTGAAACTCCTGCAAAAAAACTATGAGAAGCGGGGCGTTACATTTCTGCTTTCCGCCAGGGTCACCGAGGTTCAGGGCGGCGTCGTACGCTATGAGAAGGATGGAAAAGCCGGGTCTGTGCAGGCGGATAAGGCGCTGCTTTCCATAGGCCGGCGCGCCAATACGCGCGATATCGGACTGGAAAGCATCAACGTCCTGACCGAGCGCGGCGCGATTGTGACCGATGCGCGCATGAAGACCAATCAGCCGGAGGTCTATGCCGCAGGCGATGTCAACGGCAAATCCATGCTGGCGCACACGGCATACCGCGAGGCGGAGGTGGCCGTCAACAACATGCTTGGCAAGCGCGACACGATGCGCTATACGGCCATTCCGGGCGTACTGTACACCAATCCGGAGCTTGGCAGCGTGGGCGAGACGGAATATTCCGCAAAGGCCAGAGGGATGGACATCGCCGCGGTCAAACTGCCGATGCAGTACAGCGGCCGCTATGTTGCCGAGAACGAGGGCGGAGACGGCGTCTTTAAGCTTGTGATCAACAACAAAACGAGGACCGTTGTCGGCGCGCAGGCGCTGTGCAATTACGCCAGCGAGTTCATCGTTGCAGCCGGCGCGTTCATCGAAATCGGCCTTACCATCGATGAAATCAAGGAGATCGTGTTCCCGCACCCCACCGTATGTGAAATCATCCGCGAGGCGGTATTCCAGTATCAGGGTTAATTGAAAGGAAAGCATTTGTTATGAGCAAGCAACTGTATGTCGATCCGGAAAAAGTACGCCGTCCCGAGCCGCTGTGCGTGCCGGAAATTCCCGTTAACGTCTACCAGAAGACGGTCAGGGACGAGGTTAAGAACTTCTCCAAGGATGAGCTGATGCATATCTACCGCGATATGTGCTACATCCGCGAGTTTGAGACCATGCTCAACCTCATTAAGACCACCAACGAATACCAGGGCGTACAGTATAATCACCCTGGCCCCGCGCACCTTGGCGTCGGCCAGGAGGCGGCCTATGTCGGCGCGGCATACGAACTGACGCTGGACGACTATACGTTCGGCTCGCACAGAAGCCACGGCGAAATCCTTGCCAAGGGCCTGCGATCCATTGAGATACTTGAAGACAAACACCTCACCGGGATTATGGAGCGTTTTTTTGACGGCCGTACCTACAATGTCGTCAAGAACCCGTCCGATTCCGTCAAGGAAAACGGCGTCAACTTCCTGCTTTACGGCATGATGTGCGAAACGTTTGCCCGCGAAAACGGCTTTAACAAGGGTCTTGGCGGCAGCATGCACGCGTTCTTCACACCGTTTGGCATCTATCCCAACAACGCCATCGTCGGCGGAAGCGGCAGCATCGCCCCGGGCGCGGCGCTGTATAAGCTGTGCAACAAGAAGCCCGGCGTGGTCGTTTGCAACATCGGCGACGGCTCGATGGCCTGCGGCCCGGTCTGGGAAGGCCTGATGATCTCCGCAATGGACCAGATTCGTACGCTCTGGGGCAAGGATGGCGGCGGCATGCCAATCCTGTTCAACATCAACGATAACTTCTATGGCATGGGCGGACAGACCCGCGGCGAAACGATGGGCTACGATATGGTCGCGCGCATTGCGGCGGGCGTGCTGCCCAGCGCCATGCATGCCGAGCGTGTGGACGGCTACAATCCGCTGGCCGTTATCGATGCATACCGGCGCAAGCTGCCGCTGGTCAAAAAGGACGGTCCGGTACTGCTCGACGTGGTTACCTACCGCATCAGCGGCCACAGCCCGTCGGATTCCTCGAGCTACCGCAGCAAGGAGGAAGTCGCAGCCTGGGAGGAGCAGGATTCCATCGTTTCATTCGGCAGACAGATCATTGAGGCCGGGGTTGCCACGCAGGCCGAGCTCGATGCAATCTGGGACAAGGTCAGGGCCGATATGCTGCGCAACATGAAGCTCGCCATCGACGAAACCGTTTCGCCGCGCATCGATATCTTTGGCAGAGAAGCAAGCTTCATCGCCGACCTGATGTTCAGCAACGAAACCGTGCGCGCGTTTGACGCGGGCCGCAAGCCGGAAATGCTGCTGCCCAGGGAGGCATGTCCGCGCGTGCAGCAGATTGCCAGGAAGGAACGCTTCGGCTTTGACGCAAACGGTAAGCCCGTAGGCAAGAACAAGGTCTATCAACTGCGCGACGGCATTGCCGAGCCCATCATCAACAAGTTTTATGAAGACCCCACGCTCATCTCCTTTGGCGAAGACGTGCGCGACTGGGGCGGCGCGTTTGCGGTCTACCGCGGCATGACGGAGGCCATTCCATACCACCGCCTGTTCAACACGCCGATTGCCGAGGCGGGCATCGCGGGCGCGGCGGTCGGTTACGCCATGTCCGGCGGCCGCGCCGTCGGCGAGATCATGTATATGGACTTCATCGGCCGCTGCGGCGACGAGCTGTTCAACCAGATGAGCAAGTGGCAGTCCATGAGCGCCGGCATGCTCAAGATGCCCGTGGTGCTGCGCATGAGCGTCGGCAGCAAATACGGCGCGCAGCACTCGCAGGACTGGTCCGCGCTGGTCGCGCATATCCCGGGCCTGAAGGTCTGCTTCCCCGCAACGCCTTATGACGCAAAGGGGCTCATGCAGTCCGCGCTCAACGGCACCGACCCGGTTATCTTCCTCGAAAGCCAGCGTATCTACGACGTAGGCGAGCAGTTCCATACCGGCGGCGTACCGGCCGAAGAATACGAGATTCCGTTCGGCGAGCCGGATGTGAAGCGCGTGGGCTCCGACGTGACGATCATATCCATTGGCGCAACGCTGTATCGCGCCGCCAAGGCCTGCGACATTCTTCAGGAGAAGTACGGCGTTTCTGCGGAACTCATCGACGCGCGTTCGCTGGTGCCCTTCAACTATGAGCCGGTCATCGAATCGGTTAAAAAGACGGGTCGCATCGTCATCACAGGCGACGCATGCGAGCGCAACAGCTTTATGCGTAACCTTGCCTCCAACATTGCCGAACTCGCGTTCGATTATCTCGACGCGCCGCCGGTAGTCGTGGGCGCCAAGAACTGGATTACGCCGGCGCATGAGCTCGAGGATGCGTTCTTCCCGCAGGCGGAATGGATGGTGGACGCCGTTCACGAGCGGATTCTGCCGCTGCCCGGCCACGTTTGTACGCATAACTGGACGGAACTCGAGCAGATCCGCGAAAATAAGCGCGGCATCTGAAAACAAAACGAAGCGGCGATCCGGCGGCGGGACGCGGTCCGTTCCGCCGCCGGATCAATCGGATACGGAATCCGTTTTTTCATGAACAGACTTATTCTGACAACCTGTACCGATCCCTGGCATAACCTTGCGCTCGAGGAACGGCTGTTCGACACCCAGTCTTCCGGCGGCGCAACCCTGTACCTGTGGCAAAACCAAAACACGGTGGTCATCGGGCGCAATCAGAACGCATGGAAGGAATGCCGCGTTGCCCTACTGGAAAGCGAGGGCGGCAGGCTGGCGCGCCGCAGCTCAGGCGGTGGCGCCGTGTTCCACGATCTGGGCAATCTGAATTTTACGTTTGTTCTGCCGCGGGAGGCGTATGACGTGCAGCGTCAGCTTGCGGTGGTGCTGCGCGCGGTAAGTTCGTTTGGCGTTGAAACGGTCGTCTCCGGCCGAAACGACGTGGTCTTGGCCGGGGGCGGAGCCAAGTTTTCCGGCAATGCCTTCCGCTTTACCGAAAAAATCGCCATGCACCACGGCACAATTCTCATTGCGTCCGACATGGAGAGGCTTGGCCGGTATCTTGCGCCGTCAGAGCGGAAACTTCAGGCCAAGGGGGTAAACAGCGTGCGTTCCCGCGTATGTAACCTCAGCGCCGTCGAGCCCCGCGTTACCGTGCCGCAGATGATGGACGCGATGATGGAGGCATTTACGGCGGCGTATGGAACATGCGTGCGGATCGAGGAGGAGGCGCTTGACCGTGCGGCGATCGACGCGCTGAACGCGCGCTATGCGTCTTGGGATTGGCGGTTTGGCAAAACGCCGCGGTTTGACGCGGTTTTGTCAAATAAATTCAACTGGGGCGAGATCGAGCTGCTGCTGAAGTGCCGGCATGGGCGTGTGGAGTGCTGCACGGCTTACAGCGACGCAATGGACGCGGCGTTGCCGCAGAGGTTGGAGCGGGCGCTGAAAAACGCGCCGTTTTCCCCGGAGGCGCTTGCGGCGCGCATAAGAACGGTATCGGGGAACGCAGAGGCGCAAACCGCCGTAGAGGAACTGGCCGATTGGATGGCGAATCAGACGGTCTGATCCTCGGCCACAATGCAGCGTACGCTTGCCGTATTGGCGCGTGCAAGGAGCTCTTTTGGCAGGCGCGCGTCGCAGATCAAAACGTCGATGTCATCGAGCGAGGCAAATGTAAAAGGCAGCGAACGCCCCAGCTTGGAATGGTCCATCAGCATCACGATTTTGGCCGCCTTCCGAATCACGCGGCTTTTCAGAAGGCTTTCCGATTGAGAGCCGCTGGTGAAGCCGCTGCGGATTGAAAAGCCGGAGGTAGCCATAAGCGCCACATCGATGTTGATGGAGGAGATAAAGTCCTCCGCCTGCGCGCCGGAGCAGGACAGCGTGTTTTCGCTGATCTGTCCGCCGGTGAGCAACACGTCGCAGGTATGCCGCTGGCTCAGTTCAATGGCGATGTTTGCGCCGCTGGTGACAACGGTGTAGCGTTCGCTGCCCATTGCGTTTGCCAGCGCCATGAGCGTGCTGCCGGCGTCAAGGTAAACGGAGTGGCCCGGCGCAAGGAATTGCAGAGCCGTGCGGGCAATCGCGTTTTTCTGATGCACGTATTCGCGCGCGCGCTTGCTGTATATGCCCTCGATCTGCGGCGTTGCGGCCAGCATGCTGATTGCGCCGCCGTGTACGCGGCGGATATAACCCTGTTCCTCAAGCTGCTTTAAGTCGCGCCAGGCGGTCATGGCGGAATAGCCGTTATAAAACGACTGGAGATCGGCGATGCTGACCTCGCCGTGCGATTGAATGTATTCCCGAACGGTCAGCAATCTGTTGCTGTTTGACATAATGGCCTCGCTTGCTCGTTTATAACATCAATTATAACGCGGATGTTATATAATAACAAGCGCGATTTGTATTCCGGGGTTTCTCAATTGAGAAACCGTCGAATCGGTTGACACAAACAGAATGTTAGAGTATGTTTTACTCATAACACATCCAATTGGAGGGCATATGAAAATTTTTATCGACACACCGGAAAACCTTGCAAAAATCGCCTCGGAACGATATGTTGCGCTGCTGAACAAAATGCCGTCCGCCGTGCTTGGCTTTGCTACCGGCTCCACGCCGGTCGGCCTCTACCAGGAGCTTGCCAGGCGTAACCGTGCGGGCGAACTGTCCTTTTCCAGGGCGACGACGTTCAACCTCGACGAATACATCGGCCTTGCGGAAACGCATGAGCAATCGTATCGCTGCTTTATGAACGACAACCTGTTTCACCATATCGACATCCCGATGGAGAATACGCATGTGCCATGCGGCGTCGGCGATTCGGACAAGGCGGCGGAAACATATGAAAAGCAGATTCAGCAGGCCGGCGGCATTGAGCTGCAGCTGCTCGGCATCGGGCACGACGGGCACATCGGCTTTAACGAGCCCGGAACGCCGTTCGGCTCGTTCACGCATGCAGTGGACCTGGCCGAGCGTTCCATACAGGCCAACTCACGCTTTTTCAACTCAATCGACGAGGTTCCGCGCCGTGCGGTCACGATGGGAATCCGGACGGTTATGAACGCGCGCAGCATTCTTCTCATCGCCCTTGGCGCGGATAAGGCGGACATTGTTGCCGAAACGATCAACGGTCCGGTGTGCGAGGCGGTTCCGGCAAGCGTGCTGCAACTGCACCCGTTTGTGGAGATCTATCTCGATCACGCCGCCGCCGCCAGGCTCTGACAGATCCGGCGGGCGCTGAAAAAGGCGTCCGACAGGGTCAAGACAGATCAACCAAAGGTCCACATTCCCTGTCCGGCGGCCATGCGGGACGACCGGGCGGAGGTTATCATGGAGGGAATCAATTATGCTGCTGAACGTGCCGAACATTCTTTCTCCCGAACTGCTGAAAGCGCTCTGTGAGATGGGACATGGGGACGCCATTCTGCTTGCCGACGGCAATTATCCCGGCGCGAGCGCCGCAATGAAGAACGGCGCCGTGTTTATCCGCGCGGACGGCCATGGCGTGCCGGAACTGCTTGAGGCGATTCTTCGGCTGATTCCGCTGGATACCTATACCGATACGCCTGTGATGCTCATGGACGTGGACGTGCGCGACAAAGGAATGAAAATCCCCATTCACGACGACTATCGCGCCATCGTTAAAAAGTATGACGCGCGCGGCGAAGCGGCCGTTTCGAAGCTGGAGCGTTATTCATTTTATGAAAAGGCGAACAAGGCCTGTTGCATCGTGCAGACGGGCGAGGCGGCGATCTATGCAAACGTTGTGCTGCAGAAGGGCGTAATCAAATAAACCGTGTTGGGAACGGGAAGACATGGAGTCCGCGGCGCAGGCTGTTCAAAACGTATTATAGCTTGCCTGCCCGCCGATTCCACAAAAAAATATGCGGGAAAGGCCCTGGAATCCGTCGAAACAAGTTTTTTTGACGGGCTGGGACAGTGAGGGCCCAACGGCGGATTAATATTCAGAAACGGAGGGGAATACCAATGATCGACATGAAAAAATGGGAAGAAATCGCCGCGCAAAACGTTGGCAAGCGCGTTGCGGCGGGCGGCCGTCTCGATGGAAAAATCGCAATTGTTACCGGGAGCGCCCAGGGCTTTGGCAGGGGGATCGCCGAGGAGCTGTACCGCGAGGGCGCCTGCGTTGTGATTGCCGACCTCAATGAGCCGCTGGCCCGGACCGTGGCCGAGAAGATGGGGCGGCGCGCCGTTGCCGTGAAAGTAAACGTTGCCGAAGAGGACAGCGTGGCGGCCATGATCGGCTTTGCCGTGGAGCGCTTTGGCGGGCTGGACCTGCTGGTTTCCAACGCCGGCGTGCTCAAGGCCGGCTCGCTTGACGAGATGGAGAAGAGGGATTTTGAGTTTGTCACGTCGATCAACTATACGGCATTTTTCACCTGTGTAAAATACGCCCAGCGGATTATGCGCGCGCAGTTTGCGGCCGATTCGGGCTGGATGGGCGATATCATTGAGGTCAACAGTAAATCCGGCCTGGAGGGCAGCAACAAGAACTTCGCCTATGCGGGAGGCAAATTTGGCGGCATCGGGCTGGTACAGAGCTTTGCGCTTGAGCTTGCGCCGTATAATATCAAGGTCAACGCCGTCTGTCCGGGCAATTATTATGACGGCCCCTTGTGGAGCGACCCGGAGCGCGGGCTGTTTGTGCAGTATCTGCGTGCGGGCAAGGTCAGGGGCGCTAAGACCGTTGAGGACGTGAAAGCGTACTATTTGAGCAGGTCGCTGATTCAGCGCGGCTGCCTGCCGGCCGATGTGGCAAAGGCGATTTTTTACGCCGTGGAACAGACGTTTGAAACCGGCCAGGCGATCCCGGTCACGGGCGGCCAGTGCATGTTGCGCTAAGGGGTGCCGCACGATGATTGAACGACGTTTGCTGGATAAGCTCAATGCCGGCACGGCGGCCGAGCGGCTGGACAACCTGTCCGGAATTCTCAGGAGCGCCGCGTTTGTGGAGCCGGACGCGCGCATGATCAACAACCACATTCATACGACATACTCGTTTTCACCATATTCGCCCGCGGCGGCCGTATTTGCCGCGCGCAGCGAGGGCCTGTGCACGGCGGGGATTGTGGATCACGACAGCATTGCCGGCGCGCGTGAATTCATTGAAGCGGGCAGGCGCATCGGCATCCCCACGACCATTGGCGTTGAAACGCGCGTTTCCATGAAAGGTACGCCCTTTGAAAACCGGCGTACCAACAATCCAGACCAGATCGGGGTCAGCTATATGGTTTTACATGGCGTGCCGCACAAAAACATCGACGCGGTGCAGGCGTATTTTATACCGCTGCGCGAGGCGCGTAACCGGCGCAACCGCTCGATGGTGGAGCGCATCAACGAGGTCATGGGCGTTGCGCTTGATTTTGAGCGGGACGTGCTGCCCCTGTCCCTGTATCAAGACGGCGGCTCGGTAACGGAACGGCACCTGATGCTGGCGCTTGCAAGGAAACTGAGCCGTGGACGCGAGCTGTTTGCCGAATATGACATGGTAGGCAAGCTGAAGAAGGAGTGCATTCCCAAGGTATATATCGACGCGGCCGATGAATGCCCGGGACTGGACGGCTTTGTGGCGTTTGCCGCGCAGGCCGGCGGCATCCTCGCCTATGCGTACCTTGGCGACGTGACTGCCTCCGTTACGGGCGACAAGAAGGCGCAGAAATTTGAGGACGATTATCTTGAGGAACTGTTTGAAACGCTGCATGCGCACGGCGTGCGGGCGATTACGTATATGCCTACGCGCAATACCGACGCGCAGCTTGCCAGGCTGCGCGCGCTGTGCGAGCGTTACGGCATGCTGCAAATCAGCGGGGAGGACATCAATTCCCCGCGGCAAAGCTTTGTGATTGAAAAGATGAAGGACGCGCAGTTTGCCAATCTGATCGACAGCACCTGGCGAATCATTCGCCATGAAAACGGAGAGGAGTGACGGATATGAAAACCAAAGCGGTACGCCTGTATGGGGTAAACGACCTGCGGCTCGAGGAGTTTGAGCTCCCCGATATCGGCGAAGACGGCGTGCGGGTGGAGATTGTAAGCGATAGTCTTTGCATGTCCAGCTATAAGGCCGCAAGCCAGGGCGCGGGCCACAAGCGCGTGCCGGACAATGTTGCGGAAAACCCCGTTATCATCGGACATGAGTTCTGTGGCCGGATCGTTGAAGCGGGCAAAAAGTGGCGGAGTCAATTCAGACCCGGCGACGGGTTTTCCATTCAGCCCGCGCATTTTTACAAGGGTTCCCTGGACGCCCCCGGCTATTCCTACCCATACTGCGGCGGCGATTCCCTGTACGCCAACATTCCGTTTGAAACGCTCGCGATGGACTGCCTGCTCAAATATGATTCCGACGTCTATTTCTATGGCTCGCTTGCTGAGCCGATGAGCTGCATTGTGGGGACCTATCACGCCATGTACCATACCGTGCCGGGTAGCTATGATCACAGCATGGGTATCGTGGAGGGCGGCAAGCTGGCGCTGCTGGCCAGCGTCGGGCCAATGGGACTCGGCGCAATCGACTATGCGCTCCATTGCGACCGCAGGCCCGGGCTGCTCGTTGTGACCGATATCGACGACGCACGCCTGGCGCGCGCCGCGGGCATCTATACGGTTGAAGAAGCGCGGCGCTGCGGCGTGGAGCTGCACTATGTCAACACCGGCAAGGTTGACGACCCCGTTGCGGCGCTCATGGAGCTTTCCGGCGGAACGGGCTATGACGACGTGATCTGTTTTGCGCCGGTACGTCCCGTTGTCGAGCAGGCGGACGCCATCCTGGGCTTTGACGGCTGCCTGAACTTCTTTGCCGGGCCGTCCAATACGGAATTCAAAGCCGAGATAAACTTTTATAACGTTCATTATGCGTACCATCACCTGGTCGGCACGTCCGGCGGAAACACAAGCGACATGCGCGAGTCCATCGAAATGATGAACAAGGGCTTGATCGATCCCGCGGCGATGGTCACGCATATCGGCGGACTTGACTGCGTTGTGGAAACGACCGGGGAGCTGCCGCATATCCCGGGCGGCAAGAAGCTGATCTATAACCATATCAGCCTGCCCCTGACCGCCATCGCCGACTTTGCCGCAAAGGGGGCATCTGACCCGCTGTTTGCCGAGTTGAACCGGATTGTAACGGCCAACAACGGGCTTTGGTGCGGCGAGGCGGAGAAATATCTGCTTGCCAATGCCAAACCGCTGAAGTAAAAGCCTCTCCCGCGCGGCCGCTCTTTTGAAGCGGCCGCTAGGCCGTCAAAAAACGAAGGCATGCGGCAGGCGTGGACTTTCCCGCGGGATCGATGCGGCATTTTCTGCAAACAATCTTCCTGCGTTTCTATCGTGCGCGGGCTGACGGAGCAAGCTGCGTCATGCCTTTTTCAGCACGCCGAAACGGCCGCGCCGGCCGCATACAAGACACCGACGTATATGCCGCCGTTTTTGACGGATTGTGCTGCTGGAACGAGAGTACTACGGCGCCTGCCGTGCCGCGTCCTTCAGCGCGGCGGTCAGCTTTTGCAATGCTTTTTTTTCAATGCGTGAGATATAGGAACGCGAGATACCAAGCATGGAAGCAATCTCCCTTTGCGTCATGCGGTACCTGCCGCCGAGGCCGAAGCGCAGGCTGATAACCGTCCGCTCGCGCGGCGTCAGAGCCTGCTGCATGGCGCGGTTGACGTGCTCGGCGTCCATACGGCTTTGCACCTCGTCCACAACCGTGTCCGCATCCGTACCGAGGATGTCGCAAAGCGATACGTCGTTGCCGTCGCTGTCGGTGCCGATGGGTTCGTTGAGCGAAACCTCGCCCACCAGCTTCTTTTCTACGCGCAGACTCATGAGGATCTCGTTTTCCACACATCGGCTGGCATAGCTCGATAACGCCACGCCTTTATCCGGGTCATAGGTTGAAACCGCCTTGATCAGGCCGATGATGCCGATGCTGACCACATCGTCGCTGTCGCGCCCCGTGCGCACATATTTACGCGCTATGTACGCCACAAGCCGCAGATTGTGCTCGATGAGCTTATCGCGCGCAGATTCGTCGCCCGCCCGCATGCGCCTGATGCAGTCGCGCTCCTCCGCGGCGCTCAAAGGCTCCGGGAACGCGTTGGTATTGCCCACATACGCGGCAAAAAAGAGCAGATCGGAAATGATTTGCAGCCACTGCATGAAAAGATCCTCCCTCGATTCGACAGCGTTCGATGGAATAAGTTATGCCGGCGCGGATTTGTCCTATGCAGCAAATAAGCCTTCTGGATGCACTTTTGCAATCCGGCGTGGTTCGTCTGCCGCGGAGGCTTTAACGCGGTGCGGGCGGGCCGGATATTTGTGATTTGAACCGCAATAGAATGTGAAATCTTGGCGGAATGTTGCGAACTTCCGGATGGTCGTGTATAATGTCATGTATATGTCAATGGGTTTTGAGGGAGGACATGTACGAAAAATACACCGGCTTGCCGGACACTGCCAAATCGGCATCACAAAAGAGCGCCAAAAGCGGCGCGGGATCCCGTACCGGAGCCGGATCAGGCGGCAGTGCGGGGCGTGGTGGCACGCGTTCACAGAACACGGGCCGTTTTGACTATAATTATGACGGATACAACAGCGGGTACCACGAACATGGCGCGCGCATGTCCGCCGACCGTCCTTCCGGTTCTTCGGGCTCGCGCGGCGGTTCCGGCAAGAAGCGCAGGAAGCTGCGCCGCCGCCGGCTGATGCTCGGCCTTTCCTCGCTGGCGTTGCTGGCGCTGCTGGCGGGCGCTATGGTAATGATTGTAAAAAGCTGTCGGCAGCCGGCGCCTGTGGACGAGGCCACAGACGTCTTCCGCAGCGACGTATACATCAACGGCGCGGACGTGTCCGGAAAGACCATTGAAGAGGTTCGCACACAGCTTCAGACAAACGAGACGTATGCAATCAATAACATTGCCATCACGCTCTCGGGCGAGGGGTTTTCAAAAATTATTACCGGAGAGGATATGGCTGCATACAGCGATCTTGACACGGTGCTGAGCACCGCGCTGGCAGGCACGTCCAATCAGGTATACTATACGAATATTCAAATTGACGACGATGCGCTTGCCCAGCGCATTGATGAAATCAATCAAACGCTGACCTCGCCGCCAACGGATGCAACGTTTACCGTACGGTTTTCAGAGGACGGCAGCCCGGAGTTTGAGTATATCGAGGGTCAGCCGGGCTATGGCGTCAACGTAGAGGCAACCAGGCAGCTTGTACACCAAGCGCTTGAAAACAAACAGTACCAGACGGTCATCCAGCCGCAGCTGACGGTGATCAGCCCCACGATTACCGTTGAAGACGTGAAAGCGCACACCACGCTGATCGGGTCTTTTTCCACAACGTATGACTACAAGGGAACGGCCGAGGATACGGAGTATCAACGGGAGACGATGATTCCGAACCGTGCATTTAACGTACAGAAGACCGTGGACGCCATCAACAATCAGGTTGTCAAGCCAGGCAATACCTGGAGTTTTAACGACACGGTGGGAGACCGAACGGAAAAGAACGGCTGGAAGCTGGCCAACGGCATTGTCGGCGGCGACCGCTATATTGAGCAATATGGCGGCGGTGTTTGTCAGGTCAGCACGACGCTGTATAACGCGTTGCTGGAGTGCTATTCGTCCCTCAAGA